>PMBM01000182.1:45743-56316 GCA_003153855.1 Propionibacteriaceae bacterium
TGCGCGACCATCACCCCGGACGAGGCCCGCGTCGAGGAGTTCGGCCTCAAGGAGATGTGGAAGTCGCCCAACGGGACGGTCCGCAACATCCTCGGCGGCGTGATCTTCCGCGAGCCGATCATCATCTCGAACATCCCCCGGCTGGTACCGGGCTGGACGAAGCCGATCGTCATCGGCCGTCACGCGCACGGCGACCAGTACAAGGCGCAGAACTTCAAGGTCCCCGGCGCCGGTGTCGTCACCATCACCTACACGCCCGAGGACGGCTCGGCCCCGATGGAGTTCGAGGTCGCCAAGTTCGGACCCGACGGCGGCGTCGCGATGGGCATGTACAACTTCAACAAGTCCATCGAGGACTTCGCCTACGCCTCGCTGAACTACGGCCTGCTGCGCAACTACCCGGTCTACCTGTCGACNNAACACGATCCTCAAGGCGTACGACGGTGCGTTCAAGGACATCTTCCAGGCTGTGTACGAGAAGGACTTCAAGACCGAGTTCGAGGCACGCGGCCTCACGTACGAGCACCGTCTCATCGACGACATGGTCGCCTCGGCCATGAAGTGGGAGGGCGGCTACNNGACGTGCAGTCCGACACGGTGGCGCAAGGCTTCGGCTCGCTCGGCCTTATGACCAGCGTCCTCATGACCCCCGACGGCAAGACGGTCGAGGCGGAGGCGGCGCACGGCACCGTGACCCGTCACTACCGCATGCACCAGCAGGGCAAGCCGACGTCGACGAACCCGATCGCCTCGATCTACGCGTGGACCGGTGGCCTCAAGCACCGCGGCGCGCTCGACAACACCCCCGACGTCGTGGCCTTCGCCGACACGCTCGAGCGGGTCTGCGTCGAGACGGTCGAGTCGGGCAAGATGACCAAGGACCTCGCGCTCCTGGTCGGCCCGGAGCAGGCCTGGCTCACCACCGAGGAGTTCCTCGCGGCGATCGACGACAACCTGAAGTCCGCGCTGGCCTGAGCGCCCATCGAGCTGTACGTGCTCAGCCCCGTCCTCACATCGAGGGCGGGGCTGAGAACTTTCTACGACTTCTCTGTCCCGGAACGGAGATCGGTTACCGTGACGCGACCGGTACCCCAGAGGAGCCACCATGCGTACTCCGCGCCTCGCCGCCGCGATGCTTGGCTGCGTTGTCGCTCTGAGTCTCGCTGCCTGCGGCCAAGCGCAGCCTGCCGCCCTGTACCGCGCCCATGACGATCCCGCCCTGCGCGCCCATGTACAGACGACGGCGCGGGGGGTTCCGGCAGAACCGACGACGGGCCAGCTGTGGAGCTCGTTCCAGTCGTCGCTTGCCTCCGCGAGGACCATGCATGTGAGCGGAACCGTCCACATGGACAAGCGGGAGGCGACCGTCGACCTGTCCGGTGCCTGCGACAACAGCAACGACAAGTCCACGATCACGCTGGGCCTCGAGAGCTTCGAGGTGACCACGGTCGCCGGGACGTACTACATCAAGGCGAACACCGCGTACTGGAAGGCCAGGGGGCTGACGCAGGACCAGATCGGCGCGATCGGCAGCCGCTACATGGCGACGACCGACGCGACGATGGGCCAGTTCAACGTCAGCGCCATCGTCGGTTCGCTGAAGACGACCCAAGCCGTCAGCGACGGCATGGGCGTGATCGCGGAGAAGACGGCCCTCAACGGGCATCCCGTCTACCTCTTCTCGGTGTCGACGAAGTCGGGTCGGATGACGATCTGGGTCACCGACACGGCGTACACGCTGCTTAAGATCCGGCTCGAGTCGCCGGACGGTACGGACGAGTTGGTCTTCTCCGACTGGAACGTACCGGTCGCCTTCACCGCGCCGCCGGCCGCACAGGTCATCAGGCTGTAGCGAGCCGCTGCTTCGCCGGAGTTCGGGGTCTTCCTCGCGCGCATCCTGGGCGACGTGTAGGGCGGGTGTGAACGCCATCATCAGCGTGTCACGCAATGTCCATGTGATTGTGCAAAAGGAGCCCCGCCTCTCAGCGCGGTCGCTAACCTGGCGTCACTCATCCCAGGAGTCGACATGCCCGGCAGTCGCCGTTCACGTGTTCTTGCAGTGCTTCTGGCCGCCGCGCTCTCACTGACCGGGTGCACCCTTGTGCCCCTGGCCGGCACCATCGCCGCGCAGGCCTCTGCGAAGGCCTCTGCGAAGGGGCTGTGGGATTCGACTCTGCAGATGCTGGCTGCCGCGAGATCAGCCCGCGTGAAAGGCACCGTGAGCACCCCAACCTCGACCCAGGACCTGGAGATCGTGGGAACGCGGGACGGCACCAACTCGTGGACAAGGTTCACGACGAACGGCGCCACAGGTGAGGTGATCATCCTGGGCGACGTGCGCTACACGAAGGGCGATGCGGCGTTCTGGAAGTCGGGCGGTGTTACGGACGAGCTGGCTGCGAAGATCGGCACGAAGTACGTCAAGGCGTCGCCGAAGAAGGCCGCCGGTACGAAGTCCATCGGCGACGAGATCGATGTGGTCACAAAGGCGACCGCCCTGGAGGCGGACATGTTCCCTTTCACCGTCGAGAACACGGTGCTGAACGGCAGGTCGGTGTATCTGTTGACCAGGTCTCTGCTCACCTACGACCAGAACGTCTGGATCGCGGCAGACGGTACGGGCGAACTGCTGAGATTCCAGCAGCCCGGCACGACATCGATAGATCTCACCTTCTCCGAGTGGGACACAGTCCTTCCGTGGACCACACCACCGGCTGACCAGGTGTACTCCCGGTAGGGCGGGGGTGGGGAGAGGTTTTGTACGGGTGAAGTCCCCTCCTCAGCGGGATAGGTCCTCTCCGGAACCTGACGTTGCGCTTGCCTCGATAGACTCCCCCCGTGACTGACCCAGACAGTACGAGCCGGGGTGCGGCATGAGCCCTGTTCTGCAGGACATCCTGCTGATCCTCGTCTTCATCCTCGTCGGAGGCGTGTTCGCCGCCGCGGAGATGTCGTTGGTCAGCCTTCGTGAGGCCCAGCTCAAGCAGCTCGCCGCGCGGGGCAAGCGCGGCGCGAAGGTCGCCGAGCTGGCGGCCTCGCCGAACCGGTTCCTGTCCGCCGTACAGATCGGTGTGACGTTGTCGGGGTTCTTGTCCGCTGCGTTCGGAGGCGCGACGCTGGCCGAGTTCCTGGCTCCCGTGTTCGTCCGATGGGGTGCACCCCAGAGCATCGCGGGCACACTCGCGCTGATCGTCATCACCATCGCCATCTCGTACTTCGCCATCGTGCTCGGCGAGCTCGCCGCCAAGCGCCTTGCGATGCAGCGCGCCGAGGCTTTCGCCATGGCGTTGGCGCCGCTGGTCGACACGATCGCGAAGGCTGTACGTCCGCTGATCTGGTTCCTCGGTGTCTCGACGAACGCCGTCGTGCGGCTGTTCGGTGGCGACCCGAACGCGGGGCGCGAGCAGGTCTCCGAGCAGGAGATCCGAGCGCTCGTCAGCGGTTCGCAGTCGTTCGGCGTCGAGGAGCGCAACATCGTCGAGCAGCTGTTCGACGCCGGTGAGCGGTCGCTCCGCGAGGTGATGGTGCCGCGCACCGAGGTCGACTTCCTCGCGGGGTCGATGCCGGCGCACGCCGCCCTGCGCGCTGTCCAGGGCGCGCCGCACAGCCGCTACCCGGTGACCGGCCAGACCGTCGACGAAGTGCTCGGCTTCCTCCACGTGCGAGACCTCATGGACCTCGACTCCTCGACGCGCAACGCGCCCGTGTCGCGCCTCGTACGGCCCGTCATCTCCCTGCCCGAGACCGTCAAGATCCTACACGCGCTGACTGAGATGCGTCGTACGAACTCGCAGCTCGCGATCGTGCGCGACGAGTACGGCGGCACGGCGGGCATCGTGACGCTTGAGGACCTCGTCGAGGAGCTCGTCGGCGAGATCCAGGACGAGTACGACGTCGCGCACGTGTCGATCGTGCGGCTGTCCGGCTCCGTCGAGGTCGACGGCCTGATCACGCTGGAGGAGTTCGCGGACCGCACCGGGTACGAGCTCCCGGAAGGGCCGTACGACACGGTGGCCGGCTACTGGGTCGCTCAGCGCGGTGCGCTCCCCGAGGTCGGCGACAGCGTCCGCGTGGTCGTGCCGCAAGTCAAGGGCCGGGCCGAGTCGCCGTTCGACATGACGGTGACCGAGCTGGACGGTCGGCGGGCCGCACGCATCACGATCCGTCCGGCGGAGGATAAGGCCGACGAGGCGGGGAACGATCCCGACGGCGCGTCGACAAGCGAGGGGAGTGCGGTCCCCCTCGAAGGCGACCGATAGGCTCAGCGGCGACCAGAGCCCTGTGTTGAGGCGTGCTGAGGAGGTGACGTGCGCGATCCGGACGGTTCGAAGCTCCTGACCGGAGACGAGGTGGGAAACCTCCTGCGCACAGCCGTGCAGCATGCGGGCGGGGTGCTCCAGTCGTGGGCGCTCGACCACATCGACGCGAACCCCCAGCGCTCGACCACGGCCACGTACGTCGCGTCCGTCGAGTGGCCCCACGGTGTCCGCAAGGAGCTCCTCGGGGTCTCGGCGCGAGCGGGTGGACTGGCACGTACGGACGAGCGCGCGGCGATCTTCGCCGACGGCGACCGTGAGGTGGCCGTGTGGATCTACCCCAAGGACCCCGACCTACCGGGCCTCGAGCGCGCCGCGTACCCCACCGAGATGGCCGCCGTCCTCAACGAGTACAGGGTCTTCCCGACACCGGTCGGCGTCGACCAGATCCGCCTCGACATGATCGGCTACCGGCCGCGGCGACGGGCGGTGCTGAAGTGTACGGTCACGGCGCCGGCACGGGTGCTGTACGTGAAGGTGCTGCGCGAGCGGCTCTTCGAGTCCGTGAAGTCGCGCCACGAGCTGCTGCTCGAGGCGGGCGTACCGGCTCCGGTGATCCTGGCCGCCACCTCCGACCACCTGCTCATCCTCGACGAGCTGCCCGGGAGACCGCTCGCGCGGGCGATCTTCGACGACGAGCCGCCCACGACCGCCGAGCGGCTGATCCGCGTGCTCGACGCCATGCCGGCGTCGGTCGCTGCGCTGGAACGCCGTCCGCCCTGGGCCGAGGCCGTGAAGCACTACGCCCGGATGGTCTCTCAAGCGCTGCCACCCCTCCAGCCGAGGCTGGACTGGATGTCCGACCAGATCATGCAAGGCCTCGAGGGCTGTCCCGAAGGTGAGGAGCCCACGCACGGGGACTTCCACGAAGGCCAGATCCACGTACGGAACGGGCACGTCTCCGGGATCCTCGACATCGACACCGTCGGACCGGGCCGCCGGGCCGACGACCTGGCGTGCCTCGTGGCGCACCTCTCGACCGTGCAGCGGATGAACGCGCGTCAGGCTGAGCGCGTACACCACCTGCTTCGGACGTGGGTGCCGGTCTTCGACGAGCGCGTCGACCCGACCGAGCTGCGCCTGCGCGCCGCTGCCGTGATCATCTCGCTGGCCACTGGTCCGTACCGCAGCCAAGAGCCCCACTGGGAGCGTGAGACGCACCAGATCGTGGACGCGGCCGAGGCCCTGATCCGCCAGGTCGTCTAGCCTCCGAGCTTCGCCGGCGGCCTTCGTGACACGTACCCGGCTGGCGCTGCGCACGTCCTCACGGAGCGGTTCGGTTGCCCTCGCCCATCAGGCGAGCGCCCCCGGGGGATCTCGTGGACAGGCAAGTGGGGCGGATGGTGCGGGGCTCGCCGTCGCGGGTGTCACCTATGCACCGTTTGCCTGTCGGGTGGCAGCCGGCTCCGCCCACACCGGGCGCGAGTTGTGAAACTCACCCGGGCCGGCCGTGCCTCGTCTCTGGGGCGAGGGTGGTTCAGCTCTTCGTGTAGTGGGCGACCCAGTCGATCTGGATGTCGGAGACGGCCGGGGTGAGTGGGCCGGGAACGCCGTTGTCGACGGTCTCGTACGCCTTGGCGGAGCCCTTCGGGTCCATGGCGCCGCACTGGAATCCGATCCACATCTTCTTCGTGGTCACGGAGGAGTTCGTGATGGTGCGCCACGGCGTGCCGTCGAACGTCCACGAGATGGTGTTCGAGCCGATGATGACCCCGTACGTGTGCCAGCTGTGCATGTCGGCGTTCTGCAGGATGCTCAGGTCTTGGTAGTTCTGGGTGCCCCAGTGGTAGGTGGCGTCGATCTCCGGTCCGTTGACGCGGCCCTCGGCGAGGTCGAACTCCGGCGGCCAGGTGCCGTCGTCCGGGTACAGCAGGAACGCGTAGCCGATGCCCTTGGACTGCGGGAACTTGGCCCGCACCTCCCAGCGACCCCCGGAGACGGCCTCGAAGTCACCGCTGCTGATCCCGGCGCTGGACCAGGCGCCGCTCTGGTACTGCGTACGGAGGACCAGGCTGCCGTTCGACGTGAACGCGTTCGACTCCTTGTAGAGACCCATGGCTCCCTGCCCGGGGGCCTGACCGCCGTAGCCGTACGCGACCCACTTCGTCTGGTCGATCGGTACGTTGAAGTTCTCGGTCCAGTCGGCCGTCCAGCCGCTGTACGTCCCGGTCGCCTTCTGGTTCGACGACATGCCCCGGGTCGTCGAGGTGCCGGTGGCGGTCGCGGTTGCCAGGGCCGTCGCGCTCGCGTCGGCGGCCGAGGCGGCTTCGGTCGCGCTGGTCGTGCTCGCCGATGCCTGCGTGGCACGGGATGCGGTGGCCGCACGGGATGCGGTCGATGCCGAGGACGAGCTCGTGGCCGTGCTCGACGGCGCCGAGGGTGTCAACGTCGTAGCGGCGGACGTCGTCGCTGGGGCCGTGGAGGCTGACGGGATGTCCTGCACGGACGCAGCGGAGGTTGCCTGAGCAGCGGGGTAGCCGGTCGCGGAGACGGACTCGGCAACAGGCGCGGCTGCGGCTTGGACGACGAGAAGACTGAGTCCGGCGACAGCCGTCGACACGAATTTCAGGCGTGCAGAACTACGCGAGACTGGCATGTCTAGGTTCCCCCCTATAGCCGTCCTGGCATGAAGGACGCTACAGGTGAGGCAGGGTGTGGACAGCCCCAGATGAGGGGTTCTTCACATAACTGAGAGAAGCCTCAACGACCCTCGTCAAAGTCGTTGTGACAAGGGGCGTTGCAAGGGGCGGGGTTGGTCGGTCAGGCGGTTGCGTAGTGGGCGACCCAGTCGATCTGAATGTCCGAGACGGCGGGCGTGAGCGGGCCGGGAACGCCGCCGTCGACGGTCTCGTACTGCTTCGCGGAGCCGTTGGGGTCCATGGCCGCGCACTGGAAGCCGATCCACAGCTTCTTGGTGGTGACCTGGGAGTTGTTGATCGTCACCCACGGCTTGCCGTCGAACGTGTACGTGATGGTGCTCGTCCCGATGATGACGCCGTACGTGTGCCATCCGCTCATGGTCGTGTTGTTGAGGTACTGGGAGTCAGTGCTGTTGGCACTGCCCCAGTGATAGGTCGACATCACCTGAGGACCGTTGACGCGGCCCTCCGCCATGTCGATCTCCGGGGGCCACGTGCCGTCGGCCGGGAACAGCAGGAACACGTAGCCGATGCCCTTGGCGACCGGGAACTTGGCCCGGACCTCCCAGCGGCCGCCGGCCGCGGAGTAGAAGTCGCCGCTGCTCATGCCCGCGCTCGACCAGGCGCCGTTCTGGTACTGGGTGCGCAGCGTCAGAAGGCCGTTCGACGTGAACGCGTTCGCCTGCTGGTAGAGCCCCATCCCGCCCTGCCCGGGAGCCTGCCCGCCGTAGCCGTAACGGGCCCACTTGGTCTGGTCGAGAGGGGTGGTGAAGTTGTCCGACCAGTCCACGGCGTAGCCGGAGTACGCGGGCGGCGTCGTGGCGTTGGCCGGGTTCCCGCCGGAGAGGGTGGTCGACTTCGGCGCGGATGCCTTCGTCGTCTTGGCGGTGGCCATCGCCGAGGTGCCGGCTGCCGCGGTGACCTTCACTGCGGACGCCGCCGCGGCGGACGCCGACAGGCTGGCCGACCCGGAGGACGCCACGGTCGACGCACTCGGTGTGACGGCGGTGGACGGTGAGTCAGGAGCGGGTCGCTGTCGGCCCTGCGACATGTCAGCGGAGCCGTCGTACCTGCCGTCGGCG
Organism: Propionibacteriaceae bacterium; assembly: GCA_003153855.1. Lineage (GTDB taxonomy): Bacteria > Actinomycetota > Actinomycetes > Propionibacteriales > Propionibacteriaceae > Fen-668. Next base: position 53,781 of record PMBM01000182.1, read on the forward strand.
GCGGGAACGGCCAGCTGCGGGCTGACAGTACCCAGCGAACCCGTACCGCTCACGGCCGAGGAGACGTTGACGAGGAGCAGCAGCCCCATGGTGGCGGCGCTGACCAGCGGCACGCGAATACGTCGTGGACCTGACATGTATTTGACTTCCCCTTAGGGATTTCTCGGTCGCGGCGATAGATTCATCCTGGGGAATCGGGTCTGCGCTGCTGCCCGGACCCGTCGGTGGGGAGGTTTCGTGTCGCCTGAGGTGTCTGTCTGCATCCCAGCGTATCGCGCGTCTGAGAGTTTGCCGGCAACTCTCAGGTCTGTGATCTCGCAGGATCATTCGTCATTTGAGGTTGTCGTAATAGACAACGCGTCCGGCGATGGCACCGATCGAGCGGCTCGACGGTTCACGTCGGACCCCCGTGTCCGGTTCACGAGTTTCTCCCAGTACATGGGACTTGCGGACAACTGGCGACGCGCGATGGACCTTTGCCAAGGGGAGTTCGTCAAGCTCGTCTGCGCCGACGACCTCATCCACCCCACCGCTCTCAGCAAACAGGCTGCCGTTCTCAGGAACGACCCCTCGGTCAGCCTCGTGGCCAGCCGTCGCCACCTCATCGACGGCGAGGGTTACGTGCTCGCCAGAGGCACCGGCCTGCACCAGCTGGTAGGACGCCACAAAGCCGCTGACGTCGCCCGCCAGATCGTCAACTTCGGCATCAACCCCATCGGCGAACCGGGCAGCGTCATGTTCCGGCGCAGCGACTACGAGGCGGTCGGCGGCTGGGATCCGCACTACGTGTTCAACATGGACATCGACCTGTTCCTCCGGATCCTGGGACGGGGCGACCTGTACGGGATGAAGGAGTCGCTCGCGGCCTTCCGGGTGTGGACGAAGTCCTTGTCCAGCCACCACGACGAGGAGCAGTTCCAGGAGAACGTCCGGTTCGTCGAGCGCGTCCGCGACACGTACAGCATCTCCGCGAGCGACCGGCGCATCGCCGCCCTGACCAGCCTGTCGTGGAAGGCTTGGGACCTGCGCCGCCACGGCTGGGCCCGTGTTCCTCGCCTGTGGTCCCGCCCGCTCGTTTCCTAGCCGCGCTGGAGCCGACGCAGCGACAGCCAGAACGGCACGACGCACACGGCCGCGACACTGAACCGGACGATGTTCCAGGTGAGGCTCTGGGGCAGCCACACCGACCCCAGCGAGCCGACCACGACGAGGCCGATGAACACCAGCACTCGGGGTCGGGAGTGCGCCACCCCGTGCCGGCGGGCAACGGCGAAGCGCAGCACGATCGCCTGGGCCAACAGCGCCAGCAGTGTCCCCACCGCGGCGCCATCGATGCCCCAGATCGGCAGCAGTCCCACGGTCGCCACGACCTTCACCGCCACCGCCGCGGCTGCTCCCCACGCCAACGGGCTCGACCAGCGGATCGTCACCAGCTGCTGCCCGCTCGCCACGGACGCGGCGACGGGGAGCGCGCCGAGACCGACGACGGCGACCACGGCCAGGAGGGTGTCGAGTCCGTACGACTCGGGCGCGAACACCCGAAGCAGAGCGGGTGCGGCGATGGTGATGCCGAACGCTGCCCAGCCGGCCAGCACGTACACGCCGTCGCGCGACGCACCGATCACCTTCCAGCGCTCGTCGGGATCGACGATGCTCTTGAGCCGCGGCAGCCAGGCCCGGTTCGTGAACGTCAGGAGCAGCGTGACGACGTTGCCCACCGTGAACGCGACCTGGTAGCGGGCCACCTGGACCGCACCGAGCCAGCGCTGGATGAGGAACCGGTCTCCGGCGGTGAGCACGTACTCGGCGAGGCTCGTCAGTACCAGCGGCATCCCGAGCTGCAGTGCCCGCTTCACCGAGTCCAGGTCCAGCAGCCCACGCAGGCGCGGCCTCACCCAGAAGAGACCCACGGCCAGAGCCGTACATTGCCCGACGACGCCGCCGATCGCGTACGTCTCGGCCGTGCGGCCGACGATGAACAGCAGGGCGATCCCGACGAGCTGGCTACCGACGGTCGAGATGAGGCTCACCACCGAGAACCGCCGGAGCCGGTCCTCGGCCTGCAGGAGCGACAGGACGAGCAGGACGGCGGAACCGGGCAGCGTCCAGCCCAGCGTGAGCAGGAGCAGGTGCTGGCTCGTGAAGCCGAGCGCCGGTCCCCACCACGAGGAGGTGGCGGCGGCCAGGCCGGTGACCACGATGCTCGCGACCAACCCCGCCGCGACAAGGCCACGTGCTCGCTGGTCGTCGTCGACGTCCTCGACGCGCTGTACGGCGAGGGCCTGGTCGAGGCCGAACACGATGACGATGAGCAGCAGCTGGTACAGGGCGATGGCGGCGGCCAGCGACCCGAACGCCGCGACCGGCAGGACGTGGGCGAGCACGGGGGAGACGACCGTCGCCACGACCATCTGCATCGACCAGACGACGACGTAGATCATGCCGCGGCCGAACAGGTCCCCGCGGCTGCCGCGTTCGCTGCTCATGGGACCCGGAGCTCGGCGTCGATCGCGTCGAGCACGTCGGTGGCCGACTC
>PMBM01000182.1:56360-75899 GCA_003153855.1 Propionibacteriaceae bacterium
TGGGCACCATCGTCTCGTCGGGGATCCAGACCTCACGGAAGTACGGGACGAGCTCAGGCCGTTCGCCGAGCATGCCCATCAGTCGCTCGGCGTGGTGCCGGGCCAGGATCTTCAGCTGCGACCCACCTGCGGGGCGCAGGCCCTTCGGCCACGGCCGGGGGATCGGCGACCACTCACGCGACCTGTCGCGCAGGCGGTTGCGCCACAGGAACCGGTCGTAGCCGCCCAGCGGTCCCCAGTCCTTGATCGGCAAGGTGGAGACCTCCAGCCAGCTGCGTCCGGCATAGCCGGCGAGCGTGCCCACGATCTCGTCGGCGCTGGCGAGCGGGTAGTCCGCGCCCGTACACAGCACGAGGTGGTCGGCGTCGGTCTCGGCGAGCGCGGCGCGGTAGCCGGACAGCTCCGCCTCGGCCAGCCCGTACGACGCCCACCCGGTTCTGAGCCGCGGCAGGATGCGGACGGTGTCGGGAAGTCCCTCGCGCATCGCCGCGAAGACGTCGTCGGGGGTGGTGGCGTCCACGTGCAGGAAGACGGGCATCGGCGCGAGCGCGGCGACCAGGCGATGAAGGTGCCTGGGGTTCGCGTGCGCCAGGACCACCACGGCGGGAAGGCTCACGGGGACACCCCGAGGAACTCGTACACGCGGGCTCCCGGTTGCTCGTACACGACCTGCCAGCTGACGGTGTTCGCGCGCAGCTGGGCCTCGAGCCGGATCTGGTCGGCGACGAGCTGCTGCCCGTACCGTTCGTCGAAGATGCGCATGGAGTCGGTCGCCAGCACGTACACGTGCTTCGCGTTCGGCTGGGAGGCCCAGGCATCGGTCATCCGGGCCAGGTCCTGCTTCGGGTCGTACGCGGTGCCTGTCGTCGTGGGATACGCGGGCGGCGTGTCTTTGAGCAGGGTCTCGCGAGAGATGTACGGGAGCAGGCGGCCCGTCACGAACAGGGGTTCGGCCAGGTCCGTACCCAGCATGAACACGTAGCTGCCCTGCGGCACCGTGTTCTCGATCCACGTGATCGCGGCCACGTCGTTCGCCCGCACGACCCGTGAGTAGTCCATCCCCGTACAGCCGATCACCTGGACGAGGCTCAGCAGCAGGATGGACACGGTACGTACCGGATGCAGGCTCACCGTCCAGAACCGTCGGCCCGGTTCCGGCAGCAGGTAGACGACGAGGATCGACAGCCAGGGCAGAGCGAAGAGGGCGACCCGGAAGATGCCCTCGTTGCCGTAGCTCGACCCGAAGAACAGCGCGACGGGGCTGAGAGCGGCGACCACGAGCGCGAGTATCTGCCGGGTCCTGTGCTTCCAGAGCACGACGAGAGCGAGGACGCCGATCACCGCCAGGGTGACGGCGGGCACGTCGAACGTGACCCGGTTGATGAGCGAGGGTTCCAGCGCGGTGGACGTGGCGTGGGTGGGCGGCCGGAGGTTCTCGAGGAACTGCCCTAGATCGCGTGACGAGATGAAGGGCCCGAGGACGTCGCGGTTGAGGAAGGCGAACAGCACCGCCGGGACGATGAGCAGCAGCCCCGCCGTCCAGCGCCGGATCATGCGGGTGATCGTCAGCGCCGCGACCGCGAGGAAGGCGAGGTACGGGCTCAGCTGGTGCGTCACCGCGACCGCCGTCGCGATCACGACCACGGCGTCGCTGATGACGTAACGGCCGTAGCGCGGGTCCCCCAGGCGCAGCATCAGCCCGATGATGACGAAGGCGCCGACGAAGCCGAACATCTGCGGAGCGAAGAACGTCGTGTTGAGCGAGGAGGCCAGGCCGAAGACGAGGGCCGCCGACCACGCGCGCTTCTCGCCGTGGAACTGGCCCGCGACCGCGCGTACCGCGAGGACCATGATGGCCGCGGCGACGGCGCCCCACACGGTCGCGTACAGGAGCAGGTCGTTCCAGCCGGAGGCGACCTTGACGAACGCCGCGGACGCGAACAGGCCGGACCAGGCCTGGTAGATGTCGTTCTCGGGGAACACTCTGCCGTTGGCGACGATGGACTCGGCGATCCCCACGTGGCGGGCGGCGACCTGCACCGTCGGGAGCCCGTAGCTCATCGCCTGCACGCTCTGTATCGCACAGCTCAGCAGCACCACGGCCCATCCCGGCCCGCCGCCGCCTCCGCCGAAGGACCAGGCGACGGCGCCGATGATGAGCAGCAGGCCGAGCCAGCAGACGGGACCCGCGGCGGCGATGGCTCCCCACTGCTGGGGGAGGCCGTGCTTGGCGGAGGCGAGGGCGAGAGCGAAGCCGATGGTGGCCAGACCGCCGGGACCGAACGTCCACTGCCGGATCCGGTGCGCGATCTCGGGCGCGGCACCCCGATCGATGTGCCGTACGTCGCCAGACGTGATGACGGCCCCGAAGCTGGAGGTGGCGAGCAGGAGCACCGTGGCCACCGGCCGTACGTGCCACCACCCGAACCAGGCCATCGGCAGGGAGATCAGCACCAGCGCCGCGGCGCTTCCGAAGACGGTGGCCAGGGCCAGGGCGACGCCGCGGAGGTGGAAGTACAGACCGATCACGGCTCCGGGGACGAGCTGTAGGGCCAGCGTCACCCACATGCCCGCGATTCCGCCGTTCGGCGCCTGCCACGCGATGACCGCGGCGATGCCGCCGAAGATGAGGATGGCGATGCCGGCGAGCGTACGAACGAGGGGCTCGCCGATCGGCGGTGTCACCGGCGCGGCGCGGAAGGTCGAGCTCATCGGCCGCCTCGCGATCGGCACAAGGATCGTGAAGCCCCTAGTCGCTCAGGTATCGTGATCTGGTGCTGGAGCGTCCGATGTCCCCTTGGGGAGAGCCTGAGTGGCCGGGCGCCGTCTGGATCGGCGAGTGCGACCGACGAGACCTCGACGGTGCTGACCCGTTGCCGCTGGCCGGCACTGACGGCTATCACAGCGCCCGCCTGCTCGTGCGCGACGGCCGTACGTTGATGGGCTTCGTCACGGTGCCGGTCACACAGGGAAGTGTCTCCCGGGCCGCTGTGCGCGAGGCGGTCGCCACGCTGCCGGAGCGGATGCCGGAGTCCGACCCGCCGACACCGCCCGTCAGCGTCGTCATGTGCAGTCGGGATCGTGCGGCGCTCCTCGCGGACGCGCTCGAGTCGGTGCTCGAGACCGACTACCCGACGTTCGAGGTCATCGTCGTCGACAACGCAGGCACTACGGACGAGACCCGTGAGCTCGTGGCGAACCATCCCGACGACAGGGTCCGGTACGTGGCCGAGCCGCGACCCGGCGTCTCCCGCGGCCGCAACCGCGGCCTGCGCGCTGCGGCGTACGACATCGTCGCGTTCGTCGACGACGACGTCATCGTCGACCGGCACTGGCTCACGGGGCTGGCGACCGGTTTCGCCCGCGCCGACGACGTCGCCCTGGTCTGCGCGCTCGTGGCGACCGGCGAGGTCCGTACGCGCCCTCAGGCCTGGTTCGACAACCGTGTGACCTGGGACGACGCGAGGACGCCACGCCAGTACAGGCTCGCCGATCCGCCCGGTGACGTGCCGCTGTTCCCGTTCCAGGTCGGCGCATACGGGACCGGCGCCTGCTTCGCCGTGAAGCGCCGCATCTACTCCGAGGTGGGGGCGCTGGACGTTGCGATGGGACCCGGCACGCCGACGATGGGCGGCGAGGACATCGACCTGTTCGTACGGGTGATCTGCGCCGGCTGGGCCGTCGCCGTGGAGCCGGCCGCCGTCGTCTGGCACCGCCATCGTGCCGAGATCTCCGCCCTGCAGGCCCAGGCTCGAGGGTACGGAGTCGGCCTCGGCGCCTGGCTGACGAAGACGGCCCTCAACCCCAAGCTGCTCCGTTTGGCGCTGCCGTTGCTGCCCGCCGCGCTGGGCCGCATCCGCACGCTCGCCGCGGGAGGCTCGGCCGACCCCGAGCAGGTCGACCGCGAGTTCGGGTTCCCCCACGGCTACACGCGCAGCCTGGGACACCTCGAGGTGCGCTCGGCGCTCGTAGGACCCGCCCGGTACGCACGGGCTGTGCTCGCCGCTCTCCGTCCCTGAGCTGCGGACTGTCCCTGGGTCACTCATCGACGCCATTCCCGTGGAGCGCACGAGGGTCCGGCAGGTCCGAGACGAGACGACCGGTCAGGGCCGGGTAGGCCGTCAGCACCTCGTCGTACAGGTCGGACAGCAGGAGCAGCACCTCGTCCGGCCGGGCGGCGAGCAGCTCGTCGGGGGAGATCACGGGGACCCGGCTGACGGGGAGGCAGCGGCCCTGCTTCGCCGGCGAGGCGTCGGCGGTGGCGACGAGCGCACGGGTCGCGTCGCCCACGCCGGCCAGCAGCGCGATCGCACGCGACGGGGCGCCGTACGCGTACAGCCTGGTCCCGCGCGCCGCATGTGTGTCGAGGTAGCCGCGCAGCCGCTCGATGCTGGTGGCGACGCTGTCGCGCAACGTCGCGAAGCCGGCCGGCGTGGAGAGCCCGGCAGCCGCCTCCGACTCGTACGCCTCCCGGAGCGCGGCGTCGGGCTCGCCGGAGCGCTGTGCCACGACGACCGCGGTGCCCCCGTACAGGTCGTACCGTCGCAGGCGGACGGGTACGAAGCCGACGCGAGCGAGGGCGTGACGAAGCGCGGTGATCGAGTAATAGGCGACGTGGCCGTGACGAAGCGCAGTCCACTGGCCGCTCGCGACGATGTCACCCACCGGCTGGACCGTGAGGACGAGGATCCCGTGCGGCATGGTCGCCGCGGCGCGCTCGGCGAAGGCGGCGGCCTGGTCCGCGTCGTGCATGATCCCGAAGGTGTCGATGACGACGTCTGCGGGGCCGTCGACCGGCCGCAGGCCCTGCCCCAGATACGGGACGATGCCCGATCCGCCGTGCGGCGAGTCGAAGGCATGGATGGTCTCCCGCCCAGCCAGGAGGTCGGCGAGATCCGCAACGGCCTGCTGCTCCTGATGGGCCATCGCTGCCATCGCCGCGACCGGGACCTCCGGCTCGTCCGTGTCGTCGCTCTGCAGCTGCGCGAGGCCGCAGGACGGGCAGACCCACATGGCCAAGGGGTGCGTGGGATCCGGGACGGGGTCGGTCGCCAGGGGGTAGTTCCGGATCGACGGCTGGAGCCCGAGGTCCAGGGCGACGTCCTCGGGGCGACCCGGCGTCCCGCACAGAGCGCAGGCCCACCTCACGGCAGCCTCCTTGGCATGATGTGCGCATGGACATACGACCGACGGCTCTGGACGGCGTCCTGACCTTCCACCCCCGGGCTGTCCATCGCGACGAGCGCGGCCTGTTCACCCGGACGTTCGACGCGAGCATCGCCGCCGACCATGGCGTCGCCTTCGGCGCGCTGACCCAGGACTCCCAGTCGAGGTCGCTCCCCGGCGTCCTCCGAGGTCTGCACGGCCGGATCGGACGGGGCGAGGCCAAGCTCGTACGCGTGGCGGCCGGAGCCGTGCTCGACGTGATCGTCGACGCCCGTCCGGACTCGCGCACGTTCGGTCAGCACGTCGCGCTGGTCCTCGACGACACGGACTTCACGGCCGTGTACATCCCGGCGGGACTCCTGCACGGGTTCCAGGTGATCTCGAGCACCCCTGCCGACGTGGCCTACCGCATCGACACCCCGCACGATCCGTCCGAAGATGTGACGGTGCGCTACGACGACGCCGACCTCGGCATCGTGTGGCGTCCCGGCAGCCCGATCGTCAGCCCCCGCGATGCGGCGGCCGGGAGCTGGGCATCGTTCGTGGCGAGGGGTCACGCGGCCCGCAGCTCCGTGTCGAGCACGCCCGAGGCCTGAAGCTCCTTGATCCGTTCCAGGCGCACGAACGTGGTGTCGAAGGCCTGCTGCGTCATGCCGTACTTGCGGTAGGCAGCCGCCAGCTCCCGAGCGCCGTCCGCGATGCTCCGGTGCACCCGTACGGTCGGCAGCGTCGCGCGCAGCAGCGAGAAGTCGACGCGGTACGAGCGGGGGTCGTTGCCGGCCTCACCCGTGATCCGTACCGTCGCGCCGGTCTCTGCCGCAACCGCCTCGGCGATCTCGGCGACGGTGACGTTGTTGCTCTCGTCGCCGACGTTGATCGCCTTGCCCTGTACGGCCTCGGCCGGCGCGACCAGCGCCGCCGCGAACACGTCGGCGATGTCGCCGGCATGTGCGAGCGGACGCCACGGCGTGCCGTCGGACTTCACGAGCACCTCACCGGTGAGCAGCGCGTAGCCGATGAGGTTGTTGAGCACGATGTCGGCGCGCAGCCGCGGGGAGAAGCCGAACGCGGTCGCGTTGCGGAGCGACACGGTGGTGAACGAGTCGTCGGCGAGCTCCAGCAGGTCGGACTCGACCCGCACCTTGCTCACCGCGTACGGAGTGAAGGGCGCCAGCTCGGCGTCCTCGCCGACGAGCCCGGACCCCGCCGCTCCGTACACCGAGCACGTCGACGAGTACAGGAAGCGGCCGACCCCGGCCTGTTTCGCCAGTCTGGCGAGGCGGGAGGACGCGTGGTGGTTGATGTCGTACGTGATCTCCGGCGCGAGCGAGCCGAGCGGGTCGTTGCTCAGCGCTGCGAGGTGGATCACGGCGTCGAAGCCCTCGAGGTCGGCGACGACCACCTCACGCAGGTCCTTCTGGATCGTGGGCGGGTCGACGGGACGCGGACCGAGCACGTTGTCGGCGAACCAGCCGGTGTCGAGGCCGGTGACCTCGTGCCCGGCGGCTGCCAGCACGGGCGCCATGACCGTACCGAGGTAGCCCTGGTTCCCCGTCAGCAGAACCTTCATGCGTGGTCTCCGATCTCGATGACGCTCTTCGCCACGACGAACCCCTCGGCGTAGCGCGTGTTGCACTGTGCGCCGCGTACACGCATGAGTCCGAGGAATGCTTCCTCGTCGAACCACGGGTGGTCCTGCTGGCTGGCGTAGTTCTCATGAAGGAGCGCGCTCTTGGCGCGTGCGTCGGCCTCCGACACCGGGACGTACGTGGTCACCTGGGGCAGGTCCGACTCGTACTTGAGGATCTCGTAGCCCCAGACGGGCTGTGCGCGGAACTCGGTGACCAGGAGCTCGGCGAGCAGCCGGTGGTCCTGGTGCGCGTCGGCGACCTGCGGTCCGATGACGAGGTCCGCGGGGGAGGGCAGCATCCGCGTGAACGTCGCCAGGGCCTGCTTGGTCGCCAGCCAGTGAGCCGGGGTGAGCGCGTCCGGCAGATCCTCGATCGTCAGTCGGACACCAGGGCAGAAGGCCTCCAGCGCGGCCCGCTCCTCGGCTTCGCGAGGCGTCCCAGCCCCCGTGAGCACGAACGCCGACACCACCAGGTCTCCGAACTCCTGGCGCAACGCGAGCAACGTCGCGCCGCACCCGATGGCGATGTCGTCGCAGTGGGCACCAGCGACCACGACGTGACGAAGGCCGGTCAGCGAGAGACTCATCCGAGGCACCTCTTCCAGGGGGCGTTTCCGGTTTCCCACAGCGCGTGGAGCACCGCACGTTCCTTGAACGTGTCCGCGGGCATCCAGAACCCGTCGTGGCGGAAGCTGGTCAGGCGACCCAGCTCGGCGAGCTCGGTGAAGACGGTCGGCACGATGTCCTTGCCGTTGCCAAGCCGCTCGAGGACCGCGGGGCGCAGCAGGAGGTAGCCACCGTTCGTACGGATCGGCAGGTCGCCGATCGAGTAGACCTTCGTCGCCTTCCCGTCGGCGTCCGAGTCGATGATGTGGAAGGAGCCCTGCGGCTTCACCGCGAGGAACATCGCATCTGTCTCTGGCTGGTTCGTCATCCGGGCCACCATGGCGTCGAGGTCGACGTCGGTGAGCACGTCGGAGTAGTTCGCGAAGAACATCTCCTCCCCAGCGACAGAGTCGGCGACGAGGTGCAGCCGCTCTCCGATCGGGGTGTCGAGGCCGGTGTCGACGCAGTCGATCGTCCAGTCGCGGGCGAAGTCCCACACCTCCCGCGCGTCCGCCACCGCGGAGCGGATCTGGTCCGCTGCGTAGCCGAGGCAGAGCGTGAAGTCCGTGTGCCCGTACGAGGCGTAGTAGTTCATGATGTGCACGACCAGCGGGATGTCGCCGACCAGCTGGAGGGGCTTCGGGAGGCCCTCGCCGTCCCAGCCGCGCATGCGCATGCCGTAGCCGCCGCAGAACAGGACGACCTTCATGAGTCCACCCCCAGCGTGACGATCTCCAGACGGGGGAGCGGGAACACCAGGCGGGTGCCGGGCCTCAGCTCCTCGGCGAGCTGTGCCGTGATCTCCGTCCGGAGGTTCCACGGCAGGACGAGCACGTCGTCGGGCGCGTCCTCGGCGAGGTACTCGGGCGGGACGACCGGGATGCGAGCGCCCGGCGTGAACCGGCCATGCTTGTACGGGTTGCGGTCGGCCAGGTAGGCCACGAGGTCGGGCCGGATCCCGCAGTAGTTGAGCAGCGTGTTGCCCTTGCCCGGAGCGCCGTAGCCGGCGACCCGGCGTCCAGCCCGATGGGCGTCGATGAGGTAGGCGACCAGGTCGTCCCGTACACGCGACGTCTCCCGCGCCAACCCGAGGTAGCCGGCCACGGTGTCCAGGCCCGCCTCGCACTCGGTCCGGACGACCTCGGCGACGCGCGGCGACGGTGCGACGCCGGCCTCGGTCGGCGCGGCCCACAGACGGATCGAGCCGCCGTGGGTGTCGAGCAGCTCCACGTCGACGAGGGACAGCCCGCCGCGCTCCAGAGCACCCTTCGCGGCGAGGACCGTCCAGTACTGGAAGTGCTCGTGGTAGATCGTGTCGAACTGCGCCTTGCTCACGAGCGACAAGGCGTGATGCACCTCGATGGAGACCCGGCCCGTGTCGGCGACGAGGGCACGCAGGCCTCGGGTGAAGCCGACGATGTCGGGGATGTGCGCCCAGACGTTGTTCGCGACGACCAGGTCCGCGACACCGTGCTCGGCGGCGACCGTCGTGCCAAGGGTCTCGTCGAGGAACGCGGTGATCGTCGGCACGCCCTTCGCGAGAGCGGCTGCGCCCACGTTGACGCTGGGCTCGATGCCGAGGCAGCGGATGCCCTTGCCGACCACGTGCTGCAGGAGGTAGCCGTCGTTGCTCGCGACCTCGACGACGAAGGACTTCGGCCCCAGGCCGAGGGACGAGATGCTGGCGTCCACGAAACCACGCGCGTGCTCGACCCAGCTCGTCGAGAAGGACGAGTAGTAGGCGTAGTCGGTGAACGTCTCGTCCGGCCGGATCAGGGCCGGGATCTGGAGCAGGAGGCACTCCGGGCACAGACGCAGGTGCAGGGGGTAGGTCTCCTCGGCCAGGTCGAGCGCCTCGGCGGGCAGGAACGCCTCGCAGGGCGGGCTCGCGCCGAGGTCCAGCACGGACACCAGCTCGGTGTGTCCGCACAGCCTGCAGCTCCCGGTCATGCGCGTTCCGCCCTTCCGCCCTGTGCTCCGCGAATGGCGAGCCGCCCGACGACGTACCCCACCATTGTCACGAACAGACCGGTCACGATCGCCGCGGCCCCGGCAGCGGATCGCGAACCCCGCTGTGGCAAGGAGCGGAGCTCACGGAGGACACCGCGCGGCAGCACGTGCGTCGCGTACGTGGTCTCGGTCGACAACCCGGCGCTCCGCGTCGTACGCGCGACGACGGCCGCCTTCGAGATGCCCTCCGCGTAGCAGCGGTGCCACAGGTACGACCACGTCGTGCGCTGCGGCGTGACACGGTGGCGCACCATCGAGGCCGGTTCGAAGAGGATGCGCGCGCCGGGAGTCGCCGACGCCCGGATGCAGAGCTCCGTCTCCTCGCAGCCGTACGGGACGGTGCCGACGCGGCCCAGGTCCTCGCCGAAGAGGCCGGCGGTCGCGAACACCTCGGCCCGCATGGCCATCGAGCAGCCCATGACGTTGCGGACGGGCGACAACGTGCGGGGCTGGCCCGCGTACGTGCAGCCGATCACCCAGTCGAACTCCCCGCGGTCGCCGTCGGCGGCGGGCAGCATCGACGGCCTGCCCGAGTCGGGCCAACGTGGGGTGGCTGCGCCGCCGGTGATGATGACGGCCGGGTCGTCGAACGGCGCGATGAGGCCTGCGAGCCATCCGGGTTCGGGAACGGCGTCGTCGTCGAGGAACACGTACACGTCCGCGTCCGCACCGGTGACTCCCGAGTTGCGAGCGCCGGACAGACCACGGGTGCGCCTGTTCTCGAGGATGCGCACGCCGTCGCCGGTGAAGACCTGCGCCCGTTCGTACAGCTCCGGGGAGTGGTCGACGACGAGGATGACCTCGCCCGGATGGCCCGACTCGTCGAGCTGCCGCCAAGCCTCTCCGACGCCCGAGACGATGTCATCCCACCTGTCAACGGTGTAGGCACAGACGACGATCGCGATCCGCATGAGTGTGGCCCTCGACGGCGACGGAGGCATCTCCGTCGCTGCCGAACCTAGGCGGCGAAGCCTGTCGCGGATGCGGGGCTCACACGGGTCCGCAGGTTGCAGTCGGTGACGTGCTCGAACCTCGGGGAGGCGACCGTCAGCGGCTCCGGCTTCGCCCGTCCGCCGGTCATCGTCTCGACGGCGATCGTGCGGAGGACGCGGCGGCCGTCGGCGAAGGCTTGGAGGTTGCTCTGCCCGAAGATCCGGTCGAGCTCGTAGCTCGGCACCTCGGTGACGCGCAGCTCGCTCTGTACGGCGCGGATCGTGATGAGGGTCTCGATCTCGAAGCCGTCCCCCCAGATGCGCGCGCCGCCGGCGGGAGCGGGCAGTCGNNAGCCTCGTCAGGTCGTCGCTGCCGCCGCCGGGAAGGTGACGGGACCCCTTCGCGAAGTCGGCGCCGTCGACGAGCGCCGCGACGAAGGCCGGGATCTCGCACGGATCGGCCGATCCATCCGCGTCGAGGGTGACCAGGATGTCGCCGGTGGCTGCCTGCATGCCGCACACGAGGGCGTTGCCCTTGCCGCTGCGGGTCTGCTGGATGATCTTGACCTCAGGGATCAGGTCTCGCGCTACCTCGATGGTGTCATCGGTCGAACCACCGTCCACCAGGAGGACTTCGCAACCCTCGGCGAGGTCCGGGATGAGGACCTCGAGGTTGCGTGCTTCGTTCAGCGTCGGTAGGACGATAGAGACACGTGGATGTGCAAAGTTCCTGCCACCGAGCATGGCTACTCCTGTTAAGACTTCCCCAAGGCACCGCCCCCCACAGGCGGTATGAAAGCAAACGTACTCGACATCCAGAGATTCTGAAAGCCGGTCTCACAGAGGAAGTTTTGGTTCCATCTAGCCATGACAGGCTCAGCCACCCTGTCATGGCAGTGAAATGGCTCCGTTAAGCGGCCATCAACGAAGGTGGCGCAAGTTCTCGAAGAACAGCGTCGCGACGAAGCCGATCAGCAGGACCGCGGCAGGCAGCACCATGGCGTCGCTGAGGGCCGACGAGAGGCCGTTCTTGACGAACTGGGGGAGCACCGCGTTCGTACCGAACGACAGCGACGGACCCTGCGCGCCGGGAAGGTGCGCGGCGATACGGGACTCCATGAGGACCGCGATCGCGGCGGAACCGATGACCGATCCGACCTGACGCACGGTGTTGTAGACGCCCGAGCCGGACCCCGCAGCCTGTCGTGGCAGGTTGCGGTTGGCGCCAGTCGCCAGGGTGCCCCAGACGAACGAGCTGGAGATGCCGAGGAACAGTGCGGGCAGGAGGATCTGCCAGGTCGCGGAGGTCGGCGTCATGACCCGGGACAGCCAGAAGATCGTGGCGGCCATCCCCAGAAGGCCGATCCCCGAGAGGATGCGCGGATGTACGCGGTCCACGATCCGACCGGCGATCGGTGCGAACACGATGCTCGCGAGGGCCTGGGGCGCCATGAGGAGCGCGGCGTGTGTCGGGTCGAGCCCACGTACCACCTGGGCATAGATCATGAACGGGAAGATCATCGCGGTGATGCTGAAGCCGACGGCCGTGATCGCGACCGACGAGACGCTGAAGTTGCGGTCGGCGAAGAGGCTCAGCGGTACGAGCGGCTCGCTCTTCTGACGCCACTGCCACCACACGAAGGCGACGAGCAGTACGACGCCGAGCACGATCAGCGCCGGCACGCTGATGATGCCGGTGATCTTGCCCCAGTTGTACGTCTCGCCCTCCTGGATGGCGAAGACGACGCAGAACAGGCCGACCGCGCTCAGGACGACTCCGACCCAGTCGAACGTGTGGGTGTGGGTCGAGAGCTTGGGGACGAGGCGAGCGACCAGGATCACCGTCAGGATGCCGATCGGCACGTTGATGAGGAAGATCCACTCCCAGCCGGCGGAGTCGATGAGCAGACCGCCGACGATGGGGCCGACGAGAGCCGCGACGCCAGCGGTCGAGCCCCACAGCGCCATGGCGCCGCCGCGCTTCTGGGGCGGGAAGATCCGTGCGATGACGGTCATCGTCTGCGGCGACATCATCGAGCCGCCCAGGCCCTGGACGACACGCGCCACGATCAGCCAGCCGATGCCGAGGCCGAGCGTGCCCGTGAGTCCACACCAGGCAGACGACAGCGTGAAGACCACCAGGCCGATCATGTAGACCCGCTTGGGCCCGATCCGGTCGCCGAGGCGTCCGGTGATGAGCATCGGTACCGCGAAGGCGAGCAGGTACGCGCTGGTGACCCACACGACCGTGTCGATGCCGGTGTTGAACGCGCGCATCAGGGCAGGCGTCGCCACGGACACGATCGTCGAGTCCACCAGGATCATGAAGAACCCGAGGACGAGGGCCCAGAGTGCGGGCCACGCGTACTTGGGGACCTCGACCTGGTCGGGCGGCAGAGCGGCATATGAGTTCTGGGTCGTCACGTCGGCGTCGGCCATGTGAGGTCTCCGTTCTGTATCTGGTCGCGTAGGGCGGTCATCCACTCACGCTCGTGCTGCTGCTGTGAGGTCGCGTACGACCCGTACAACAGATAGATGTCGTCGACATTCCGGCTGTGGGCATCGGCCAACAAGGCCTCGTGCTCGGCGATCTGTCCGCCCAGGGCGGCGATCCTCGAGTCGAGGGCGGCGATCGCCTCGCTGGGCGTCAGGTTGTGCAGCTCCCCGATCCCGGCGTGGTCGGCCTGGGACAGCCGGGTCGGCGTGGCCAGGAGCTCGTACAGACGGCTGCGCATGCTCTCGCGGCCGCGGTCGAGGATCTCGTAGGTCGTGCGCTCGGGCCGGTTGCCGACGTGCTCCGCCTTCGTGGGGCGCACATAGCCCTTCTCCACGAGGCGTGACACCGCGTTGTACAGGGAGCCGATGCTCACGGGCAGCGTGACGTCCTCGTGACGCTCCCGGAGTGTCTGCAGCATCTCGTACGGGTGCATCGGTCGTTCAACCAGCAGCGCAAGGACCGCCACGCCGACGGGTGGCATGGCTCCTTTGTTCGCGATTGAATGTTCCACGTAGAACATTCAACGTGGAAGTGGATGAACTGTCAATCCGGCGCCCGGCGGTTCCGGCTGCTCGCGCCACGCACACGCCCGCGGCCCGGCGCGGGTTTCCCACGCGCGGGTTTCCCACGCGCAGGTTTCTCAAGGGCCGAGGTCATACCTGCACCCACCACACCGAATCTGGTGTGGGAGGTGCAGGTTTCACGACATCCCTTGGGACACCGACGACTCAGGACGGAACCTCGTCCCACCGGCCAGGGGCGAATCTCCGCGAGAGGGTCAATGGCCCGACGCACTAGGGTTCTCACCATGACTTCGCACGTTCTTGCTGCTGTTGCATGGCCCTATGCGAACGGCCCCCGCCACATCGGACACGTGTCCGGGTTCGGCGTCCCGTCGGACGTCTTCTCCCGCTACCAGCGGATGGCCGGCAAGAACGTGCTCATGGTGTCGGGCACCGACGAGCACGGCACAGCGATCCAGGTGCAGGCCGACAAGGAGGGCCTCACGCCCCGACAGACGGCCGACAAGTACCACGGCGTCATCGCCCGCGACCTGCAGAACCTCGGTCTGACGTACGACCTGTACACGCGGACGACCACGCGGAACCACGCGGCGGTCGTGCAGGAGCTGTTCCGGGCGCTCCACGCCAACGGCTACATCGTCGCGAAGACCCAGCTCGGGGCGATGTCGCCCAGCACGGGCCGTACGCTCCCTGACCGCTACATCGAGGGCACCTGCCCGCACTGCGGCTACGACGGTGCGCGAGGCGACCAGTGCGACAACTGCGGCCGGCAGCTGGACCCGATCGAGCTCAAGAACCCGAGATCGCGCATCAACGGCGAGACGCCGCAGTTCATCGAGTCCGAGCACCTGTTCCTCGACCTGCCCGCACTGTCCGAGGCCCTCGGCTCGTGGCTGGAGACCCGCCACGACTGGCGGCCGAACGTCCTCAAGTACAGCGCGAACCTCATCTCCGAGCTCCGCGCACGCCCGGTGACGCGTGACCTCGACTGGGGCATCCCGATCCCGGTCGACGGCTGGAAGGACCAGTCGATGAAGCGCATCTACGTGTGGTTCGACGCGGTCGTCGGCTACCTGTCCGCCTCGATCGAGTGGGCACGCCGCAGCGGCGACCCCGAGGCCTGGCGCGAGTGGTGGACGAACCCCGACGCGGCCAGCTACTACTTCATGGGCAAGGACAACATCACCTTCCACTCGGTGATCTGGCCTGCGATGCTGCTCGGCGCGAACGGCCAGGGCTCCCGCGGCGGAACCCCGAGCGCGTTCGGCACGCTCCAGCTGCCGACCGAGATCGTCTCCAGCGAATACCTCACGCAGTCCGGCTCGAAGTTCTCGACCTCGCGCAGCACGGTGCTGTACGTGGGGGACTTCCTCGCCGAGTACGGACCCGACGCGCTCCGCTACTTCATCTCCGTCGCAGGTCCCGAGAGCCAGGACGCGGACTTCACGTGGGACGAGTTCGTACGTCGCACCAACACCGAGCTCGTCAACGAGTGGGGCAACCTCGTCAACCGCTCCATCTCCATGGCGCACAGACAAGTGGGCACGATCCCGACGGCCGGCACGCTCACGGACTCCGACGCGACCCTGCTCGCCGCCTCGGCCGGCGCGTTCACGACGGTCGGCACCCTCCTCGAGCGCTGTCGGTTCAAGGCGGCCATCTCCGAGTCGATGCGGATCGTGAGCCTCGCGAACAAGTACCTGTCCGAGCAGGAGCCCTGGAAGCTCAAGGACGACACCGCGCGGCGGGACACCGTGCTCAACACCGCGCTGCAGGTCGTCTCCGACGCGAACACGATGCTCACGCCGTTCCTGCCGCACGCCTCGCAGAAGATCCACGAGGCTCTCGGCGGCACCGGTGTGTGGGCTGCGCAGCCCGACCTGGTCGAGGTCGACGAAGAGGGCGGGCCTTCGTACCCGGTCCTCACCGGCGACTACACCGCTCAGCAGGCGCACTGGGGGTCGACCCCGCTGCCCGTGGGTCGCCCGTTGGCCAAGCCGAGCCCGTTGTTCACCAAGCTCGACGACACCCTCGGAGAGACGGGCCCGAGCTGGGCCCCGATCGGCTGAGCCGGTGGCCATCCCGGACTTCGTCCTCTCGCTGCGCGAGAAGATCGGCACCGAGCCCCTGTGGCTGTCGGGCGTGACCGCCGTCGTCGTCAAGGACGACCAGGTCCTGCTCGTCCAACGCGCCGACAACGGCGCCTGGACACCCGTGACGGGCATCGTCGACCCGGGGGAGCAACCGGCGGACGCGGCGGTACGCGAGGTGGCCGAGGAGGCAGGCGTACAGGCAGAGCCCCTGCGGCTCGCCCAGGTCGACGTGACCGACATGGTTGTCTACGAGAACGGCGACCGGTCCCAGTACATCGACCACGTCTTCCGGATGCGCTGGGTCGAGGGCGACCCCTACCCGGCGGACGGCGAGAACACGGAGGCCGCCTGGTTCCCGCTCGACGCCCGCCCGCCGATGTCGGAGGAGATGACCGGACGGATCGAGGCGGCACTCTCCGAACGGCCGAGCGCGCACTTCCGTTGGGCCGGGGAGGCCCGAGAGGGCTAGACGCGCTGGGCGAGCCAGGACGCGTACGAGATCAGGTCGCTCTTGTACGGGCTCTCGCCGTTCGGCTTCGACGTACGGTTCACCGTCACCAGACGGCCGTGGTGCACGAAGCTCACCCACTCGCCGGGCGTCTCGTTCGTCGTGGGGCAGTACCACCCCTTCGCCGATCCCAGGTCGACCGCTTCGCCCTTGCCGTACGTCGGCAGGCACGTCGTCGTCTGTCGCGTCGTGAAGAACGGGCTCGTGTCGGGCATGACGAGGATCGTGGCCTCCTGCTCGGCCTCGGGGCTCGCGTAGAGGCACCCCAGGCCCGGCCAGACCCGGTCCTCCTCCTGCGCCTGCGCCTCGGTCGTCGGCATCGGCACCGCCGACGCGGGCGTGGAGACGGTGGTCCCCGTGGTCGCCACGCCCAACAGGGCGAGCCCCTCGGCATCGCTCACCACGGAGCAGTCGGTGGGGATGACGCCGTCAGCGAGCGCCTTCGTCGACGATGTGGTCGTTGTCGAGGTCGTAGGGCTGGCGGCAGCTCCGGACGTGGCGCCGGCCGCTGGTGCAGTACTCGAGCTGCTCGAGCTGCAACCGCCCACCGCGGCCAGTACGAGGCAGGCAGCCACGGCGGCGAAGCGGCGCATCATGGGAAGAGGCTAGTGCCGACGGTCGGCCATGCCAGGGTCGAACGTCCGCACACGTAGCCGATGACGGCGAGCCGCCCAGCCTTCCGCTAGAGGAGAGCCCGCACGATGGGCGTGATGCGCGCCCGGTACTCGGCGGAGTCTCTGAGTAGTTCATCGGTGAGGAGGACATGGTGAGGGTCGAGTCGCCAGAGCTCCTTCCCGATGACGGGAATCACAGTGATCCGTAGCTGGAAAGGCTGAGCACGCCGGCCAAGGTCTCTCTCCAAGCCCGCGACGAGCCTCGTCTCCTCGAGGCCTCGGCCGTGTCTCCCGTAGTGGAAAGGCCTTGGGTCCGGGGTTCCGATCATGAGCTCGATGTGGTCCCGCTGGCGGTCAACGGCCCATTGCCGTGCGTTGTCGAAATGCCTGGCGACGATCTCCCGCAGCGCCGGGGCGGACTGTAGCGACTCGAAGTCGGGCGGCAGCCACCGCATGCCGGCGAGCGGGTCCTGGCTCTGATCCGTTCGGTTCCAGGTGGTCGACAGGGAGCTGTCCCACCACAGATCCCACTGGTGAGCGGCCTCTTCGGATCCTTCACCGTTGTCTCGAGCGATCCCGGGCGCGCAGTGCGGCAGCCAGGTGTGCCTGGTCTTCAGCCCGGCGACATCGCGAACGAACAGCCCGATGACCAGATTCTCAGGCTGGTCGATGCCGATCTGCCAGCTCGTGCGACCTTGCTCTTCCACGTGAGCCACCACCCCATGGACGACGTTGCAGTCCCGAACCCAGTCTGCAGTTCCGCCCGGCGATGGGCGGGTCACCCACGCACGCTACTGCGGATCGTGCCCTTTCGACCTTGCCGAGTTCTGAATATCCATGGTGCGCTGGCGGCAGGGGAGGGAGTGGAGGACGTCCACGTCTCCTAGGCTCTTGGTCATGGCTATCACACGGGACGCACTCATCGGGATCTTGGCCGAAGCGGATCCAGTCGGGCTCATCGCCGATGGCGCTCCCCAGGACACGTACGCGGCAGAGGCGGACGCGATCCTGGCGCTGAAGGGCGTCCCGACACTGACCGAGATCACCAGCGTCTTCACGGTCAGCTTCAGTGAGCCAGGAGCGTGCACCCGAGACACCGCACGATGGATCGTGGAGGAGATGGGGCGTCGAGCAGGCTGATCGAGCGCTGCTGTGTCGTGAGATCTTGCGAGCCGTCGTCACGTTCGCCGCTCAGGTCGTCGCCTCGGGCAGAAACGTCCGGATGCCGCGCATCTCTTGTGCTGACCTGCTGGCTTCGGCCACAGGAGTGAGATGTCGCTGGCGGGTAGGGTCCGCGTCATGCGGGACGACTTTGGTCAGGGCGCGTATTCGGTTCGGATGGAGTGGGGCCTCATCGGCGCCCAAGCATGCGCCGCGGACGCGAGTTTGGTCGTGGATGTCCTGAGCTTCTCCACGTCGGTGACCATCGCGACGGAGCGCGGCATGCACGTGTTCCCCTGCCCATGGAAGGACTCCCGGGCTTACGCGTTCGCCGAGAAGCACGATGCGGTACTTGCGGTAGGGCGTTTGGACGCCTCGCGCCTCGACGGGGCGATCAGGCCCTCGTTGTCACCCGCCGGGCTGCTGGAGGCGACGCCGGTCCCGCGGCTCGTCCTTCCCTCGCCCAACGGATCGGCCATCACCTCGGGCCTTCGCGACTCGGGCTCAGTCGTCGCCATCGGGTGCCTGCGCAACGCTCGTGTGGCGAGCACGTGGGCGGCAGAACACATCGCTGCTGGTCGGACGGTTGCCATCATCGCGGCCGGCGAACGCTGGGACGCAGACGACTCCTTACGACCCTGCCTCGAAGACCAGCTCGGCGCCGGCGCGATCGCCAGCCACCTCCTCGCTGCCGGCCACACCGTGTCATGCAGTCCTGAAGCAATCGCCTCCGCCCGGCTGTTCGACTCCATGGCCGCGGACCTGGCAGAGGTCATGTACGACTGTGTCGGCGGTCGAGAACTCACCGCCCGAGGCTTCCTCGCCGACGTCGAAGCGGCGTCCGCACTTGATGCGTCATCGACGGTGCCGATCCTCCGCGACGGCGCCTTCACCCGCTGAGGGAACAATGCACGCTCCTGCTGCGTGGGTGCTCCAGGAGTCATGAACCGAGAAACTCCGAAACCGCACGAGACCAGTGTTGAGATTGCTCGAAGTGCGCCATATGCCCAGCCTGATCAATGACGTGCAGCTCCGAATTCGGTACAGCGGCATGCAGTCGCCGGGCCAAGGACACCGGGAAGCACATGTCCTGAGCCCCGTGCAGGATCAGCGTCGGACGAGCGAACGACCGCAGGACCGCCTCGGGGTCGGCGGGGCGCCACGGGTGCAGCATCCCTGTTCTGAACGGCTCAAGCCAGTCTCCGGAGAACTCGACCTGTCGCAGCAGGTCCAGGTATTCGTCGAGCCGATCCAGATTCCAGATCGCCAGCGGTGCGCCGTTGAACGCCCACTGAGTGGTGACCTCCAGATCCGAGAGTTCGCCGTCCAGCTCATGAAGGGCGGCCGCCCGACGCTGGTACTCAGCCCAGCCCTGCAGGCGCGCCGCGACATCGGCGTAGGCCGTCGTCGAAGCCAGTACCAGGCGCCGGACCAGCTGCGGGTGTGCCTCGACGACGAGCTGAGCCACCTGCCCACCGGTCGAGAATCCCAGAAGATCGACCTCATCGTGACCGAGAACCCCGAGAAGCCGGACGACGTCCTCGACGATGAACTCCGGCTGATACGCGGTCGGCCCCAAGTCCCGACTGCTTCGCCCGCACCCGCGTAGGTCGAAAACCACCACGTGACGAGCTTGAGAAACCGCGAGCAACCCGGGCATCAGATAGCTGTGGTCCCAGCTCGGGCCGCCATGGATCACCACCAAGGGCGGCCCGGCAGACTCCAACGTCGCAACCGGTCGGAGGTCACGAACAAATAGGTCGATGTCGCCGAGACCCACCCATCTCGAATGCTCCAC
>PMBM01000033.1:0-8108 GCA_003153855.1 Propionibacteriaceae bacterium
TGCCTCAAGCGTGAGGGCATCCACACCGTCGGCGAGCTCGTCTCCCGCAGCGAGCAGGACCTGCTCGACATCCGCAACTTCGGCTCCAAGTCCATCGACGAGGTCAAGCTGAAGCTGCACGAGATGGGCCTCTCGCTCAAGGACTCCTCGCCTGGGTTCGACCCGCTCGCCGCCCTCGACCGCTTCGCCGCGCTCGATGACGACGACGTCGACTACAGCGAGACCGAGCAGTACTGACGCACCGCCACTAAGACCGGAGAACAAGAATGCCTACACCCACGAAGGGCCCTCGTCTGGGCGGTAGCCCGTCGCACGAGCGCATGCTGCTCGCCAACCTGGCCAGCCAGCTGTTCGAGCACCGCCGCATCACGACGACCGAGACGAAGGCCAAGCGGGTTCGTCCGCTCGCCGAGAAGCTCATCTCGAAGGCGAAGCGCGGCGACCTGCACGCGCGTCGGCTCGTCATGTCGACGATCACCAACCGCGACATCGTCCACGTCCTCTTCACCGAGATCGCCCCGGCGCTCGCGGACCGCGAGGGCGGCTACACCCGGATCACGAAGGTCGGCAACCGCAAGGGCGACAACGCCCCCATGGCCGTCATCGAGATCGTGACCGAGTCGGTCGAGGAGGGTCGCAAGAACCGGGGTCGCGCAGCCAAGGCTGAGCCCGCGAAGGCGACCACCAAGGCTGCGCCGAAGGCCAAGGCCGTCGAGGTCGTCGAGGAGACCGAGCCGGTCGTCGAGGACGTCACGAAAGAGGACGAGGCGGCCGAGAGCACCTATGGCGAAGGCTCGTACGTCGGGGAGAACCCGCCGGAGGGCTACGACATCAAGGGCAACGCCGACTCGATGAAGTACCACACGACTGAGTCGCCGTGGTACGGCCGGACGATCGCCGAGGTCTGGTTCAACACGACCGAGGCTGCCGAGGCCGCCGGCTTCGTCGCCGCGGTGGCGGACAAGGACGAGGACTCCACGTCCGAGTGAGTCTGATCTGATTCACCCACGAGGCGCTCCCGGGATCCGGGGGCGCCTCGTGCGTCGATAGAGTCGCCGCGGTAGTCCAGGGAGGAGACCGTCAGTGAGGATCGCGCAGCTCGCGAACTTCGTCGGGCCGACCTCCGGGGGCATGCGCCGCGCGATCGACCAGCTGGGCCAGCGGTACGTCGCGGCGGGTCACGAGCGGCTGCTGGTCATCCCCGGCCCGGAAGACAGGGTGACGGAGAGCGACTCGGGCATCGTGGCCCAGGTGCGAGGCGTACGTGTCACGGGCGGCTACCGGATCATCCTCGCCATGGGCGGCGTCCGCAGAGCGCTCGAGCAGTTCGCGCCGACCTCGGTCGAGGTCTCGGACAAGTGGACGCTGGCCGGCATCGGGGGGTGGGCTCGGCGCCGTGGGGTCGGCAGCATCCTGTTCAGCCACGAGCGACTCGACGACATGGCCTCGGACTTCCTGCGGGTCGACGTACGTCCACTGGTGCACCTGCGGAACCGCGCCCTGGCGAAGGACTTCGACCGGGTGGTCGTCACGACCCGGTACTCGGCGGGGGAGTGGGCCGGTACGAGCGCGCGCCTGGTCACGGTCCCGCTCGGTGTCGACCTCACGACCTTCCACCCGCCCGCGGACCTGCCCGTACCGGGCTCGGCCATCCGGCTCATCCACGCGGGACGCATGTCGCGCGAGAAGTACCCACAGCTTGCGATCGCCGCCGCCGCTGAGCTCCACCGGCGCGGCGCGCCGGTGGAGCTCACCGTCGCCGGCACGGGCCCGCACCTCGCGTGGCTGCGTGAGCAGGCAGGGGACGCGCCGGTGCGCTTCCTCGGCTACGTGGACGGGCGCGACGAGCTGGCCCGCCTGTATGGACAGGCCGACATCTCGTTGTCCGTCGCCCCTACCGAGACGTTCGGGCTGGCGGTGCTGGAGGCCCTGGCGTGCGGGACACCGGTCGTCACCGCCGACCAGGGGGGCGCCCGGGAGCTCGTCGACGACAGCTGTGCGGACTGGGGAGCCGCTCGGGCGTCGGCGCTCGCCGACGCGGTGCAGCGGCTCCACGCGCGGCTGGTGGCCGATCCGTACGCCCTGCGTCGGGCGGCCCGGCGACGCGCCGATCTGTACTCGTGGGACACGTCGGCGCAGCTCATGCTCGACGCGCACCGCGACGTCTCGCCCGACTAGCGGCGCCACTCGTCGGGCAGAAGCGCATACCCGTAGCCGTCGAGCCAGCGGCCCGAGCGGTGCAGGGACTCGGAGATCGCGTGGGACTCTCGTCGCATGCCCAGCCGCTCCATGAGGCGCCAGGACGGCGTGTTGTCGGCGAAGCAGTTCGCGACGAGACGGCGCAGGCCCAGACCCTCGAAGCAGATCCCGATCATCGCCGCCACGGCCTCGGTTGCCAGGCCACGGCCTCCGTACGACGGGTCGAACGCCCAGCCGATCTCGGCCTGGACCCCACGAGCGGCGTCCTTGACCTCGGTCTGTGCCCACGCGTCCTCGACGTGCAGGTACAGGTCACCGATGACGATCCCGTCGTGCTCGACGGCGAGCGTCACCGCCTGCCGGTGCGAGTCGACAAAGTACTCCGAGAAGGCCTGCTCGTCCGTCGGCGCCGTCGTGATCCAGTCGTACACGGCCTCGAGCTGCCGGTACCGCCAGACCGCCGGTGCGTCATCCGGGGTGACGCGCCGGATCAGCAGCCGTTCGGTGCGTACCGGCCAGGTCAGGTCGTCGAGCGTTCGGGGCACGGCCCCAGTATCCCAATCGCCCGCCGACGATCCGTTGAGGATCGTGATCGACTTGCCCTCCTGGGATGTGCTGGACGGTGCCACCCGCTAGTGGGGTGCTGTCTGTGACCGCCATTGACTCGACCGACGGAGCGCCAACAGGTCGTCCTGAGGTCGGCAGATCCCCGCCAGCTGGGCTGACGGGGATCGGTCGAGCTGCTCAGGCGGTCAGATCAGCCCGGCGGTCTGGGTGACGGCGCGGTCGTACCGGCTCTGGACGTCGGTCCAGTTGACCACGTTCCACCACGCCTTGGCGTAGTCGGCCTTCACGTTCTTGTACTGCAGGTAGAACGCGTGCTCCCACATGTCGAGCTGCAGCAGCGGCACCTGGCCGGCAGGCAGGTTGCCCTGCTGGTCGTACAGCTGGTTGATGTTGAGGCGTCCACCCAGCGTGTCCCACACGAGCATCGCCCAGCCGGAGCCCTGGATGCCATTGGCGGTCTCGCTGAAGTGGCGCTGGAACTTGGTGAAGCCGCCGAACGTCTCCGCGATACCCGACGCGAGGGAACCTGTGGGCTCACCGCCGCCGTCGGGGGACATGTTCTTCCAGAACACGGAGTGGTTGATGTGACCGCCCAGGTGGAACGCAAGGTCCTTCTCGAGCTTGTTCACCGCGGCGAAGTCGTCCTTGTCGCGCGCCTCGGCGAGCTTCTCGAGGGCTGTGTTGGCACCCACCACGTACGCGTTGTGGTGCTTGCTGTGGTGCAGCTCCATGATCTCGCCGCTGATGTGCGGGGCGAGTGCGCCGTAGTCGTAGTCGAGATCGGGCAGCGTGTAGACCGCCATGTTGTCTCCTCCAAGCGTCGGTGTTTCTTCTCTTCTGGGCTCTATACCCCATCTGTTGGGGTCAACCCTGGCCCAGGACGGGCTATTCCTGCAGTCTGCAATGGCATTCTGTCAGCGCCCACAGGCCATGTCTGTCCATCCGACCGACCCCCGACTATCGCCCGTGGAGCCCACTGGTGTTCAATTCGCGTGTGCCAGCACTTCGCGTCACCGACCTCGTCAGGTCGTTCGGTGACAAGCGTGCGGTCGATGGGCTCTCCCTGTCCGTACCGG
Source organism: Propionibacteriaceae bacterium (assembly GCA_003153855.1). Taxonomy (GTDB): domain Bacteria; phylum Actinomycetota; class Actinomycetes; order Propionibacteriales; family Propionibacteriaceae; genus Fen-668. The sequence goes on from PMBM01000033.1 coordinate 3,843, forward strand.
CGGGCTCGATGTACGGGCTCGTCGGCCCCAACGGTGCCGGCAAGACCACGACGCTGTCGATGGTCACCGGCCTGCTGCGTCCCGACGCGGGCACGGTCGAGGTGCTGGGCCATGACGTGTGGTCGGATCCGGTGGCCGCGAAGGCGCTCATCGGCGTACTGCCCGACGGGCTCCACGTCTTCGACCGGCTGAGCGGGCGGGAGCTCATCCGCTACGTCGCACTGCTGCGTGGGCTGGACCGGCGGGTGGCCGAGACGAGGGCCGAAGAGCTGCTGAGCGCGCTGGGCCTCGCGGACGACGCTGAGCTGCTCGTGTGCGACTACTCCGCGGGCATGACGAAGAAGATCGGCCTCGCGTGCGCGCTCGTCCATGCGCCCCGGCTGCTCATCCTCGACGAGCCGTTCGAGGCGGTGGACCCCGTCTCCGGTGACATGATCCGGCAGATCCTCAAGGCCTTCGTGACGTCCGGCGGCACGGTGCTCCTGTCGAGCCACGTCATGGAGATCGTCGAGGCGCTGTGCGACTCGCTGGCGGTCATGGCTCACGGACGCGTACGGGCGTCGGGGACCCTCGACGACGTACGCCAGGGGGAGAGCCTCACCGAGAAGTTCCTCGACCTCGTGGGCGCACGCCACCTCGAGTCGGAGTCGCTGGCGTGGTTGCACTCCTCGTAGGGCTGCGGTTCCGGCTCCTTCGCCGCAGCCTCAGCGGCTCGGGCCGCCACCGCGCCGCACTGACGGCGGTCGCGATCGTCTCGTTCCTGTTCACCGCGCCCATCTGCCTCGTCCTGACCGGGATCAGCGGGACGGACGTGGTGTTCGCGCGGGCGGTGACGGTTCTCGTCGGCTTCTCGCTCATGCTCGCCTGGATCTGGCTGCCGCTGTTCCTCACCGGCACCGACGACGCGCTCGCGCCGAGCCGGTTCGCGNNTCCCCGTCTTCCTGGCCGGGCTGCTGGGCGCGACCCTGGGTGTCGTCACGGCCACCCTCATCCCGCACGTGCTCACCTCGGCGTTCTCCGGGGCCCTCGGTTCCCGTCGGTTCCGGGACATCACCGGTCTGGCGGTCGTGGGCTTCGCGGTCGGCATCACGGTCGTGCTGCAGCTGGCCAGCTCGGCGATCAAGACCACCAACGGCCCCGACGCGGCGATCGCCGCCCTGGACCACGCCGCCACCGTGCTGTCCTGGACACCGTTCGGCGCTGCCTGGGTGCTGCCCGCCGACGTGGCTCAGGGCGACATGGGAGCGGCGCTCGGCCACGCCGCCGTAGCCGTGGTCACTCTGGCCGCGCTTGTCGTGGGCTGGTGGGCGGCTCTTCGCCGGGCTCTCACGACCCCTCTGGACGTGCCGGACATCGTCGGCCGGGTCACCCGCGACAGCGTCGTCGACCGGTGGTTCTCCGGGTCGAGAACGACCGTCATCGCCGGCCGGCTGCTCCGCTACTACCGACGGGACCCCCGTCGGCTGCTCTCGGTGTTCTCGATGATGCTGGCGCCCGTCCTCGTGGGTGTCTCCGTGGCGGGCGTCACCGCCGCCGGCGGCCGCGCCGGTGGGATCTCCTTGCTCATCGTTGCCCCGCTCCTCGGCATGCTCCTGGGACCGACCTTGGCGTTCGACATCTCGTACGACGACAGCGCCCTCTGGACCCACATCACCACGTCGGTGAGGGGCTGGGAGGACAGGCTGGGCCGACTGCTGGGCTTCAGCACCGTTGCGGTGCCCATCGTGGCCCTCGTCCTGGTCATAGGGGTGCTGGCGACGGGGACGGAGCATCTGCTCCCGTTCGCTGCGGCGACCGTCGCGGTGACCGGTGCCGCACTCGGGGTCGGCTCGCACCTCGGCAGCATCATCCAGGTCCCGGTCCCGCCACCCGGCAGCAACCCGTTCGGCAAGGGCTCAGGCGGCGGTCCACTCTCGATCGTGGTGAGCCTGCTCACCGTCGTGCTTGCGCTGCTCGTGTCGGCGCCGGCGCTGGCCGTGGCGGCCCTCTCGTACAACTACGCGTGGGCCAGGTTCGCCGCAGTGCCGATCGCCCTGGTCAGCGCCGCCGGCGCGATCGTCTGGGGCGTCGTGATGGGCGGCCGCCGGCTCGATCGCCACTGGCCCGAGGTGCTCCGCGAGGTGACGTACAAGAACTGAGACGGCCACGAGGGCACCGACTCGTACGTTCGGCGCCCTCGCGGAAGGTGGTGGTGCGCGTCAGTTGCTGGGCTCTTCGGGCGCAGCCTCGGCCACGTCCGCAGCCTTGTCCTTGACCGCGTCCGCGGCGTCGCCGTGCAGCACGTCGTCGACCTTGTCCTTGGCACCCTCGTACAGGTCGCCCGCCTTGTCCTTGGCACCCTCGTACAAGTCGCCCGCCTTGTCCTTGGCGTCCTCGAAGACGTCCTTGGCGTCGTCGAGCAGTTCTGCGGCTTTCGCCTTCAGGTCATCAGCGAGTCCCATGTGTGCTCCTTAGCCAGGTGGTGAACCGCCGACGTCCGGCAGATCATCCGAGTCAGTTCATAGCACGCGCGGCGGGTCATCGGCGCTGCTTTGCCGAACTCAGGGCCGACGGATCGCGAACACCCGGAACCCCTTGGCGCTGGCCACGCGCTCGCAGTCCCAGCCTTGGTCCTCGAGCCAGACCGAGAGCGAGTCCGCTCCGAGGTTCCGCGCGACGACCATCCAGGCGGTGCCCTCCGGGCGAAGACGGGCGAGCCACGTGGTCAGCAGCTCGTGGAGCGCGGCCTTGCCGATCCGGATGGGCGGGTTGGACCAGATCTCGTCGTACAGCTCGTCCGCCGGTACGTCGCCGGGCAGGACCGTCGAGACCCGGTCGCCGATGCCGAGCCGGTCGGCGTTGGCGCGTGTGAGTGCCAGAGCCCGCTCGTTGACGTCGACCGCCGTGATCCGCGCCTCGGGGTTGCCGAGCCCGAGCGCGATCGTCAACGGTCCGACGCCGCAGCCGAGATCGAGGAGCTGTGCGGGACCAGGTGGCGGCTCCGTGGAGCGCAGCAGCACCGCCGTGCCGAGGTCCAGGCCACCGCCGGAGAAGACGCCTTTGGACGAGTCGAGCTCGACCTCGGCGTCCCACAGCCGCATGGGGACGCGGAACGTATCGGCCTTGCCGGTCGGCGTCTCGAAGTAGTGACTCATGCGGGCTCCTCGGGCAGCGTGCGGGTCGTCCTGGCCTCGGCGGCGCGGGTGGCGAGCTCGGAGTCCGCAGGGTAGCCGACCTCCTCGAGGGTCAGCCCATGGGCGGGCTGGACGGTGACGTCCCCGGCCCGTTCCGGCGCGGTCAGCAACGCCCGCAGCCACGCACGGTCGCGGCGTCCCGAGGCGACAGCGGTCAAGGCACCCATCAGCGAGCGCACCATCGAGTGGCAGAACGCGTCCGCCTGGACGGTGACTTCGATCGTGCGATCTGCGAGCCGTACGGCCTCGACGTGCTGCAACGTGCGGATCGTGGTCGCCTGGTCGCGTCGCTTGCAGAAGGCGACGAAGTCGTGGAGCCCGAGCAGGTCGGTGCCGGCCGCGGTGAGCAGGGCTACGTCCAGCGGCTCGGGATGCCGTACGACATGGTTCCGGAGCAACGGGTCGAGGTCGGCCGGGTCGTCCCAGAGCCTGTACACGTAGCGGCGCCAGATCGCGGAGAAGCGGGCATCGAAGCCGTCCGGCGCCCGGGTCACACGATGGACGGCGATGTCGTCGGGGAGCGCGCGGGGCAGCCGGCGAGCCAGGATCTCGCCGGTGTCCTGGAGTCCCATGCGCCCGGNNGCGCAGGTCAGGCGCGGCGGCTCGTCGAGGGCGAGGATGCGGCCGATCCAGTCGCCGAGGTCGCCCTCGACGCTGCGCTGCCCGGGTTGCGCTGCCCAGCCGATGAAGGCCGTGCCGTCGTAGGCGATGTCGAGCCGCCAGCGGACGAGGTCGGTGCTCATCGGCGGTAGCACAGGTCGTACACCGCCCTGCCCGCGGCGATCCCGCGCGCCTCGTACTTGGTCATCGGCCGCTCGTCGAAGCGGGGTGCCCAGCCGTCGTGGATGTTGGTGAGCGACGAGGCGTCGAGCACCTCACGCATCGCGAGCGCGTAGTCCTCCCAGTCGGTCGCCACGCGGAAGAGCCCGCCCGGCCGGAGGCGGTCGGCGACGAGCGCGCACGTCTCCGGCGAGACGAGGCGCCGCTTGTGGTGGCGCGACTTGTGCCAGGGGTCGGGGAAGAACGCGTGGACGGCCTCGAGGGACGCGGGCGCGACGAGCCAGCGCAGTCCCTGGACCCCGTCGGCGAGCAC
>PMBM01000033.1:8129-28747 GCA_003153855.1 Propionibacteriaceae bacterium
AGCGGCGCTGTACGGGCGAAGACGGCGGACCAGTCCAGCGGCTCCTGTGGCGCCACGGACGTGGACATGGGGCCGCGGTCGACCTCCACCAGGTACGCGTCGCGGTGGTCGCGCCACGCGCGCTCCTGCGACGGGTTCATGCGGGCGCTGCGGCGGACGAAGCTCACGATGTCCCGCTGCGGACGGGCTTCGGCTTTCACCACGCGCGACACCCTATCCAGCAGGCGACCCTGATCGCAGGCCGCGGGTCCCGGGGTAGGACTGGGGCAGCCCATGACGCGCAGTGACGGACCACCGTGTTCACTGGACGAAGAAGGGCGCGCCAGGTTGGCGCGAAACACATGCGTACGTTGCTCAATCTCATCTGGCTGATCTTCGGCGGGCTCTGGCTCGCGCTCGGCTACTTCCTCTTCGGACTGCTCGGCTGCCTGCTGATCGTGACGATCCCGTTCGGCGTCGCATCGCTGAGAATGGCCAAGTACGCGCTGTGGCCGTTCGGGAGCGCGGTCGTCGAGAAGCCCGGCGCCGGCGCGGGATCGGCGATCGGCAACGTGATCTGGTTCATCGTCGCCGGGGTCTGGCTGGCGGTCGGGCACGTCGTCACCGCCTTGGCGCAGACCATCACGATCGTCGGCATCCCGGTCGCGCTGGCGAACCTCAAGATGATCCCTGTGACCTGCTTCCCGTTCGGCAAGGAGATCGTCCCCACCTCCAGCCTCGCGCCCGGCCAGAGGCCCCTGCACTCCTTCTGAGCCCTGTCCTCCCGCCTGGCGGGGGACCGACGTGAACGACGGGCCCCGTTCCGGCTAGCGTGATCCCTCGCGAAGGGAGTGCTGTGAGCTCGTACGGGTATGTCTTCACCTCAACGGTTCTGACGTTGTGGGTGATTCTCGACCCGCCAGGTCTCCTGCCGGTCTTCCTGGGGCTCACTCGCCGGATGTCCCCGCGTTCCCGGAACGTGGCAGCGCGCCGTGCGACGCTGGTGGCGCTCGCAGTGACAGGCCTGTTCGGCCTGTTCGGGCGGTTCATCCTCGACTACCTGCACGTGTCGGTGGGGGCGCTCCAGATCTCGGGCGGCCTGCTGCTCCTGCTCGTCGCGCTCCAGCTGCTCACGGGTCACTTCGACGAGTCGTCGTCCGAGGAGGCCCCCGAGTCGAACGTGAACGTCGCGATCGTGCCGCTGGGCACGCCGCTGCTGGCCGGTCCCGGCGTCATCGTCGCGATCATGATCGCCGTACAGGGCCAGTCGACCCTCCTCGGGTACGTCGTCGTCGCCGTGGCGCTGCTCACCGCGATGCTGGGCGTGTACCTCACGCTCCGCTTCGCCGAGGTCATCCGCCGCGTGCTCAAGGAGGCCGGCATCACGCTCCTGACCCGCATCGCGGGCCTGGTCCTGAGCGCCATCGCGGTGCAGATGATGGCCGACGGCGTCCTCGCCTTCATGAACCGCTGACCGAGACGTACGAACGCACCTGACGGGCCCCTCGTTCAGCCCCCACTCGAGGCGTCAGGGCGAGAGCGGCCGACAGGTGCGTCCGTCCGTACGGGTCAGCTGTGGTGAGCCTTGACGGCCTCGTCGACGAGGTTCTGGGGCATCTGCTCGTAGCCGTGGAAAGCCCGGGTGAACGAGCCGGAGCCGTGCGCCAGCCCACGAAGGTCGATCGCGTACCGGCTGAGCTCGCTCGCGGGGATGAGCGCCCTGATGATCGCGTGGTGGGCGTCGTCGGAGTCGGTGCCGAGCACGCGGCCGCGGCGGCCGGAGACGTCGGTCATGACCGCACCCATGAACTCCTCGCCGACGGTCACGACGACCTCGTCGATCGGCTCGAGCAGCGTCACGGTCTTCGCGTTGGCAGCCTCGCGCAGGCCCAGCGAGCCCGCGGTCTGGAACGCCATGTCCGACGAGTCGACGGAGTGCGACTTGCCGTCGACCAGCGTCACGCGTAGGTCCACCAGCGGGTAGCCGGCGAGCACGCCCTTCTCCAGCTGACCGCGGACGCCCTTCTCGACGGACGGGATGAACTGGCGAGGTACGGCACCGCCGACGACCTTGTCGACNNTCGACGAACTCGAAGCCCGCGCCACGGTCGAGCGGCTCGATCTCGAGCTGGCACACCGCGTACTGGCCGTGACCGCCGGACTGCTTCACGTGGCGGCCCTGGGCCGACGCCTTCGCGACGAACGTCTCGCGCAGCGGCACCTTCAGCTCCTCGGGCTCGACCTTCACGCCGTAGCGCTGGACGAGCCGGCCGAGGAGCAGGTCGACGTGGCCCTGGCCCATCGTCCAGAGCACGATCTGGTCGGTCTCCACCGTGCGCTCCAGCCGTACGGTCGTGTCCTCGACCGCGAGCCTGGCCAGCGCACCGGGCAGCTTGTCCTCGTCGTTGCGCGAGGCGGCGCGGATGGCGACGGGAAGCAGCGGCTCGGGCAGGTTCCACGGCTCGACGGTGGCCGGTCGATCCTTCGCGGACAACGTGTCCGCGGTCTCGGCCTTGGACAGCTTCGACACGTACACGAGCTGGCCGGCGATCGCGACCTCCACCGAGGTCGTCTCGATCCCGGACGGCACCGACAGGGGACCGACGCGCTCGTCGTCGTCGTGGTCGGGGTGCGCGGGGTCGGCGGCACCGGTGAACAGGCTGCGGTGGCCCGAGACGTGGACGACGTCGTCGACCTTCAGCGTGCCGTTGTAGATGCGTACGAGCGACAGGCGGCCTGCGAACTGGTCGGACGTCGTGCGGATGACCTCGGCGACGAGAGGGCCGTTCGGGTCGCCGGACAGCGACTCGAGCTCCTGGCCGTTGGGCGCCGCGACGCGGAGCCGGTGCGTGCCGGGCTGCGGGAACGAGTTCTCGATCACGGTCAGCAGCTGGTCGGTGCCGATGCCGTTGAGGGAGTTGATCGGTACGACGGGGTGGAAGCGGCCGTGGAGGATCGCGGTCAGGAGATCGGCGAGCAGCTCGTTCTCCTTGAGCTCGTCGCCCTCGAGGTAGCGGTCCATGAGATCCGCGTCCTCGGACTCCTCGATGATCCCCTCGATGAGCTCGGAGCGGTACTGCTCGATGATGCCCAGCTCCGCCGCGTCGGCGGCTCGCGTCACGAGGCTGCCCGAGCTGTAGTCGTGGACCTGCTGCGAGACGAGCGACAGGTTGCCGGTGATCTGGCCGCCGTTGACGAGCGGGACGTAGCCGGGCTGTACGGACTTGCCGAGCTCGTCCTGGAGGTCGGCGAGGGCGGTGTCGAACGTGGTCCGGCCGTCGTCGAGCTTGGTCACGACGATGGCGCGCGGCATGCTGACCGCGGAGCACTCGTGCCAGAGCGCGGCGGTTGCGGCGTCGATGCCGTCACCGGCGGCGACCACGAACACGGCCGCGTCGGCGGCGCGCAGGGCTGCGCGGAGCTCGCCCACGAAGTCCGGATGGCCCGGCGCATCGAGGAGGTTGAGGACGACGTCGCCCGTACGGAACGCTGCTAACTGCAGAGCTGAACTCCGTTCGAGATCCTCCTTCTCGCCTCTGTAGCTGGCCACGTTCGATCGCACGAGGTGCTCGAACAGGGTTGTCTTCCCGGAGCCACTGGAACCGACCAGGACAACGTTGCGGATGGCCGACGGATCATCGATACGCGCAAACGGTGCGTTCGTCTTCGAACTCATGCTCGGGAAGATACACGGCCCACCCACTGGCCGTGGCTGGTACCCCACAAGGGCACACGTACCTCTCATGGCGCGCTCTAGAGTGACGAGCATGAGCACCCCTGTCCTCGCGCTGGTCGCGAACGCAACAGACGGCACGGTCAGCACGTTCCGGATCGCGGACGGTCGACTGGAGCGGTTGGCCGTGAGCGCAGTCGGGCCCGGCTGCTCGACGCTGGCCATCGACCCCGAACGGCATCTCGTGTACGTGGGGGCCAAGCCCTCCTCGATCGTGACCTGCTCCCTGGACACCAACACCGGGAAGCTGACCACCTGGGACGAGGCGGCCGTGCCGGGCTCTCCGACGTACCTGGCGCTCACTCCGCACGGCGACCGGCTGCTCGGAGCCTTCTACCACGAGGGGCTGGCGATGTGCTGGCCGGTGGACAACGGGCACCTGGGCGCGCCGTCGCCCGCGGTCAGCCACGCCAACACGCACAGCGTCGCCGTCACGAAGGACACGCGCCACGCGTACGTCGTCTCCCTGGGCGAGGACGCCGTCGTCCGGTACGAGCTCGGCCAGGACGGCTCGCTGACCCATGGCTCGGCCGCGGCGGCACCGCCAGGCTCCGGACCGCGGCACATCGTGCTCAACGCCGCTGAGACCAGCGCGTTCGTCGTCACGGAGTTCTCCGGAGAGGTGCTCCACTACGCCCGGGACGGCGCGACGGGCGAGCTGACGCTCACCTCCCAGCAGTCCATCGTCGATGCCTCCGCGGGGCTGACGCACAGCCGGTACGGCGCCGACCCGACGGCCGAGCACCTCATCTGGGGTGCGGATGTCCACCTGGCGTCCAACGGTCGCTGGGCCTGGGCGAGCGAGCGATCCGCGTCGACGATCGCGACGTTGCCGCTGGGGCTCAGCGGCGAACCGGAGCCGGCCACGGCCTTCACCCCGACCGAGGCCCAGCCGCGCGGTTTCGGCGTCACACCTGATGGGGAACACCTTCTGGCCGTGGGGGAGCGGTCGACGACCGCGACCCTGTACGAGATCGGCGCCGACGCCCAGCTGACCGTCCTCGACCGTCAGGAGACGGGCCACGGGGCCAACTGGGTGCGCTTCGTGTAGCGGACGTTTTGCCGATCCGGAGCCCCGGCGGTAGTGTTAGCCGCTGTTGTGCCCGGTGTATTCGACCCGTGGCGCCCGCAGTCTGGATAGCTCAAGCGAGAGATTGGTTCGACCCGTGTCTACGTACAGCCCGAAGCCTGGCGAGATCACCAGGAACTGGCACGTCATCGATGCCCAGGACGTTGTCCTTGGTCGCCTCGCTACGACTGCCGCAACCCTCCTGCGTGGCAAGCACAAGCCCACGTACGCGCCGCACGTCGACACAGGCGACTTCGTCGTCGTGGTCAACGCGTCGAAGATCGCTCTGACGGGATCGAAGCGCACCACCAAGATGGCCTACCGCAGCACCACCCGTCCGGGCAGCATCAAGGCTGTCCCGTACGGCGAGCTGTTGGACAAGGACCCGCGCAAGGCTGTCGAGCGCGCGGTCTGGGGCATGCTCCCCAAGAACAAGCTCAGCCGTCAGCTGCTGGGCAAGCTCAAGGTCTACTCAGGCCCCGAGCACCCGCACGCTGCGCAGCAGCCGAAGCCGTACACGATCACCCAGATCGCCCAGTGAGATCGAGGAACTGCCAGTGTCTGTGACCGAAGTCGTCGAGCCCGAGGGCGAAGANNGTCGTCACCAAGACCGGTGGCACCGGCCGTCGCAAGGAAGCCGTCGCCCGCGTCCGGTTGATCCCGGGGACGGGGACGTGGACCATCAACGGCCGCACCCTCGAGGACTACTTCCCGAACAAGGTGCACCAGCAGATCGCGACCGAGCCCATGGAGACCGCGGCTGTCGTCGGGTCGTACGACGTCATCGCCCGCATCAACGGCGGCGGCGTGACCGGTCAGGCCGGCGCTCTGCGTCTCGGCGTGGCCCGTGCGCTCAACGCTGCTGACGCCGAGGCCTCGCGCCCGGCGCTCAAGAAGGCCGGCATGCTGAGCCGCGACTCCCGCATCAAGGAGCGCAAGAAGGCTGGTCTCAAGAAGGCCCGCAAGGCTCCTCAGTACAGCAAGCGCTGATCGAGCGACGTCCCAGTCATGGGCCGTCTCTTCGGTACCGACGGTGTGCGGGGGGTCGCCAACGGCGACCTCACCGCTGAGCTCGCGCTCGACCTGTCCGTCGCGGCTGCGCATGTCCTCGGTGAGGCAGGCGCGTTCGCTGGCGGGCGTCGGCCGCGAGCTCTTGTCGGTCGTGACTCCCGCGCATCCGGCGAGTTCCTGGAAGCCGCCGTCGTGGCCGGGCTCGCGTCCGCAGGCGTCGACGTCGTACGGGTCGGAGTCGTCCCCACGCCCGGTGTCGCCTACCTTGTCGCGGCGACGTGTGCCGATCTCGGCGTGATGCTCTCGGCCTCGCACAACCCGATGCCCGACAACGGGATCAAGTTCTTCGCACGCGGAGGCGTCAAGCTCGACGACGACCTCGAGGACGCCATCGAGCTCCGCATGGGTGAGACCTGGCAGCGCCCGACCGGTTCCGGCGTCGGCCGCGTCACGGACGACCCGAGCCTGGTCGACGCGTACATCGCGCACCTCATCGCGTCGCTGGGCAAGGACGCGAGTCTCGAGGGCGTGAAGATCGTCATCGACTGCGCGAACGGTGCGTCCTCGACCACCGCACTCGCCGCGTTCGCAGCACAGGGCGCCACCGTGGTCGGGATCCACCACACGCCCGACGGACTCAACATCAACGACCACTGCGGTTCGACCCACATGGACGACCTGCAGAAGGCCGTCGTGACGCACGGCGCCGACCTCGGCATCGCGCTCGACGGCGACGCGGACCGCTGCCTCGCGGTGGACGCGACCGGTGCGCTCGTCGACGGCGACCAGATCCTCGCGATCCTTGCGGTGGCGATGCGCGAGAACCACGAGCTCCAGTCCGACACCGTCGTGGCGACGGTGATGAGCAACCTCGGCTTCCTGCACGCGATGCGGGCGCAGGGGGTCCGGGTGGACCAGACGAAGGTCGGCGACCGGTACGTGCTGGAGTCGATGAACGCCAACGGCTTCACCCTCGGCGGCGAGCAGTCGGGCCACGTCATCATGAGCGAGTTCGCCACCACCGGTGACGGCGTGCTCACGGGGCTCCACCTGACCGCGCGCATGGCTCGTACGGGCAAGTCCCTCGCCGAGCTCGCCGAGGTGATGACGCGCCTTCCTCAGGTCATGATCAACGTCCGTGGTGTCGACAAGCTGCGCGCCGGGTCCGACCTCGAGATCAAGGCCGCGGTCAGCGCGGCCGCGCGGCGGCTGGGCGACTCCGGGCGCGTGCTGCTGCGTCCGTCGGGTACGGAGCCGGTCGTACGCGTCATGGTCGAGGCGACCAGCTTCGACGAGGCCCAAGAGGTCTGCGAGGAGCTCGCCGACATCGTCAAGGCTCGGGTCAGCCTGACGTGACCCTCGGGTGCGACTCGTGAAGCTCCCGTACGAGATCCCGCCCGGCTTTGCCGAACAGGCATCCCACAGTGACGACTGGGCCGCGTACTTCCGTCAGCTGCCGCGGCTCGCAGACGAGCTCACCGACGAGTGGCGCCTGACCTACGACGGGCAACCCCTGTACGGACGGGCCGGGCTCGTGCTTCCCGTCCTCGCTGACGGCCGGCGGGCGATGCTCAAGATCGGCTACCTCCATGAGGACGGCGCCGGCGAACCCGTGGCGCTGCAGCTGTGGGGCGGCCACGGGGCGGTCGAGCTGTGGAAGGCCGATCCCCGGCGCGGGGCGTTGCTCCTGGAGCGCCTGGGCTCGCAGGACCTCACGAGCATCGACGTGCTGGAGGCCTGCGGGGTCGTGGGCGAGCTGTACGGGCTGATCCACCGTCCCCCCACGCCGCGGCTCGTCGACCTGCGGAGCCTCGTCTCCCGGTGGCTCGACGACGTCCGGACACTGCCGCGCGACGCGGTGCCTTCTCGCTTCGTCGACCAGGCGCTCGGCGCGGCGCCGCGACTCCTGGCCGACGAGCCCAGCGCGGTCATCCACGGAGACCTCCACTACGAGAACGTGCTGCGCGGCGACCGGCGGCCCTGGCTCGTCATCGACCCGAAGGGCTTCGCGGGCGACCCCGCGTACGAGCTCGCACCGATGCTCTGGAACCGCTGGTCCGAGCTCGGCGAGGATCAGGGAACGGGCATCCGGGACCGCTTCTACGCGTTGCTGGACGCGTCCGGGCTCGACGAGCGGCGGTGCCGGGACTGGGTCGTCGTACGGGCGGTGGTGAACGTCTCCTGGGAGCATGTCGCCGCGGCGGGTCGCCCGCTCAGTGACGCCCAGCGCGAATGGATCACCCGGAGCATCACCACCGCCAAAGCGATGCAGGACGTCTGAGCGCGCGGACTCCCGACTCGGAGAGAACCAGGCCTGTACGGAGAGAGAACTCGGCCGGCTTGGGAGAGAACTCGGCCGGCTTGGGGAGAGAACCTCGCCGCTCGCGGAGAGGAGCGGGACCATCCCGGGGTACACCCGTGAGCCGAGACACGCATAGCCTTGACCCATGACGATGGAGCCTTCGGACGTTGGACCCAAGTACGGTGGTCACCTTCCCGTGACCGAGGCGGACCGTGCAGACGCGATGGCGCTGCTCGAGGCGGCTCGGACGCACGGCTACCTCGACGCCGACGAGTACGAGCACCGCTCCCTGGCGGTCAGGTCGGCCGCGAACCGCGACGACCTCACCCCGGTGACGCGCGACCTCGCGAACGTCGCGCAGAGCCCCGTCACGTACTCACAGCAGCCGACCTACAACGTCGTCGCGCGCCCGGTCGGCGCCGTCCAGGACTCGATCGTCAAGGTCGGGTTCTTCAGCGGTGCCACGCTGGCCGGCAGGTGGGACACCCCGACGCAGCTCCACTGCTACGCCGCCTTCGGTGGTGTGGACATCGACTTCACCGATGCCGTCTGGACGTCCGACGAGGTCGTCCTCGACACGTACGCGGTGTTCGGCGGCGTGAACGTCAAGGTGCCTGCCGGCGTGGAGGTCATCGACCACACGTTCGCCATCTTCGGCGGCACGTCCGTGAAGCGCACCACACCCGGCACCAAGCGCATCGTCGTGAAGGGCTTCGCACTGTTCGGCGGGATCGACGTCAAGGGCCCCCGCGAGGACTAGCGGATGTCCGAGGTCCTCTGACGGTTGGCGCGCCGCAGGCACGCGCCGTGCGGCGTTCCGGAGCTCGTCCGACGACCATGACTCTGGAGGGGCGGCTACCGGTCGAAGCGTGCTCCCGCTGAGTTCGAGGGCAGCAGTGTGAAGACGAGGATGAAGAGCCATCCGACGGTCGGGATGATCCCGAGGACGCAGTAGAGCCCACTGAGGTTCGCGTCGTGGAGCCTTCGCCAGAGAAGGGCGAGCGTCGGCACGACCGTGGCGAGGAACCAGAGGCCGCCGATGACGATGACGACGAGGATGCCCGCGTTCATCTGCAGACCGTGGCCGTCTGTACGGGCGGCGAGCAGGGACGGGATGTAGATCGACAGGAGGATCGCTGCGACGACGCCGCTGACGACGGCCCACCACCAGTACTCGCCCCGGCTGGCTCGGCCACTGAACGTCGCGTACTTCTGCCAGAAGCGCTTGACCGCGATGGGGAATGTCGCGCCGTAGTAGGGCGCCGACAGCGGTACCGAAGCGGCTGCGGACTGATGCGTCACGTCGTTCTCCTAGGACCATCCGACCTTGCGGCGTCGAGATGCGCCAGCCAGGTCCGGAGTGTCCTCCACGCTACGCGCACTGGTCGGAGCGCGTGTGAGTGGTCAGACTTTCCGGATCCGTACCCACTCGGTGTTGTGCGCCAGGCCCTTGCGCAGCACGACCGTGGCGCGACCGCGGGTGGGGCGGATGTTCTGGACGAGGTTGGGCCCGTTGATCGCGTCCCAGACAGCACCGGCGGTCTCGACNNAGGTGGAGGAAGCGCTCGACGTACCAGCTGCGGATCGCACGCTCGGAGGCGTCGACGTACACGCTGAAGTCGAAGAAGTCGCTCACGACGAGCGCCCCGGAACCGTCCTTGCGTGGCCTGGGGGGCTGCAGCACGTTGAGGCCCTCGACGATGAGGATGTCGGGCTGGTTCACGGTGATCTTCTCGCCCGGCACGATGTCGTACACGAGGTGGCTGTAGACCGGCGCCGTGACGCCCTCCTCGCCGGACTTCACGTCGCGCACGAACCGGACGAGCGCTCGCCGGTCGTACGACTCGGGGAAGCCCTTCCGCTCGAGGAGCCCGCGCCGCTCGAGCTCGGCATTGGGGAACAGGAAGCCGTCGGTCGTGATGAGGTCGACGGTCGCACCCTCCCGGCGAAGGAGCTCGCGGAGCAGCCGGGAGGTGGTCGACTTGCCGACGGCGACCGATCCGGCGACCCCGATGACGAACGTCGTCTTGCGCTCCGACAAGCGCAGGAACTCGTTCTGCTGCCGGTACAACAGGCCCTTGTGCTCGATGTAGAGGTTCACCAGCTCGGTGAGCGGCAGGTATACCTGGCGTACCTGGTCGAGGTCGATCGGGTCGCCCGTGGAGCGAATGTTTGCCAGCGTCTGCTCGGACAGGTCGAGCTCGTGATGTCGTGCGAGGTCTGCCCAGTGAGAACGTCGAAGGGTCAGGTACGGCCCGTACGGGTCATCCTCCGGCTCGTCCATGTAGTACCTCCAGCCGGAACCCTCTCAAGCGCCGCCCATACCTGTCCATCCGACACGGCAACGGAGGACATCTGTCCCGCGCATTGGCGCTCAGGATCGGCAGACACGTGGCGATGGACGGCCAGAATCACGACACCGGGGACTGAGCCTCGATCCCGTCAGGGCCTCGTCTGTGGGCCAGCTCTTCGAGAATCGAGCGCAGCCGCGCAGGGAAGCCCGCGGGCACCTGCGTCGGGAGCCCTTCCACATCGAACCAGGCGACCGCTTCGCTCTCGATGCTGACCACGGGCACGGCGTCTGCATCCGCGAATGCCACATACCCCACATCCCAGTGGACCCGACACGCCCCGAAGCCACTGCTGAGCGAATGGCGGTCGAGGTCCAGGGGCACAGCGCCGAACGAACGGAGTTCGGTGACGCCACCCTCCTCGCGTGCTTCCCGGTAGGCGGCCGCGGCGACCGAGGCGTCTCCAGGTTCCACGTGGCCGCCCAGCTGCACCCAGAACTGGCCCTTGCGGTGGAAGCAGAGAAGCACCCGGGACAGATCGGGCGTGAGGACGAAGCAGCTGCCGGTGAGGTGCTCCGGGCCACCATTTCGGGCGAGCGCCGACTCTCCCGTCGTACGCACGAAGGACTCGTAGTCACTCTTCAGCCGCCGCTGAGCCGGTGCCACCGGTGACCACGCGTCCAAGGCGGCGAGGATCTCGCGCGCGGGCGTCGTCATGGCTGGGCTCTGGATCACCCGGTCAGACTACCGACGTGACACCGCCTCTCAGCCGGTGTCGAGGAGCTCCTGGACGTGGCACATCGACTTCCGGATCGGCGTCCGGCCTCTGACCGTGGACGTCGACCCGGGCTGGGCACCGCCTGAGCAAGAAGTCGACGGCAAGTAGAGTCCTCGGCATGTGCGGAATCGTCGGGTACGTGGGCCCTCGACCAGCTCAGGACGTCGTGATCGGCGGTCTGCGACGGATGGAATACCGCGGGTACGACTCCGCGGGCATCGCCGTCGTCACAGACTCCGGGCTCGTGGTGGTCAAGAAGGCGGGCAAGCTCGCGAACCTTGTGGCAGAACTCGGCGAGCACCCGCTGCCGCCCTCGACGCAGGGCATCGGCCATACGCGCTGGGCCACACACGGCGGTCCGACGGACGGCAATGCCCACCCGCACGCCTCGCAAGGCGGCCGGGTCGCGGTCGTACACAACGGCATCATCGAGAACTTCGCTTCGCTGCGCGCGGAGCTGGAGGCGGACGGCGTCGTCTTCGCCAGTGAGACCGACACCGAGGTCGCGGCCCAGCTGCTCGGTCGCGAGGTGGCTCGTGCGGGATCGCTCGTCGAGGCGATGCGCACGATCTGCAACCGACTCGAGGGTGCGTTCACCCTTGTCGCGGTGGATACCGAGTCTCCCCAGCGGATCGTGGCTGCCCGCCGCAACTCGCCGCTCGTGGTCGGCGTGGGCGAGGGCGAGATGTTCGTCGCGTCCGACGTCGCGGCGTTCATCGAGTACACGCGAGAGGCCGTCGAGCTCGGTCAGGACCAGATCGTCGAGGTCACTCCTGACGGCTACGACGTGACGAGCTTCACCGGTGAACCTGCCGTCTCGAAGCCGTACCACATCGACTGGGACCTCTCGGCGGCCGAGAAGGGCGGCTACGACTGGTTCATGCGCAAGGAGATCTTCGAGCAGCCGCGCGCCGTCGCGGACACACTGCTCGGGCGCCTCGATGCGGACGGGCGACTGGTGCTCGACGAGATCCACATCGACGACGCAGAGCTGCGACGGGTCGACAAGATCGTCATCGTGGCCTGTGGGACCGCGTTCTACGCGGGGATGGTCGCGAAGTACGCGATCGAGCACTGGACGCACGTTCCGTGCGAGGTCGACATCGCCTCGGAGTTCCGCTACCGCGACCCGATCATCACCCCGACCACGCTCGTCGTGACGATCTCCCAGTCGGGCGAGACGGCCGACACGCTCATGGCCATCCGTCACGCGCGGGAGCAGCACGCCAAGGTGATCGCGATCTGCAACACGAACGGTGCGACGATCCCGCGCGAGTCCGACGCGGTCATCTACACGCATGCCGGGCCCGAG
The DNA here is from genome assembly GCA_003153855.1 of Propionibacteriaceae bacterium. GTDB lineage: Bacteria > Actinomycetota > Actinomycetes > Propionibacteriales > Propionibacteriaceae > Fen-668. Next base: position 20,605 of record PMBM01000033.1, read on the forward strand.
ATCGGGGTCGCCTCGACGAAGGGCTTCACGTCGCAGATCGTCGCCTGCTACCTGCTCGGGCTGTACCTGGCCCAGGTGAAGGAGACGAAGTACGGCGACGAGATCCGTGACCTCCTCGTCGAGCTCCAGGAGCTCGCGCCGAAGATGCAGACGGTCCTCGACGGTCTCGACCAGATGTCGGACCTCGCGCGGCGGTTCGTGGACCGGAAGTCCGTCCTCTTCCTGGGACGCCACGTCGGCTACCCGGTCGCGCTCGAAGGCGCCCTGAAGCTCAAGGAGATCAGCTACCTGCACGCGGAGGGGTTCCCGGCAGGCGAGCTGAAGCACGGTCCCATCGCGCTCGTCGAGGAAGGTCTCCCCATCTTCGTCATCGTCCCGCCCCAGGGACGTGACCAGCTGCACGACAAGGTGGTCTCGAACATCCAGGAGGTACGGGCCCGGGGTGCGCTCACCGTCGTACTCGCCGAGAAGGGCGACGACGAGGCCCGCCCGTACGCGGACGTCTTCGTCGAGCTTCCCAAGGTGCCGACGATGTTCCAGCCGCTCGTCGCCGTCATCCCGCTGCAGTTCTTCGCGTGCGAGCTGGCGACACTGCTCGGACATGACGTCGACCAGCCGCGCAACCTCGNNCCTCGCCAAGTCCGTCACGGTGGAGTGATGATCGTCGGGATCGGGGTCGACGTCTGCGACATCAGCCGGTGGCGCGAGATGGTGGCGCGCCGACCCGGCGCGGTCGACCGGCTCCTGACACCCGCTGAGGCAGTTCTCAACCACACCTCGCAGGCCGGACGGTTCGCCGCCAAGGAGGCCCTCGCGAAGGCGCTCGGGGCCCCGGGCGGCCTCGGGTGGCAGGACGCGGAGGTCGTCGTCGACGAGCTGGGACGGCCGTCCTTCCGGATCACCGGCACCGTCGCTGCGCGTGCCGCAGAGCTCGGCGTCACCCACATACACCTCTCCATCACCCACGACAGCGGCATCGCGTCCGCCTTCGTGATCTGCGAGGCGATCTGATGCTGTCGGTCCACTCCGGCGACCAGGTGCGCGCCGCGGACCTGGCAGCGATGGCCACGCTTCCTGACGGCGAGCTCATGCAACGAGCGGCTCGAGGTCTGGCCGACGTGCTGCGCGAGGAGCTGTCGGGGCGTCCTTCCGGGGCGTTACTCCTTGTCGGCCCGGGAAACAACGGGGGGGACGCACTGTACGCGGGGGCGATGCTCGCGGCCGAGGGCGTCGATGTGGCCGCCTGGCGCGCCTCGGACTCGTGCCACATGGGCGGCTGGGAGTCGTTCGTGGATGCGGGCGGTCGCGAGGTCGACCACGCGCACGCCCGGGGTGCGGTCGGCTCGGTGGGCGTCGTCGTCGACGGCGTGTACGGGGTCGGTGCGCGGGCAGGGCTTCCGGTACAGGTGGCTCTGCTGGCGGCTGCCTGCCGCGAGACGGGCGCCCTGGTCGTCGCCGTCGACATGCCGTCCGGCCTCGAGGCCGATTCGTGCGTCGTGGGCGCCGATGCGTTCGCCGCCGCCCGTACGGTCACCTTCGGCACGTACAAACGGTGCCAGTTCTTCGAGCCGGCCCGGTCGCAGTGCGGCGTCCTGACGCTGGTCGACATCGGGCTGGAGCCTGGCGAGCCCGGGGTCGTCGCGTGGGAGCCGGCGGACGTGGCGGACGCGTGGCCGTACCCGGATGCCACCAGTGACAAGTACGCGCGAGGCGTGGTCGGTGTCGACACCGGCTCGCCCGACTACCCGGGAGCGGGAGTCCTGTCGACTCTCGGTGCGGTGTACGCGGGGGCCGGCATGGTGCGCAGCCTCGGCGCCTCGGCGGTCTTCGAGGCTGTCTCGCGCATCCTTCCCAACGTGGTGCGTGCCGACGGGCGCGTACAGGCGTGGCTGGCGGGGTCGGGCTGGGGGAGCCACCACGAGGATCGCCTCGCCACGCTGCTCGATGCCGGGCTCCCGATGGTCGTCGACGCCGACGCGCTGTCGCAGGTGCCGGAGCGAGTCAACCGCCACGACGTGCTGCTGACGCCTCACGCGGGTGAGCTCGCCAGGCTGCTCGGGATCGAGCGCGCGGAGGTGACGGTGGCGCCGGTCAAGGCTGTACGGGCGGCGGTGAAGCGCTTCGGCACGACGGTGCTGCTGAAGGGGGCCACCCAGTACGTGTCCGGCCCGGGCGACGACCGCGTACACCTCGCTGTTCCCGGTCCCGCGTGGACCGCGCAGGCAGGCTCCGGCGATGTGCTCGCAGGGATCTGTGCGACGTTGCTGGCGGCGGGTCTGGACCCGGTCGTCGCCGCCGCCTGCGGCGCGTCGATCCAGGCCATGANNTCGGTGGTGCCTTCCTTGTCGGACTGGCGCTCGTGCTGGGTGGACGGCATCGAGTCGGAGTCCGCGGCGGACCTCGAGCCGCTCATCGCCGACTTACTGGCGCGGGTGCCGGGCCGTCGCAAGGCGGCCTACGTGCCATGACGGGCGCGATCTCCATTCACTGGCAGATACGAGGCCGCCGGTGCATATACGTCACGGCGACCTGATATCTGCCAGTGAATGTACGTGAAGCGGCGCGGATCGGCTCGACCAGGCATCGTCCTAGCGAGCATCGCGTGGGCGGCTGTCGTGCTGGGCGGCGCTGGCTAGCGAGGCTCGGAGTACAAGGGCGCCTCCCCGAGAGGTCGGATCAGACGACTTCGAGCTCGCCCTGTCGTACGGTGCTGCAGGCGTCGGTGTAGTGACCGAGGAGCTGGTCGCAGATGTACGACCAGGTGCGGTGCTCGACGAAGGCGAGCGCTCCCGCGGCGAGCCGGTCGCGGCGTGCGGGGTCGTTGACCAGGGCCTCGACGTGGGCGCGCATCGTGGCGGTGTCGCCCGGTGGATAGAGCAGGCCGTTGACGTCGGGCTGGATGAGGTCGAGGGGTCCGCCCACGGCCGGCGCGATCACCGGCACCCCGCAGGCCTCGGCCTCCTGGATCGCCTGGCCGAACGTCTCCAGCTCTCCGGGATGGACGAAGACGTCCATGCTCGCCACCACGCGCGGGAGCTCGTCGCCGTCGAGCTTGCCGCAGAAGTACGCGTCGGGCAGCTGCTCCTCGGTCTCCGCCCTCAACGGGCCGTCGCCGACGATGACGAGCCGGCTGCCGGGGACGTCCGCCAGTACCGTCAGGTCCGCCACCCGCTTCTCCGGCGCCAGGCGGCCCATGTAGCCGACGATGACCTCCCCGTTCGGCGCCAGCTCGGCGCGCAGCACCTCGTCCCGCTTCGACGGGCTGAACCGGACGGAGTCGACGCCCCGCCCCCAGATCCGTACGCGCGGCACGCCCCGCTCCATGAGGGTCTGGGCCGTGTACGTGCTGGGCGCGAGGGTGAGCGTCGCGAGGCTGTGGATACGGCGCAGCCGATGCCACAGGATGGGCGTGATCCGGGCCCAGCCGTAGCTGGCCGCGTAGTTGGCGATCTCCGTCTGGAACACGGCGACGCTGGGGATCGACATCCGGCTCGTCGCGAGGACCGCGTTGTAGCCCATGGCGAACGGGGCCGCCAGGTGCACCACATCGGGGGCGAAGTCGGCGAAGATGCGCTCGAACTGCGCGGTCGGCGTGAGCCCGATCCGTACATCGGCATAGCCCGGAAGGCTCATGGCGCTGAGGGCGATGACGGGGTAGTCGGCGTAGGAGTCGGGGACACCCTCGTCGTACGGTGCGATGACCAGGGCCTCGTGGCCGCGCTTGCGGAGGTGCTCGAGCACGCGCAGGACGGAGTTCGTCACGCCGTTCACCTGGGGGAGGAAGCTCTCCGCGACAATCGCCACACGCACAAGGCGATGCTAACCCCGGACCTGAACCGCCGCGTCCCTGCCGGCTGACGAGGGGATGAACGAAGCCCGACAAGCACCGGCTGGTGGGTCGCGCCGAAGCCAAGCGGTGAAGGAAAGATCGAGGGTCGGCCCCCGGCAAACGCGAAATCGCTACGCTCTCGTCAGGCCGCGCCAGAGCGGTCCGGAAGTCCTTTTGCAGGGTGGTCGCAACCATGAACGTACGAACGCACAACGAACCCACCGAGGGCACGTTCCGGCGATTTCTGTCACGGTTCCTCTCGAAGCGGGCAGTCGCGCGGCGGGCCCGAGGCGCCCTGGGCGTGATGCTCGTCGTCGTTCTCTCCGTGGGGACTGTGGCCCTCAGCCCGACGAAGGCTGTCGCAGCTCCTCCGGTCGCGGTCCGCACCGCGCTCCCGAGCGGTCAGACCGCGTACGGGTTGACCGTGGACTTCGGAACGACCATCGTCTGGGACAACCTGCGCTCCAGCGACAGCGGAGCGACGTGGAACGCCGATGCCGCTCTCGCTGCTGACTCGTACTGGGACTTCGTCGGCGGCGGGACGATGGTCAGGTACTTCGACTCAGGGACAGCCTCCACCGAGGTCGTCTACACACCGTCCTCCGGGGCCGTGACGACCCGGACCGTCCCGCAGAGTCCGATGTCCGTCAACGCTACGTACGCGACCTACATCGGCGAGACACTGCTCAACACCACCACCATGGTCAGCAGGCCGCTGACCCTCCCTACCGGAGCTGCAGGCGTGTCGGGTTTGAGCACTGAGCTCACGGCAGCAAACGGCCTCCTATGGCATGGGAGCGACGCGACCAACGCATGGGTCGCCGCGACGCCGAATGTCGACTTCGCTCCAAGCGCCTGGGTCAACATTTCCGCGGCGAGGGAATCCGCCCTCTTGGACAACGACTTCGTGTATCTCCTCGCAGACACGTCCGCAGTCACGCTGTGTCGCCGTCCCCTCGCCAACTTCACGACAGCACCAACCTGCCTGACCGTTGCCAACGGCAACTACTCCAGTGGGTACGTCTTCTCGCTGACCCACATGGGATCACTGGCGCTGGTGAGCCTGTACAACATCGCTACCGGGGCGACCAAGCCCTACATCGCGTCTGCGTCTTCCGTCGCTGCCGTTCAGCTTCCGGTCGGATCGCAGCTCCAGAATGGCTTCTCTGGCGGGGCGCCATACCTGGTGGTGCGGGACTCAAACACGATCCCTTCGGTCAAGAAGATCAATCTCGACGGCTCGCTGGGGGCCGGCTTCGCCATCCCGAACACGCGGCTGATCCGCCCGTACCATCTCGCGGTCACCCCGGACCGTGTCGTCGGCGGCGATCCTCGTGACGGGTCGCAGTCGGTGCCTGTGTGGACCCGCTCGGTCTCCTCGTCCGCGTTCGGGTCCGAGACGTTGCTTCCGAATCGTGCGTCTGGCCTTGCGGCCTCAGCGGGCCGAACGCTCATCGCCGGGAAGGACGGCGTGACGGTCTTCGACCGCAACGTCCTGCAGCACACGTACAGCGATGCGGCCACCGTCCAAGACGCGAAGCTCAGCGGGCCGTACGTGTACGAGTACCTCACGGACGGGTCGACGAAGGCGTCGAAGGCGGACGGCTCCCAGTCGCAGGTGATCACTGGATGGCCGCTCGCAGTATTCGCGTCTCAATACGTGTCCTACCAGCTGGACCCCTCTCACGGGTCCATGCACGTGATCGTCGGGGATCTGAACGGAACGCCGACCTCCAGCTACACGCTGCCGGTGGGAACCGCGGACTGCATCGTTGACGGGGTCTGGGGCAGCGAGATCGCCCTGGGATGCTGGACCGGGCCGTTGGCCAACACCTCGCGCGTCTACGACTACAAGTCGGGAGCCCTCATCGGTTACACCCAGGACAACATCGAGGCCGTGGGCGACGGCTACGCGGTCGTTGACGACTACGGCCAGTACGCGGTGTGGAACTTCGGCACGGGCGCCTACACCGCCTTGACCAACTGTCCTTCCGTCAACACCGCGGTCGCCACGGACGGGATCGGTCACGTCGTCTGCACCTCCGATGCCGAGCTCATGTGGTGGGACTTCTCGTCGATAGCCACCTCGGCGCCGAGGTTGCTGGGCGTGCTGGCGGCGAAGTCCGTGGACTTCACGAAGGTGTCGACCTGGGTGCCCGACATCGACACGACGAAGCCCCTGAACGCCGGGACGCTCGTGATCAAGAACGGGTCAGGTCAGGCCGTACGGACGTTCGCGACGCCCGCGACGACCGACGGCTCGATCCGCGGGATCTCGTGGGACGGCAAGAACGCCTCGGGGGATCCCGTGCTGCCCGGCACGTACACGTACACGCTGACGGCGTCGGCCACCGATGGTACGGGCGCGGTCGTGGCCCTCGACGGCGTCAGTGCCGCCTCCGGCCCGCTGACGGTGGCGGGGAACGTCCTCGTCTACGACCAGTTCGTGAAGGCGGCGTACCAGGACTTCCTGGGCCGGCAGCCGTCGCCGTCGGAGCTGTCGGCGAAGACGACTGCTTTGGTGGCGGGGTCGTTGACGAAGGAGTCGTTCCTGACCTCGATGGCGAACAGCGACGAGTGGCTGAACGCGATCGTGACCAAGATGTACGTGGACACGTTGGGTCGTCAGCCGGATGCCGCGGGTCTGGCCGGGTGGACAGGCTTCTTGCGGAACAAGACGTTCACCGTGGCCGATGTGGCCAGCCGGTTCTACGCGTCCGACGAGTACTACCTGTACCACGCGGGTGGGACGCCGACGTCGTGGGTGACGACGTTGTACCAGAAGCTGCTGGGTCGCTCGCCGGATGCGGCGGGGTTGGCACAGTGGGTGGCGTACACGACGAGCCCGTCGTGGGGTCGTACGCGGGTGGCGTACGAGTTCTACCAGTCGACGGAGTCGCGCCTGAAGCGGGTGGAGGCGTTGTACCAGGTGCTGCTGGGCCGGGAGCCGGACTCGACCGGGTGGCCGTTCTGGGCGGACGTGGTCCGGTCGACCGGTGACATCACGTTGGCGGTGAGCCTGGCGAACAGCGAGGAGTACTGGCTGCGCGCCAAGGCCCGCTACTAGGCAGGACTGCCTGGTCCGTTGTCCGCCGTGGGCGGCGGCGGCGGAGGTCGCCAGGCACCGTTAGCCTTGGACCGCCGTCTCGATCCGGAGGTCTCATGCCACTGTCGCACGCGTTCGTGCTGACGTCCTTTCCCGGCGGCAACGCCCTGTCGCCGTTCCGGGCCACCGCGCTCGTACGACGCCTGCAGACGGCCGCACCCTCCGTCACGGGGGTGACCGCCCGGTACGTGCACCAGGTGGCCAGCGACGCCGCCCTCGACGCGGCCACCTCGAAGACCGTGGCCCGGCTGCTCACGTACGGACCTCCTGCCGGTCCCGCCGCCACCGGCGCCTCGACCGCGACCGTGGTCGTCGCGCCTCGCCTCGGCACGCTGTCGCCGTGGGCGTCCAAGGCGACCGACATCGCGCACAGCTGTGGCGTGGCCGTACGACGGGTGGAGAGGGTCGTCGAGTACACGCTCGCCACCGACGCCCCCCTGTCGGACGATGACTGGGCCACCTGCGCCGACCTCCTCCACGACCGGATGACCGAGTCGGCGTTCGCGACCATCGGTGACGCGGCACGGCTCTTCGACGAGCGCGAGGCCGAGCCGATGGCTCACGTCGACGTGATCGGACGCGGTCGTACCGCCATCGAGGAGGCCAACGTCGCGTTCGGGCTGGCGCTGTCCGGCGACGAGATCGACTACCTCGTCACGGCGTTCACCGGCCTCGAGCGGAACCCCACCGACGTCGAGCTCATGATNNTCGGAGCACTGCCGCCACAAGATCTTCAACGCCCACTTCGTGGTCGACGGGGTGCCGCAGGAGAAGTCCCTGTTCGGGATGATCCGTCACACCGAGGCGCTGAACGGGCACGGCACCGTCGTCGCGTACAAGGACAACGCCTCGGTCATGGAGGGCGGCGTCATCACCCGCTGGGCGCCGGAGGCTGCCGACGGGCCGAGCGAGTACGTGGCGACGTCCGACGAGGTCCACGTCCTCATGAAGGTCGAGACCCACAACCATCCGACCGCGATNNCCGGCGGCGAGATCCGCGACGAGGGGGCGACGGGCCGCGGCTCGGCGCCGAAGGCCGGCCTCACCGGGTTCGCCGTGTCGAACCTCCATCTGCCCGGTACGGACGAGCCGTGGGAGCGCGACCCGTACGGCGCTCCCGACCACATCGCCACGCCGCTCGACATCATGATCGCGGGACCTCTGGGGGCTGCGGCCTTCAACAACGAGTTCGGCCGACCCGGGCTGGG
>PMBM01000033.1:28754-28966 GCA_003153855.1 Propionibacteriaceae bacterium
ACGCTGCTCGTACAGATCGGCGGCCCGGGGATGCGGATCGGCATGGGCGGTGGCGCGGCGTCGTCGATGGCGTCCGGGGCCAACGCGGCCGCGCTCGACTTCGACTCCGTACAGCGCGGCAACCCCGAGATCCAGCGACGTGCGCAGGAGGTCATCAACCACTGCTGGCGCATGGGCGCCGACAACCCGGTCCTCTCGATCCACGACGTCGG
>PMBM01000227.1 GCA_003153855.1 Propionibacteriaceae bacterium
ATGACGATCGACACCAAGGGTGCGCACTGCGCCTGCGTGGCGACCGACCGGGGCAACGGGACGATCAAGGTGACCGGTACGAACAAGCTCACGGCCGCGGGCGAGGGCTCGCCGTGCATCTACAGCACGGGTGACATCTCGGTCTCCGGTGCGACCGGCAGCGCGGCGATCTCGCAGACGATGGTCATCGAGGGCCAGAACAGCATCACGCTCACCGGCTCGACGCTCACGTGCGGCGGCGGTGCGGGGATGATGGTCTACCAGTCGATGTCCGGCGACGCCGCGAGCTCCGACTCCACGGCGACCAAGGCGACCATGACCATCGGCNNGCGGTTCCAACGGCGGCCACGCAACCGTGACGTTCTCCGGTTGCGCGCTGACCGGCGCGATGACCGCCGGCTCGACGAGCTCCGCGACCGTCGCCCTCACGAACAGCACGAAGGTCACCGGCAGCACGTCCGGCTCGGTGACCGTGACGAAGGACGCCACGTCGTCGATGGCAGCCTGAGGCGACGTCAGACGAGTTCCGGCAACGCCGCGAGCTGGATGCCTGGGGCTCGCTAACCGTCGGAGAGACTGGACACGGTCCGCTAGCAGTCCCCACGTACAGTCAGGTCCATGCGTGCGCTGGCGAACTCAATGCTGCTTCGGATCGTCATCTCGGTCGTCGGAGGCGTCGTGGTGGGCATCGTGGTCGCGGCGCTGGGCCACCCTGCGGTCGCGATCATGGCGGCGTGGGCTACGTTCGCGGCGTTGTTCACGGTCCTGACCTGGCTGGCGGTCGGTCGACTGGACGCGCGTCAGACCCGCGAGCACGCCAAGAGCAACGACCCCGGCACAGGCTGGGCCGACTCGCTGGTGATCATCGCCAGCCTCGCCAGTGTCGTGGGCGTCGGCTTCCTGCTCGCCGGCACGCGGCACAACGGCCAGTCCGGGGGCTCCCTGGGGGCCATCGTCGGCGTGGCAGGTGTCGTGGCGTCCTGGGCGGCCGTACACACCGTGTACGTGCTGCGGTACGCCCGCCTGTACTACTCCTCCGCACTCGACAACCCCATCAACTTCCACGACGAGGATGAGGACGCCAAGCCTGACTACCAGGACTTCGCCTACATCGCCTACACCGTCGGGATGACCTACCAGGTCAGCGACCCCGAGTTCCAGCAGAAGGAGATGCGTCACGTCGCCCTGCGGCACTCCCTGGTGTCGTACGTCCTCGGCGCCGTCATCCTGGCGACCACGATCAACCTCGTCGTCCAGCTCGCCTCCGCATAGCAGCGTCCCAGACGGGTGGTCCTTACCGAGTCCCGAAGAACCCACGTTGTCCGTGTTGTGACGCTCTGGGGAGCACTCAGAGCCCGAACAACTTTGGTCAGGGCCCGGGTGTCCACGAGGACCGCGTCCATTGCCCTGACAACTGTGGTCGGAGGCTCCAGGTCGACGTCGCAGGTGACATGTCACCCTGCGTAGCATGACGAAGGTTGCCGGTCGCGCAGGAGCGGCGGGCGTCTTCGACGGGAGCTCAACACCATGGCCGACTCGCAGCCCTCCTACCGCACGCTGGCCCCAGGTCAGCGCTGCCAGGTGTGGGTCTCCGACCTGACTGGGACCACGCGGCTGGTGTACGAGACGGGCGAGGTCCTGTTCGAGGCCCCGAACTGGGGACCGGACGGCCAGCTCGTCCTCAACGCCGAGGGGCTGCTGTGGGACCTGCCGGCGGCGGGAGGCGTGCCGACGCAGATCAGCGCGGACAAGCTGCCGCCGGTCAACAACGACCACGTGCTCTCGCCCGATGGCAAGACGATCTACGCCTCGGCCAACGACTGGCAGATCTACACCGTCCCCCGTACAGGCGGCACGGCCGCGCAGGTCTCGCTCGACGACGGCCGCATGCACTTCCTCCACGGCATCAGCCCGGACGGCACTGTCCTGTCGTACGTCGCGCTCCAGCCGGGGGGTGGGTGGGGGAACGGGAACGTACGGCTCCTGGCCACGGACAGCTCGTGGGACATCCCCCTGACCGACTCTCCGCGCCATGACGACGGCCCGGAGTTCTCGCTGGACGGGGAGTGGGTCTACTTCAACACCGAGCTGTTCACGACGGCCGACGGACATGCTCAGATCGCCCGCGTCACCATCGACGGGTCCGACCTCCGGCGGCTCACGCACGACGACCAGGTCGACTGGTTCCCGCACATCTCGCCGAACGGCACGCACGCGGTGTACATCAGCTTCCCGGCCGGTACGACAGGGCATCCGGCGGACAAGCCCGTCGAGCTCCGCATCGTGGAGCTGCCGGAGTGGGACGCTCCCGTTGCGACGATCCAGCTCTTCGGTGGCCAGGGCACGATCAACGTCACGAGCTGGTCCCCGGACGGCACCGAGTTCGCGTACGTCGCCTACCCGACGGACTGAACCTGCGCGGCGCTTGGTGACGCCGGGAGAATGGCTCCATGCCTGAAGGCGACTCGGTCTACCAGACGGCGCGGCGACTGAACGCCGCGCTGGCGGGACACGAGCTCGTCCTGGCCGACCTCCGGTGGCCGTCCCTCGCGACGGTGGACCTGGTCGGGGACACGACCATCGAGGTCGTCGCGACGGGCAAGCACATCCTTCAGCGGCTCGACTCCGGCCGTACGCTCCACTCGCACCTCAAGATGGAAGGCCGCTGGCGGGTCGGGCCGCACGACGGTCGGCAGGTGCGGAACCTGGACGTACGGGCGGTGCTGGGGACCGACTCCCAGGTCGCGGTGGGCACGCGGCTGGGCATGCTCGACCTCGTGGCCACGCGCGACGAGCACACGCTGGTCGGGCACCTCGGGCCCGACGTCCTCGGGCCTGGCTGGGACGCCGAGCGCGCCATCGCCAACCTCGTGGCACTTCCCGACACCGCGATCGGTGCCGCGTTGCTGGACCAGCGCAACCTCGCCGGACTCGGCACCGTGTACGTCGCAGAGACCCTCTTCCTGCAACGGCTCTCGCCGTGGACGCCCATCCGCGAGATCGTCCCCGAGCGGCTCGCCGGTACGGTCGCCCGCGCCCACACGCTGCTCACGGCAAACAAGGACACGTACGCGCGGACCATCACCGGCAGCCGTGTCGAGGGCCAGCAGGACTACGTCCACGGGAGGTCGGGCCTGCCGTGCCGCCGGTGCGGGACGACGGTCGAGGTCGCACCGCTCGACGGCGGCCGGGTCATCTTCTACTGCCGCACGTGCCAGGCGGGACCGTTCCCTCCCCGCCGCGAGCAGCGCCCCCTCGGGTCGGCCCCACGCGGCCCCGAGACCCGCCGTACGTACAGACAGGCCCGCTGACCCCGGCATCGGGCCAACGCCAGCCAGTCGAGGAGGCGGATCAGGTCGCCGAGGCGGGGAAGAACTTGGGGGCCAGCAGGGCGTCGAGGGTCTCGCCGATCGACTTGCCGGACTCCTCGAAGTCGATGGCGGCCACGATGATGGCGGTGACGGTGCTGCCGATGAACGCCGGCGCGGCCCAGTCCGTGAGCGGCGAGCGCTCCTCGTCGACCCGGTGCCGGAGCACGAACCCGTCGAGCAGGCACTGCAGCGCCAGGGTGAAGGACTCCGAGTTCCAGCCGGGGCGCCAGCTCAGCCCGAAGACGCGCATCAGCTGCTCGTAGAAGTCGCGCCACACGTCGTGGTCGGTGCGCGTGTAGTCGAGGAAGTCCGCTCGAAGCGCCGGGTGCGTGGTGAGCATCGGCGACAGGTGCGCCAACAGGTAGCTGCGCGGGTTGGCGACGAGCTCTGCCACCAGATCGACGGCGAAGTCGTTGACCTGCTCCGAGAACGGCCGCCCATCGACGAGCATCTGGAGTCGCGCCGCGAACGTGGCCGGTGCGGCGATGCCGTCGGAATCGGCGTACACAAGGCTGTACATGACGACGTCCCGCACGTACTCGTCCTTAGACGGCCACCGGTTCCGCAGCGCGCGCTTCCCGTCGACCTCGGACTCGTCGGCCTCGACGACTCGCAGCACGTCCTCGATCCGCAGCCAGTCGAGGGCCGCGGGGAACTTGATGGACCGCAGACGCGGAGGAAGAGGCTTGCTGCCGTCCGACAGCGCCGCCTCCATGAGCTGCACGCCGGCGTGCAGGAACTTCATGGCGGTCGCGTCATCGCGACGAGGGGCGGGGCGGGGGCTCACGCGCACATCCTGCCACCCGACCTTCGCGCGGACGTGGGAGGATGCGCCGGTGTCCACGACCGTGCCGCCGCTCGCCGAGGTGCTCGCCGCCGCGTCCGTGGTGTCCGTGCCGATGCGTGTGACGTTCCGGGGCGTGGTCGTCCGCGAGGCGGTGCTGCTGCAGGGCCCCCTCGGGTGGGGCGAGTTCGCGCCCTTCGTCGAGTACGACGACGTCGAGGCGGCGTCCTGGTTGGCCGCCGGCATCGAGGCTGGCTGGACCGGCTGGCCCGCCGCTCGTCGGGCCGAGGTGGCGGTCAACGCGACCGTGCCCGCGATCTTCGCCGACGCTGTGCCCGCGCTGCTCGACCGCTTCGCCGGCTGCGACACGGTGAAGGTCAAGGTCGCCGAGAAGGGTCAGTCGCTCGCCGACGACCTGGCGAGGGTACGGGCCGTACGCGCCCACCGGCCGCTCGCTGCGATCCGCGTGGACGCCAACGCCGCCTGGTCGGTGGCCGAGGCCAGGGTCGCGCTGCGGGCGCTGTCCGAGGTCGGGCTGCAGTACGCCGAGCAGCCCTGCGCGGGCGTCGACGAGCTGGTGGAGCTGAAGGCGGCGCTCGAGCGCGACCGCGTTCGCGTTCCGCTCGCCGCCGACGAGTCGATCCGCAAGGCCGAGGACCCGCTGCGCGTCGCGCGTTCGGGCGCGATCGAGTTCGCGGTCGTGAAGGTTGCGCCGCTCGGAGGGGTCTCCGCCACGCTGGCGGTCGCCGACCAGCTGGCCGCGCTCGGCGTGCGCCTGGTGGTGTCGTCGGCTCTCGACACGAGTGTCGGGATCGCGGCAGGGCTGGCGGCGGCGGGTGCTCTGCCCGAGGAGCCGCTCGCGTGCGGGCTGGGGACGGTGACGTTCTTCACGCAGGACGTGTGCGCTCGCCCTCTGGTCCCGGTCGCGGGACGGCTGCCGGTCGCTGCTACGGCGCCCACGCCGACGCCGGGCGCCTTCGCGGCGGACCCGGATCGGGCAGCATGGTGGACGGAACGGCTGACGCGGTGTTGGCGGGTCCTGGAAGCGAGGTCGGGATGAGCGCATCGGTCGACGCGGCCGCGCGCATCATCGCGGACCTCGTCGCGGCCGGCGTGCGTGACGTCGTGCTGTCCCCGGGCTCCCGCTCGGCCCCGATCGCGTACGTGGTCGCGGCTGCGGAGCGCGACGGTCGGCTGCGCCTGCACGTACGGCACGACGAGCGCAGTGCCGCGTTCCTCGGGCTGGGCATCAGCCGCGCCGATCCGGAGCACCCTGCCGTCGTCGTGACCACGTCCGGCTCCGCGGTGGCGAACCTCGTTCCGGCTGCCATGGAGGCCCACCACGGCGGTGTCCCGCTGCTGCTCCTGACCGCCGATCGTCCCGTGCGCCTACGTGGCACCTGGGCCAACCAGACGTCCGAGTCACAGAGCAAGCTGCTTGCGTCGATCGCCTACTGCGTGGACGTCGACCCCGAGACCGGCAACGGCGCACCGTGGCTGAACGCACTGTCAGCGGCCAAGGGCAGTACGGACCGTCGCCCGGGACCTGCCCACCTCAACGTCTGCTTCGACGTCCCCCTGCAACCCCCGCCAGATCGCAGGGTGACCCTGCCCGAGGCCAGCTCGTGGCCACGCAGCAGCTCGGACCTCACCGAGCTCGCGTCTGCCGAGCTGGCCCTGGGACCGCGGACGGTGGTCGTGGCCGGCGACGGCGCGGGGCCGATCGCGAGCGCGCTCGCCGAGGTCGCCCGCTGGCCCCTGCTGGCCGAGCCGACATCGGGCGCACGGTTCGGGACTTCTCGCGTGGACGCGTACAGGCTCATCCTTCCCGCGCTCGCCGAGCGTGTGGAGCGGGTCGTCGTGTACGGGCGCCCTACCTTGTCGCGCCCCGTCACGTCGCTCCTCGACGACCCCCGTGTCCAGGTCATCCAGGTGGTTCGCCACCCCGACGATCTGGGCCCCGGCCGCGACGTCGTCCGCGTCGGTGGCGTCACCGTCACCGGGAGCGACGACCCCGCCTGGCTGTACGAGTGGGCGGGAGCCGGCCTCACACGTGCGATGGACGCGAGCGTCGCCATCAATGGCTGGCCGGTGGTCACCGGCCTCCACGTCGCCCAAGCGATCGCCAGCGCGACCCGACCGGACGCGGCGCTCTTCGTGGGATCGTCCAACGCCGTGCGGGACCTCGACCTCGTGGCGACCGAGCTACCCGCAGGCGCCCTGATCGTCGCCAACCGCGGCCTGGCCGGCATCGACGGTGCGATCAGCACCGCGGC
>PMBM01000154.1 GCA_003153855.1 Propionibacteriaceae bacterium
CAGTACGACGGGAACTTCGTCGAGTATGTCGGAGGCAAGGCGCGATGGAACAGCGGAACCGCAGGAAGGGGTGCCTGGCTTGCCTTGCAGGACGACGGGAACATCGTCATCTACAGCGCCGCGGGGCAACCTCTCTGGGCGGTGTCCAACGTTGCCCGAAACTCACGCATAGGACCATGGAAGCCGCTAGATCTCACACACTTCAACGGCTCGTTCGTGCTCCAGCCCAACAGCGGTGGCAGGATCACGTATTTTCTGTCCCCGGCCGTGTACATCGATGAGCAGATGTACTGGGTCTACTGACCGAACGATCGTGGCGTTCTACGCCAGGTCGCGGCGGTTGAGGAGCACGGGGAGCCTGTCACGTGCCGACGCGACCTCGGCCAGGTCGAGGTCGACGACCAGCAGACCCTCGTCGTCGCCGAGCTGGGCCAGCACCTCTCCGTACGGAGAGACGACCATGCTGTGACCGACGCCCGTGGGGGCGGGGCCTGCGGGTCGTCCGGCGGGTACGGCCTGGTCGCACGCGATCACGTACGTGGTGCTGTCGACGGCGCGCGCCCTCGCGAGCAGCTCCCACTGGTCGACCTTTCCCGGCCCGGCTCCCCACGAGGCAGACACGAGGGACACCTGGGCTCCGGCCGCGGCGTTCTCGACGAACAGCGTGGGGAAGCGGATGTCGTAGCAGGTGGCCAGGCCGACGATCGCATCGTCGACCGTGATCGACCGCCTCGTGTCGCCGGGCGCAACAGTCTGCGACTCCCGGAAGCCGAACGCGTCGAAGAGGTGGATCTTGTCGTAGGTGGACGTCGCGTCGGGGCCGGCGGCGAGGAGTGTGTTGTACACGCGACCGCCGTCCGCCGGCGTGAACATGCCCGCGACGATCGTGATGCCGAGCTCGCGAGCGAGTGCTTGTACGGACGTGGCGAACGGGCCGTCGAGGGGCTGGGCGATCCCGGCAAGAGGTGCCCCGAACCCGTACATCGCTGCTTCCGGGAACACGACCAGCTCGGCTCCCTGAGCAGCGGCGGCTCGAGCGGTAGCGCTGATCGTGGCCAGGTTCGCCTCGACGTCGTGGACGCTGCTGATCTGGGCAAGTGCGACGCGCATGCTCAGCCGACCGATGCTTTCGTCTGGACGGACGCGTTGTAGTCGAGGCGGAGCGTGCACTCCCCGACGTCCATCGTCGCCGAGAAGAGCGGGCCGTACCGGAAGGCTCCGTCGATCAGCGGCACCGTCCCGCAGAAGATGACGAGATCGCCGGCAGGATCTGATGCGATCGCGTGTGCGATCAGGTCACTCGGCACGCGGAGCGCTGCGAGCGATCCCCGCTGATACGCGAGACCGTCGATCGCGCTCGACACGGCGATCGCGTCCCAGCCTGCGTCCAGGTCGCCGGTCACCGGGTCACCGTCGAGACGGATGGCTGTACGGGAGACGGGTTTCGGGCAGACCGCCTTCGAGGTCCTGATGTCCTCGGCCTCGAGCTCGCGGTCGGTGTGGTCGGAGCCCAGCGCGAGGTACCAGGCGCCGCCTGCTCGGACCAGCACCGGCTCCACCTCTCCGGACGTACGAGCACCGGCGACCGTCACGACCGACTCGGACGTGACGAGCTCGGGGGACAGGTCGTAGACCATCGGTACGTGCGGCGGCGCGGCGATGCCGATCGCGGCGAGCTCGTCGATGTGGTGCTGTACGGTCGCCTGGTCACGCCCGGCGTAGCCGATCACGAGGAGCGCGGGATCGTGAACCTCAGGGAACGGCACCTCAGAGCCGATGCTGCTCGGTCCTGCCATGGCACGTCCCCCCGATCTCGCTGCGTGGCCGGAGCATACCCAGCGGCCGTTGAGAGTGGGGCGCCGTTCAGGACTGGACGCCGGCCTCGAGCTCGGCGATGTCGGCGGGGGAGAGCGACACACCCCCGACAGCCATGTTCTGCTCGAGGTGAGCCACGCTCGACGTGCCGGGGATGAGGAGGATGTTGTCGCGGTGGGCCAGGAGCCAGGCCAGACCGACCTGCGCCGATGTGGCACCGATGCGATCGGCGACCGCTCGTACGGCTGCGTTGTCCGTGACCTTCGGCGTGTTCGGGAACGCAGAGCCCAGGGGGAAGTACGGGACGTACGCGATGCCCCTGTCGTGGCACAGGTCCAGCACGTCCGCGTCCGACTGGTCGACGAGGCTGAACGCGTTCTGCACACAGACGATGCCTGCCTGGTCGATCGCCTGCTGCACCTGGGCGCGATCGGCGGTGGAGATGCCGATGCCGGCGATCTTTCCCTCGTCTCGCAGCGCCACCATCTCGGCGAGCTGATCCTCCAGTGCCACGCGCTCCTCGCCAGCCTGGGGATGATCCGTGAGCCGAAGGTTCACGGCTCCCAGCTGGTCCACGCCGAGGGTACGGAGGTTGTCCTCGACGCCCGACCGCAGCTGGTCGGGTCGCTGCCCGGGGAGCCATCCGCCCTTGTCGTCGCGGAAGGCGCCGACCTTGGAGACGATCACGAGGTTCTCCGGGTACGGGTGGAGCGCCTCACGGATGAGCCCATTGGACACTCCGATGCCGTAGTACTCAGCCGTGTCGATGTGGTCGACGCCAAGCTCGACCGCGCGTCGGAGCACGGCGATCGCCTCGTCGTGGTCGCGGGGCGGTCCCATGACGCCGCGTCCGGGGAGCTGCATCGCGCCGAAGCCGATCCGGTGCACGCGCAGCGTGCCCATCATGTACGTATCCATGTTGCCGACCATAGCCGGGCCCCAAGCCTGGAACGCCTGACGATGAGCACGCGGCCTTCTGGCAGCGTCTTGACGCAGCGTCTCTGCCCAGGCGAGGTCGTGTGTGCCACTATTCGCAGGTGAGCACGGGTGAGCCTGAGGTCGGCCGGCCGGCAGCCGAACCCACGGAGGCGCCGACAACGACGCCCGATGGACGCCCCCACGGCAAGGCACGCGCGGTGCTCACCCTTGGCGCGCTGGGTGTGGTCTTCGGGGACATCGGCACGAGCCCGCTCTACTCGTTGCAGACGGCGTTCAGCCTGGAGCACAACACGGTGCAGCCCACCCATGGCGACGTCTTCGGGATCATCTCCATGGTGTTCTGGTCGATCACGGTCGTCGTCTCGGTCAAGTACGTGGCTCTGGTCATGCGCGCGGACAACGACGGCGAGGGCGGCATCCTCGCGCTGGTCGCGCTGCTGCGTCAGAAGCTCGGCGACAAGCGCAAGCTGGCGATCGCCACGCTGTTGGGCATGTTCGGGGTGGCCCTGTTCTACGGGGACAGCGTCATCACGCCCGCAATCTCCGTGATGTCGGCGGTAGAGGGCATCGTGGTCTTCAACCCGGCCCTGCACGAGCTCGTACTGCCCGTGTCCGTGGTGATCCTCGCGGCCCTGTTCACGATCCAGCGGTTCGGCACCCACCGCGTGGGGCAGGCGTTCGGGCCGGTGATGGCCGTGTGGTTCATCCTGCTGGCGATCCTGGGCCTGCCTCAGATCGTCCAGAACCCGGGGATCCTGGCCGCACTGTCACCGACGTACGCGATCGCGTTCCTCGTCGAACACCCCCTGGTCGCCTTCATCGCGCTGGGCGCCGTGGTGCTGACCGTCACGGGTGCCGAGGCGCTGTACGCCGACATGGGCCATTTCGGCGCCGGACCGATCCGTACCGCCTGGTTCTTCATGGTCTTCCCGTGCCTCGCGATCAACTACATCGGGCAGGGCGCGTTGGTCCTGCGCGACCCCACCACCATCGACAACCCGTTCTTCCACCTCGCCCCGACCTGGGCGACCCTGCCGCTCGTGATCCTGGCCACCCTGGCGACCGTGATCGCCTCTCAGGCCGTGATCTCCGGCACCTACTCGGCTTCGCAGCAGGCAATGCTCCTCGGAGTCATGCCGAGGCTCAGGATCACCCACACCTCGCGGGAGGAGGGCGGCCAGATCTACCTGCCGGCCGTCAACTGGATCCTCTTCGGCGGGGTTCTGCTCCTGATCGCCGTCTTCCAGAGCTCCACGCGGCTGGCCACCGCGTACGGACTCGCCGTGACCGGGACCCTGATCCTCACCAGCCTCCTCTACCTGCTGCTCGCCAAGGAGGTCTGGAACTGGCCCTGGGTGCAGGCCATCGCGATCGGCGCGGTCATCCTGGGAGTGGAGGTGGCCTTTCTCGCGGCGAACCTCATCAAGATCCTCAGCGGCGGCTGGCTGCCCCTGCTGATCGCTGCCGTCATGGTGACCCTGATGCTGGCGTGGCGCGACGGGCTCGGGGTCCTTCACCAGCGACGTACGGAGATGGAAGGACCGCTGAGCGACTTCGTCGACTACGTGAACAGCGCCCACATCACACGCGTCCCCGGACTCGCCGTCGTTCCCCATCCGAACAGCACGACCACTCCACTCGCCCTGCGGGCCAACGTCGAGTTCAACCGGGTCCTGCACGAGCACGTGGTGATCGTGCAGATCCTCACCACGAACGTCCCGCATGTACGCCACGTCGACCGTGTCACCGTCCAGGACCTGGGGCATGCCCACGACGGCATCGTCCACGTGTGCGTACGGGTGGGTTTCGCCGACAGCCAGGACGTGCCGAAGGGTCTGGCTCTCGCGATCGGCAAGAGTCCGGAGCTCGATGTGGACCCGGAGGAGGCCTACTACTTCCTGTCCCTGCTCGATGTGCGTGCGTCCGGCAACAAGGGGATGCAGACCTGGCGCAAGCGGCTGTTCGTGTGGATGGCCCGCGCGACGGCCAACCGCACCGAGGCTCTCCAGCTTCCGCCAGCGCGGACGATCGTGATCGGCGCCCGCGTCGACCTCTAGGTTGGTAACGCACGCCCCGTGGGGGTATGGGCGGCTCGGCAGGAGTCGTCGTCGAGGCTGAGGAGCATGTCGTGGCGAACAGTGGAGATCTTTCCGGGGGTGACCCCACCGGCTATCAGGCGGCGGAGGCCGGGAGCGGCTCACACGTCGGTCGGCTGAACAGCCTCCGTGCATCGGTGCTGGGCGCCAACGATGGCATCGTCTCGACCGCCGGCATCGTGATCGGTGTCGCCGGCGCCACCCTCGTACCGTTCGCGATCCTCACGGCGGGCATCGCCGGGCTCACGGCAGGCGCCTTGTCGATGGCCGTCGGTGAGTACGTGTCGGTGAGCGCCCAGCGCGACACCGAGAAGGCGCTGCTCGAGAAGGAGCGCCGCGAGCTCGCCGAGATGCCCGAGGAGGAGCTCGCTGAGCTGGCTGGACTGTACGAGGCGAAGGGCCTCACCGCCGAGCTCGCGCTCCACGTGGCCACTCAGCTCCACGCCCACGACGCCCTCGCGGCCCACGCCGAGACCGAGCTGGGCATCGACCCGGAGAACCTGACGAGCCCGTGGACCGCTGCGCTCTCTTCCGCGGTGTCGTTCACCATCGGGTCGTTGCTGCCGCTGCTTGCGATCGTGCTGGCTCCGACCAGCCTCAAGATCCCCATCACCGTCGTGGCCGTAGCCGCCGCGCTCGTCCTCACCGGGTACCTCAGCGCGAGGGCCGGCGGAACCCCGTACAGCCGTTCGATCTTCCGCAACGTCGTCGGCGGTCTGCTCGCCATGGCCGTCACGTACGGGATCGGGCGCCTCGTGGGGCACTCACTCGGCTGATCGCCGTCCGAGCGCCGCGCCGCGGCCGAGTCCGCGGGGGAATCCGCCGGGGGCCGATGGCCGTTACACGATGGTGACCCAAGCGCGTTGGTACGTACTCGACTGGCGGCGGCAGGTCGCCGACCTGTACAGGGCGGTGCGGCAGGAGCCGGACCCGCGGGAGGCTCATGCGGTGTGGGTGTCGGGCCGGAACCAGCTCTTGTCGCGGCATCCGGCATCACCCGTACCTGAAGGGGCTCGGGACACCTATCCCGGCGCCCACGTCGCTCCGTACGACCGCGACTACAGGTTCGTCGTCGCGGTGGACAGGGCCGTGCCTGAGCAACGCCGGGACGTACCGACCGCGACCGACGGGGTCGTGCCGTTCGACCTGGTGGGCCGGGTCGCGCTGCCTGGCTTGGGCTCCCTGGACGTGTGGTGGGCGGCCGTGTACGGGGGAGGGATCTTCCTGCCCGTCAAGGACGTCACGAGCGGGAAGGCGTCGTACGGCGGCGGCCGGTACGTCCTCGACACGGTCAAAGGCGNNGGCCCAGGCAACACCCTCGGCGCGAGCGTGCCTGTCGGCGAGATGGGCTGACGACCCCGCTGGAGGGCGACGGTCAGATGGCGCGGAAGCGGCTTGCAGAACGTCGCGCGTGGCGGTGGCGGCGTTCCTCGGACGAGAGACGCGCGGTCGGCGCCGTCGGGGTTGGCGAGATCACGGGAACTGGAGGGACGCCGAACCGGTAGTAGGCGAGCTTCGCGAGCTCGATCACGCTGAGGTACACGAGCACGACGCCGACGAGTGCCAGCAGAAAGATGACCGGCAGGGGCTTGAACCCGATCAGTGACGCCAG
Organism: Propionibacteriaceae bacterium; assembly: GCA_003153855.1. Lineage (GTDB taxonomy): Bacteria > Actinomycetota > Actinomycetes > Propionibacteriales > Propionibacteriaceae > Fen-668. The sequence goes on from PMBM01000154.1 coordinate 6,463, forward strand.
TGGGCTGTACGGGATGACGACGCCGGCGGCGACGATCCCCAGCACCGTGATGCGGAGCAGGGTGCCGGGCCGGCTCTTCCAGAACGGGACGCGCCGGGTGCGGATCGCGAAGACGATCAGCGTCTGGGTGGCGAGGGACTCGACGAACCAGCCGGCCTGGAACTCGGGGACCGGCGCGTGGAGCACCCACAGCATCAGCCCGAAGGTGAGGAAGTCGAACAGCGAGCTGATCGGTCCGAAGATCAGCATGAAGCGCCGGATGCTCGCGATGTCCCAGTGCGACGGCTTGCGGAGCTGCTCACTGTCGACGCTGTCGGTCGGGATGGCGAGCTGGCTGGAGTCGTACAGCAGGTTGTTGAGCAGGATCTGGCTGGGGGTCATGGGAAGGAAGGGTAGGAACAAGGACGCCAGTGCTGCCGAGAACATGTTCCCGAAGTTGCTCGAGGTGCCCATCTGGACGTACTTGATCGTGTTCGTGAAGACCTTGCGGCCGTCGACGACCGCCTCGGCGATGACCCCGAGATCCTTGTCCAGCAGCACGATGTCCGCGGCGTCCTTCGCGACGTCGACAGCGCTGTGCACGCTGATGCCGACGTCCGCCGCGTGGAGGGCCGGGGCGTCGTTGACCCCGTCGCCGAGGAACGCGACCGAATGGTGCTGCCGCAGGACGCGGATGATCCGAGCCTTCTGGTCGGGGGACACCCGCGCCAGGAGCGAGGTCCGTTGGGCCGCCTCGTACAGGTCGATGTCGCTGAGGGACTCGACGGCTTCGCCTGTCAGCGTCTCGCCGGGGTCCAGCCCCATGTCGCGGCACACCTTCTCCGCCACCCGCTGGTTGTCCCCGGTGGCGATCTTCACCGCGACGTTCAAGGCGTTGAGGCGGTCGATCGACGCCTTGGCGTCCTGCTTGGGCTCGTCGGAGAAGTTGAGGTAGCCGGCCAGGGTGAAGCCAGCTGTGTCCGTGGCGGGAAGCTTGGTGGCGCTCGGCAGCGCTCTGACCGCGACGGCCACGACACGGGCTCCCTGGTCGAAGAGCTGCTCGACGGCCTGGGAGTCGGCCGGGTCGACGTCGCTGCACAGCACCAGCACTGACTCCGGCGCTCCCTTGATGACCTCCTGCCGTCCGTCCTTGTCCGACTGGATCAGCACCGCGTTCGTACGGGAGTCGTGGTCGAACGGCCGAAGGTCGAGGCGAGCGTGGCCGCCGAGGTCGGTGTGGCCGAGTGTCGCCTCGGCGAGCGCTGCATCCAAGGGGTCCTGGCCCACGTTGTTGGCTCCCACGGCGGCGAAGTCGGTCTCGCAGCTGAGCAGCCCCAACAGGGCGACGGCCGGTTCGGTGAACCCTTGCGCGGGTATCGCCGCGACGTACGTCAGTCTGCCGTTGGTCAGTGTCCCTGTCTTGTCGGTCACCAGGACGTCGACGTTGCCCAGGTCCTCGATGCAGACGAGGCGCTTGACCAGCACATGCTTCGTGGACAGGAGGCGCGCGCCTGCGGCGAGGCTCGTGTTGACCACGGCGGGGAGGAGCTGAGGAGTGATGCCCACGGCAATGGCGAGGGCGAACATCAGTCCTGTGAGGAGCGGACGATGCTGGAGGGTGTTCGCGGCGAAGATGAACACCGCCAACGCGATCGCGACCCACATCAGGAACTGCGAGAACTTGGCCAGTCCCTTCTGGAAGCTCGTCACGGGCGGCGCTTGGTTGAGCGATGCCGCGATGCGCCCGAAGACCGCGTCCGCGCCCGTGGCCACGGCGATCCCAGCGCCGGACCCGGACTGGACGACGGTGCCCATGAGCGCGCAGCACGGCAGGTCGCCCAACCCCGGACTGCCGCTGCCGGCCGCGGTGCCCTTGTCGGCCGCCTGCGACTCGCCGGTGACGGCGGACTCGTCGCACGAGAGGTTCGTGGCTTGGATCAGCCGGAGGTCGGCGGGGACGACGTGTCCGAGACTGATGTGTACGAGGTCGCCGCGGACGACGTGCGAGACGTCGATCTCCTTCTGGACGCCGTCGCGGACGACCACAGTGGTGTGGGTGATCCGGTCCTGAAGGGAGTCGGCCGTACGTTGCGCCTTGTACTCGTTCCAGAACCCCAGGCTGACGCTCATGGCAAGGATGACAAGGATGATCGTGGCGTCCGCGACATCCCCGGTGGCCATCGACAGGATCGCCGCCACGGCGAGCAGGATCAGCAGCGGGCTCTTGACCTGTCCCCACAGCACGCGCGCGGCCGACGCACGGTGAGTCGGAACGGAGTTGGCCCCATCGCGGGTCAGCCGCTCCGCAGCTTCCTGGCTGGTCAGGCCCCCGTTGGGCGTACCGAGCGTGGACTGCACCTCGGCGGCGTCGATGCACGCCGCCTGCTGGATCGGCGACGGGGCATGGGCCGAGGTTCTCGTCCCAGCCAACGTCTGCGTGTCCACTCCTCGACGCTAGCCCACCGGACGGGCGATCCGGCCGTGCCTGGCGCGGGGACCCATGGGAAAGCTCCCGGTCCGCGCGCTCACACCACGCCGACCCTCGCGGGCTGGCTCCTAAGAGGTCGCTGAAGAACGTCTAAATGTTCCGATCTTCAACCGCACCACGATGTCGGATGGCGTCGAATGTGGATCGGCAGACCTCGTGAGTCGGGTCTACCGCACCTGATGGAAGCCGGGGACCTCATCCAGTTCCTCAACAGCTTCGGCAGGCCGAGACACACGTACGTCGCTTCTCGCACTTACCCTTGCCGCCGAAGGAGCATCATGAGCACTCCCGTCCCGCCCGCTCCCACCGTCGCCGCATCTGACGACATTCCAGTCTCCGTGGCCAGCTTGCAAGAGTGCCTCGACAGCGCCAGGTACTGGATCCAGCTCCTGCCGGCCTACGCGAATGCCATGCAGCGTCGCGCCGATCGGCTGGCGATCGCTGCAGGACTACTCGCCGCAATCACAGGCCTCTCCGTCTGGACCGACTTCCAACAGGCGTCCAACGCCCTCGGCCGCTGGACAGTCGTGGCCGTCTCTCTACTCAGTGCCATGTTGGCGCTGATGCCACGCGTCAAGAACTACGGGGAGATGGCGGGGCACGCCCGTGAGCTCTCCGCGAACTACGGGCAGGTGTCCGGAGCCCTGTTGGACCTGTGGTTCGACCAAGGTGCCCTCGGCACCCCGGACGCACGCAACACGATCAAGAGATTCGATGAGATCAAGGCCGGGAAGGATTCCAATCTCCGCGATCTACCCCTGAAGCCCACGGGAAACGTAGCGCGCGACGAGCATGGCGTGGCGCAATGGCCTCTCAACGTGTACGACCTCGCCAGGCGGCGCCAGAGTCTTCCGAGCTGACCGGTTCAGCGGTCACCCTCGGCCGGGGACGATGGCGACGCAGCGAGCCAAGACCCTGGACCCAGCAGAAACTCGACGGCGGGCTCCGGAGGTGACGTGAAACTGCCCCCCGAGGCGGAAGACCCCGATCCTGATGCGCAAAACGGCCACGCATGGCCAGGGCCGCTGTTACGTTCGCCCCATGGCATTCACCCCCATTATTCTTCGCCGAGACCCCTTGAGGTCGGCAGCCCGGGATACCGCCAAGCGCGGATCCACAGCGACCTTGTGGTCGCTGATGCTCCTCGTGATCACGGGTCTGTTCAGCACGAGCGTCTTCGTGCCGCCTGCTCGGTCCGCGACAGTTGCTCCGCCCTGTACCACCAACGCCATCTCGTGGACGGGCACCAGGCTGTACTCGCCGGGGGGTTTCTGCCTGATAAGCAATGGGGACTATCTGATCTTCCAGACCGATGGAAACTTCGTCTGGTACGTCAACGGTGTTGCACTGTGGAGCAGCGTCACGTCCGGTACGGGTCAGACCCTGGCCTTGCAGGGTGACGGCAACGTTGTCGTGTACTCCGCGAGTGGGAAACCGCTGTACGCCAGCAGCTGGGGATCGATCCTTGCGCCCTTTGCCATGGCCACGACTCCAGACCTGGAGAAGGACATGAGCATCTGGTTCGGCCAGCACAGACACACTGTGACGCAGACCGCCATGGTGCCAGCAGGCGGCGGCTTCCCTACGGCCCTGTCCGGCCTCGAGTACATGGACTTGGGGTCTCAGGGCAGCTGCACCGTCGACAACTTCCCCGTCATGATGCGGTTCCCGGGGCGCGTCCTGGACGCGGGTCAGTTCTGCTGGTCAACCGACAACGGCACCCTCATCTTCCAGTCGGATGGAAACCTGGTCGAGTATGTGGGTGGCGCCCCGCGATGGAACAGCGGGACCTGGGGGAGAGGAAGTCGGCTCGGCCTCCAGACGGACGGGAACATCGTGATCTACAACGCTTCGGGGGCCCCCATCTGGGCTCTTTCCTGGTTGATCAAGGGCTGGTCGGCGCACGACCTCACCCATGGGAACGGGTGGATGTCGATCACGGTCGGCACTGATCACACGGTCAACGTGCAGGTCGAGGACCTGCGCAGCCCTGATCTCAGCTGGACGGTGTGATCGACATGGCGCTTCATCTCTCCGACGCTCCACGATGAGGCGGTCCTTTCTGCCCGACCGCGTCAGCGGTCCCAGGCTTGTCGCCAGGCTTCTCGTTCTTCTGCTGCTGACCGGTCTGTGGAGCACGAGTCTCTACATCCCGCCGGCGAGGGCCGCGGCGGTTGTTCCGCCCTGTTCCACCTCGTGGATGGCGTGGAACGACACACAGCTCTACTCGCCGGGAACCTTCTGCCTGGCCGGCAGCGGGGACTACTTCATCTTCCAGGCTGACGGAAACCTGGTCTGGTACGTGAACGGCGTTCCCCTCTGGAGCAGTGTGACGGCTGGTACGGGCCAGACCTTGGCCCTCCAGGGTGATGGAAACGTTGTTGTCTACTCCGCGGGGGGCACGCCTCTGTACGCCAGCAGCTGGGGCTACAACAAAGCCGCCTTCACAACTCCGGATCGGTCCAAAACGCTGATGGTCTCAGTGAATGCCCAAAAGGCACACTCGATCCAGCACCAGTTTGAGCTCAGCGCGACAGCGTGGGCAGGTTCCGCGCTCGACGGCCTCCTGTGGCAGGAGTCCGGGAGTGTCAGTAACTGCATGGTGGTTGTCGACCCGCCTGCCGAGACGTACAGGTTCCAGGTGAGAACCCCCGCGCGATCCCTTTCCGCCGGCCAGTTCTGCTGGTCGAAAGAATGGGGCACATTGGTGTTCCAGGCTGACGGGAACTTCGTCAAGTACGTTGCGGGGAAGGCCCAGTGGAACAGCAGGACCGGAGGCAGAGGAGTCCGTCTTGCCTTCCAGTCGGACGGAAACATCGTCATCTACGACGCCTCCGGTGCGGCCATCTGGGCAACCTCGATGGTGCTTCGCGGGGGTTGGACGGCACGAGACCTGACGCACGGCAACGGTTACCTGTTCATAGAGATCCTTCAGAACTCGATCTACTGGGAGACGGAGGACAATCTCGTCCACGTGTCTCCTTCGGCCTGGATCCTCTGAGGTTGATGTTGCCCGGGGCGCAGCGATCGGTATTTCGGCGCACAACGTTCACGCTCGAGGATGTGGTGGGCCACGCCGTACGTACGGGGAGGCTCGCCTGAAGGGGAGCTCAGCGCGGAACGATGGCGACGCAGCGGGCGGGGAACCCCGACCCCGCCCTCGGCTTGGCCCAGCTCGCGAGGATGACGGCACCGGTGGCCGGCACCTGATCGAGGTTCGTGAGCATCTCGACCTGCCAGCGGTCGGCGCCGAGGACGTAGCGCTCGGCATCGACGCGACCCACTGAGAGCGCCGTGCCGGGGTCGGTGTCGGTCTGTTCGTGGCCCACTGCCCGTACGTCCCGCTGCTCGACGAGGAACCTCAGCGCCTCGACGCTCCAGCCTGGATAGTGAGCGATGCCGTCCGCGTCCCGGTTCTGCATCGCCTCGCTGGACGGCCAGCGCGCCGACCACCCGGACGCGAAGGCGACGAACGCGCCCTCGGGGATCCGTCCGTAGCGTCCTTCGTGCTCCTGGACGAGGGCGAGGTCGACGACATAGTCCACGTCCACCGCGACACGATCCCGTGCGTCGAGGACCACGAGGGGGAGCAGCATCTCCGCGACGGGAACCTCATCGAGGGTGCGGCCTCCGACGATGAAGTGTGAGGGCGGGTCGACGTGCGTGCCCCACTGGCCGACGTGGCTGTAGCGATGGACGAGGAAGCCGTCCTCCTCGGCCGTCGTGACGACCTCGCGCTGCTCGTCGGGGAAGGAGACGTAGTGGGGGATACCCGGTTCGAAGGCATGCGTCAGGTCGATCCAGCGGGCGTCCTTGAGCGTCGCGAGGGCAAGAAGCAAGGAGTCGTCGGGCACGAGCGACCATTCTGCCGTTGTCGGGACCTCGCCGCGTGACCGGCGCGGCCTAGAACATCCTGCGCAGGATGGGGGCGCGGCGGAGGACGCCGGCGCTGATGGCGAGGGAGAGCGCGGCTGTCACGGCCAGCAGCACGACGGCCTTGACAGCTCCCGGGATGGGGAGGCTCACGAGGAGCCAGGCCCCGGGGTACAGCACGAGGGGATGGACGTAGTAGATCCCGAACGAGTTGTCGGACAGAAGCCGCCACGTACGAGTGGAGCTGTCGCCCCAGCGAGAGAAGCCCGCCACCGCGGCCACGACACCCGACACGCAGAACGCTGCGAACAGCACCCCGCCGACGACCCGTGCCGGAACGGTCGTCGAGTAGCCCGTCACGCGGAATGCGAGGTAGGCGATGCCGGTGACGGCCGCGACCGGGATCCAGACCCTCGCGCTCGGCCGCCACCCGTCACCGGCCAGCCAGCCCTGACGCTCGGCGTGGATCCCCAGGACGAAGAACGCCGGGTACACGAACACGCGCGCGGGCTGGACCATGAAGACCCAGCCCACGGAGTGCCAGTCGTCGAGCCCGAAGAACGGAGAGAAGGCGGCGGCGGCCACCACCGCCACGAGGAAGACCGCCAGCAGGGCGCGCCAGGGGCGGGCACGGGCGACGGGAGGACGCTCACCGAGGCTCGGCTTCACCTTGAGCGCCACGGCGAGCAGCAGGAACAGTGCCAGGAGAACGCCGAGGAACCAGAACACCGCCTGCTGGTACATCGGCCCCCAGAACTCGGTCGCCCAGAACTGGAGGTACGGCATCCGGATGCCACGCGAGACGAAGCTCAGGTACGTCACGGCCGGCGCCAGCACGACGACGCCGAACACCCAGGGGGCTCCCAGCCGGACGAGCTTCTCGCGGACGAAGCCGCCCACTCCGCGCCGTCGAGTCGACGGGATCGCGAAGTAGCCGGCGACCAGGAACATGGCCGACATGATCGGTACGTCCACGATGAGCACGACGACGGTGAAGAACAGGCTGACGTCGGGGTCGACCACGTACCACCACTGGGGCGCCGCGACCATGTAGCAGATGGACGTGTGCAGCACGAGAACGGCCAGGACGGCCACCGCCCGCAGGTTGTCCAGGTAGTACAGGCGACGCTTCACCACAGTCGCCGGCACGTCCGAGCCGGTACGGGATTCTTGGCCTGCCTCACCGATGGTCACGTGGACATCAAACCAGCGTGTGACACGCAGCGTGACAAGGGCGAGAAGGCCGCGCCGGTTCTTCGCGCAAGCGGGGAGCCCAGCGTGTCGCGCCGTCAGGTCGTCGGCCACGTGAGCCGGGATCCCGCACCCGGCGACGGACAGGTCGATAACCTGTGACGAGCACTTCTCAGGAGCTCACGTGAACCCGCTCGCCAGCACCTTCATCACCTCGGCCTTGGTCTTCTACTCCGTCGGGGTGTGGGGCGAGCGCCTGGTGGGCCGCCTCAAGTGGTGGAACTTCGTCTTCTTCGTCCTCGGCCTCATCTGCGACACGGTGGGCACGGGGATGATGCTCGAGTACGTCGGGGGGTTGAGCGCCGACGTACACGGCATCTCCGGTGTCATCGCCATCGTGCTCATGTTCGTGCACGCGGTGTGGGCACTCGTCGTCCTGGTGAAGAAGGACGAGGTGTGGATCACGAAGTTCCACCGGTTCTCGGTGTTCGTGTGGGTCGTCTGGTTGATCCCGTACCTGAGCCCGATGTTCGTCGCCATCGCGCGCTGACGCTAAGGACGCTGCTCGCCGTCCACGTACATCCAGCGACGGCCGCGCCGCTCGAACCGCGACCGCTCCCGCATCTGGCCGTCCCGGCGTCCGTTCCGGTAGTGGGCGACGAACTCGACGATGCCGGCCTGGTCACGCTCTGTCCCGTCGACGACGTCGACGATCTCCAGGTGGGTCCAGACCGTGTCGTCGAGGGCGACGTGCTCGGGACGGGTCCGCGGGTGCCAGGTGCGCCACAGGTAGTCGTCCAGCCCCAGCGCGAAGGCCGAGTAGCGCGACCGCATGAGGGTCTCCGCCGTGTGTGCCTCGGCTGCGCCGGCGTGGAAGGGCTCGCAGCACCCCGCGTACGGACCGCCTCCGCACGGGCACACGCGTTCCTCGGCCACCATCGGTCCTCCTTGTCCGAACGACGCTAGCCGCGTCATGTGGTGGGCGGGTCGTCCAGCGGCTCGAGGATGGCCTCCTGCCACCCGGTGACGTTCCAGGCTTGGACGACCCCACCGGTGACGAACGGGTCGGCCTCGGCGAACCGTTCCGCAGCCTCCCGCGTGGTGAAGACGCCCAACGCGCCTTCTGCCGGGTCCTCCATCGGTCCGATGGCCAGCAGCGTCTTGTCAGCCCGGTACGCGGCCCAGTGATCTCGGTGCGCGGGGAACAGCTCACGGATCCTCGCGAAGTCCACCTGGGGCACCATGTGATAGCGAAGCAGGTACTTCATGATCACCCTTCACCTCGGAACTCGAACTGGCGGTACGAGTCGGTCGTCAGCCCCTGATGCTGTCACCTTTGTGCGCGTGGCGGGCGATCGCTCGGGCGACGCGGCGGGCGTCCAGGTTGATCTGCAGCAGGAGCCCCTTCTGGCTCTCGGTCAGTCCCACGGCGTAGAGGCCGGGAGTCCGCTTGTCTCCGATGAGAACGCTCGCGGGCGCGGGGTCGCCGGACGAGCCGGCGTCGAGCAGCTCAGCAGCGCCGTCGCGGTAGCCGGTCGCGGCGATGACAGCGACGGGTCGGAGTACGCGCCCGTCCGACAGCCGTACGTCGTCCCCGTCGAACTCGCTGACGGCCGGGACCACCTCCACCTTCCCGACGCGCAGCTGCGCGACCATCCCCACGTCGATCGTGGGCACCCTGCCGCGGCGGCGCATCCGTGCGGACAGGCCCTCGTCGGGCGCCGGAAGGCCGAACGGCGCCAGGTCCCCGATGGTGGCCTGGGACAGACGCCGGTTGATCGGATCCACGACGGCCGGAGGCAGGAACGACTGCAGGATCCCCAGGAGCGTCGTCGGCAGCGGGCCGATCTGGCGTGGGATGACGTGGGGCGGTGTTCGTACCGACAGCCACACGTGTCCTGCTCCTGACTCGGCGAGGTCTGCGGCGATCTCCGCACCGGAGTTTCCAACCCCGACGACGAGTACGTCGCGTCCTCGGTACGCGTTCGCGTTGCGGTAGGCAGCGGCGTGGATCAGGGTGCCGGTGTAGGACTCGACGCCGGGCCAGGAAGGCATCACGGTGGCCCTGTTCAGGCCGGTGGCCAGGACGACGTACCGGGAGGTGATGTCCATGCCGTCCCCGGTCAGGCGGTAGCCACCCGCGACGGGACGTACAGAGCTGACCGTCACGCCCAGCCTGACCTCGATCCCGCGGTTCGCCGCATAGTCGCGGAGGTANNTGCAGGCGGTCGTAGCGCTCGGCCCACGTCTGCCCTACCGACTGGCCCCCGTCGAGCACGAGGGGCCGAATCCCCCTGCGCAGGAGACACGCCGCGGTTGCGAGGCCCGCAGCACCCGCACCGACGACGACGACCTCCACCGTGTCCACTATCCGCCGTCCATCACGTTGGTCCCGTCCGAGAGCACGGGCGAGATGAACCCGAAGATGTTCCCGTCGGGATCCAGGAGGTACGCCAGCCGGCCGACGCCGGGCATGTCGTCGGGTGCCAACGCCTCGCTCGCACCGAGCTCGATCCCGCGGGCGAACGTGGAGTCGACATCGTCCACGCCAAGGACCAGGTTCGCCCCGGCGACCGGAGCTCCGATCTCGGGGCTGGGCCCGCGTCGTTGGGTGAGGCCACCGTTGATGCCGTGACCGGCCGACCCCTGCTGAATGGATCCCGCGCCGGTGGTGATGGCCCAGTAGTCCATGTCGCCGAACCTGGTGAACTCCCACCCGAGCAGGTGCGAGTAGAAGTCGATGAGCCGCTGGGGATCCGCCGCGTGGATCTCGAAATGGACGACGAGGTTCGCCATGGTTGCCTCCCGGCCGAAGGGACATGTACGGCTGCGTGCCGCTCACCTTCCCGAGTCTGACCTTCACTCGACCGGCCCCGCAAGGCTTCAGCGCGTTGTTTCCTCGTCCCGGGGGTCGCGTCGCCTGGTGCGCAGGCAGCTATCGCGTCAACGTGACGTGGATCTCGCCGCTTTCGGCCACTTCGGTCGTCACCGTGTGGGTGAGCTCGAAGCCGCGCAGGTCGTCCCAGAGTCGATGACCCCGTCCCAGGAAGATCGGGGCGACCATGAGGTGCAGGTCGTCGACGAGGCCGGCGCGCAGGAAGTCGCGCGCCGTGCTGTACCCGCCGCCCACGCGCACATCCAGTCCTCCGGCGGACTCCGTCGCCTCGGCGAGCACGTCCTCGATTGCGGCGTTGCGGAAGTGGAACGTCGTTCCGCCCTTCATCGGTATCGACGGACGCGGTGCGGTGTGGGTGAGGACGTAGACCGGGGTGCCGAACGGGGGCTTGTCACCCCACCAGCCTTTCCAGTCGACATCGTCGGCAAAGGTGTGGAGCCCGAACATCCCCGCTCCCATGATCTCGGAGCCGACTCCGTCGAAGAACGCGGAGGCGTATCGGTCGTCGACGCCGGACGTGCCCTCGCCGCTGGTGTCGTCGAAGACATGCGCCCGGAACGTGCGGGTCGCGCCGTAGGCCGCAGTGAGGCGTCCCCAGTCGGCGCCCATCGGATTCTCTGGTGTCGGGTCGGCCGGCGTGTAGCCGTCGAGCGAGGTGAACAGGTCCATGCGAACGCGGGTCATATCAGTCTTCCTTCGGGGTAGTGCGGGTTCGGTGGACGCCGAGCTGGTCGGGCTTGGTGCAGGACGTCGAGGGCGCCCGATCTCAGGCACACGGTGCGGACGCAGGTGGGGCTGCGGCATGCGACGAGTGTCCCAGCCTCCGGCCAGACCCGCCTCGGTCACAGAGCTGATTTCATGCCAGGGACGGAGAGGGCGGCTTCTGTCCTGTTGAGCCTGTACATTCAGAGGCACGGAGTGCCGGGAAGTCTGGTCGGCGATCTCATCGCCGACGCCCGGGAGTGTTGTGTCTGACCAGTTCGCCTTTTCGATCGTCGTTCTGGTGGTGGCGGCCGTGCTGATCGCCGGCACCTTCTCGAGTCGCCTCACCGCATGGTTGCGGATCCCGGCGCCCGCACTGTTCCTCATCGTCGCCGCGGTGGTGGCTCTGTTCCTGCCCGCGCTCGGGACCGCGGCTGGAACCGCGGCGCGAGACATCGACGAGCGGATCGTGTCGGTCGCACTCGTGCTCATCCTCTTCGACGGGGGCATGCACATCGGCTGGCGCCGATTCCGAGCCGCGGCCGGCCCCATCGCGTGGATCGGGATCGCAGGCACCGCGATCACCGCCGCAGCCCTCGCTGTGGTGGCCCACTTCCTGCTCGGCTTCGCTTGGCAGATCTCGATGCTCCTCGGAGCTGCCTTGTCGCCCACAGACCCTGCAGTGGTCTTCTCGGTGCTCGGACGGCGAGAGATCTCCGGCCGGTCCGGCACGATTCTGGAAGGCGAGTCCGGGGCCAATGATCCGGTCGGGATCGCGCTCTTGGTCAGCCTGCTGGCAGCCGGGACCGCGTCAGGTGGCACAGGGGCTTCCTCCGTGCTCGCAGGCCTCCAGGAGTTCGCCACGCAAATGCTCGTCGGCGCCGTCGTCGGCATCGCCCTCGGACTCGCGCTGGGCTGGGTGATGCGGCGCGTCCAGCTGCCCACCGGAGCCCTGAGTGCCGTCTTCGTCGCGGCGAGCGCCGTGCTGATCTACGCCGCCGGGTCGGCACTCCACGGCTCGGGATTCCTCGCGGCGTTCATCGCCGGCATCCTGATCGGCGACGTCCGCGCGCCGTTCCGACGGGAGATCGACAACTTCAGCGCCGGACTGGCGAGCGTGGCCGAGATCGTGGTGTTCGCGCTGCTCGGCCTGAGCATCCAGCTCCGCGACGTCTTCCAACCCTCGACACTGCTCGCGGGCGGCGTGATCGCGGNNGGGCTGAAGGGTGCCGTGCCGATCCTGCTCGGCATGTTCATCCTCACCGCGAACATCGATGGCGCCCAGACCATCTACGCCATCATCTTCATCGTCGTGCTCGTCTCGGTGCTCCTCCAAGGCGGCCTCGTGCCCGTGTTCGCGCGACTGTTCAGGGTCCCGATGAGACTCGTCCAGTCCCGGCCCTGGACGGTCGACGTGCGCTTCGCCGAGGAGCCGGATGGTGTGGAACGCCACATCGTGCAGGAGGGCTCCGCCGCCGACGGCCACACGATCGCTGAGCTATCGGTCGGCGACGAGTCGTGGATCAGCGTCGTGAGCCGTCAGGGACGCAATGTCCCCGTACGTAACTCGACTCGTCTTCAGGCGGGCGACGTCGTCCTCACCCAGGTGGATCCTGACCACAACGTCGAGCCGCTGTTCAGGCGCAGGTAGCGCGGAAGATGGCGAGGGCGAGACATTCGCGGTTGCTCGTCAAGCAGCGTTGGTGCGTGGTCGAGCGGCGTCGAGCACCTGACCTGTCAGGACTCGACATGGTTGGCCCGAGCTCTGCGAACGGCTTGGTCCACGAGTCGATGCGCCACGACGACGACCTTGGTGTGCTCGACCTGGCTCAGGTCACGGAGCCGTGCGAAGGCCTCTTCGGGAGTGTCGCCGGTGCGGCCGCGCGGGAGTCCGATTGCCTGGTCGCTGATGGGCCGAGTCCACAGCGCGGTCCTCAGCTGGAGTGTCAGGTCTTGAGCTTTGGCGAGGACCTTTGCGTTATGGACCGCGACCGCAGCGGGTGAGGCGAACTACTCACCGAGATATGTGGCGTGATCAGCCACCGATGCGAGAACCTCGTTGAGGCTCTGGCCACCCGTGACCAAACCGGCCAGTTCCGCCAGGCTGGTGTGCAGCCCGGCGTCGTCACGGGTCTCCTCGGAGCTACTCGTCGGCGACGCCGCCATCCACGTCATCGACTCCGTCATCGTCGGTTCCCACGATCATGCTCAGCCTGGATACGCCCACGATGACCGCGTCGACCGCGGTCGTGGCTCAGGATCCTCACGGAGTTCTCTGTCCGTACCTGCCAACTGTACGAGTGTGGGCGGCGGAGATCGCCGTCCTTACCCGCTCCGGGACGGGGCCTCGGCATCGCAGGGTGGCCTCGGGGTGACTTGGTCAGAGGTGTACCGTCAAAGACGCTGAGAACATCAGCGAGGTTGGAAGGGGTCGGCTGTCCGCCGCCGCACCCCAGGAGCAGTCGCTCCACGCCCCTCACATCAGCACGATGAGTATCTTGCGCTTCAGGGCTTCCGAAGCGCGTGACCATCCCACGCTGTCGAACCCTCTACGCGAACCCACATTCGAGTTTCTGTCGGTCCGGCTGAGCCGACCGTGGATCGTCACGTGGCCGCGAGGAATGCGTCGAAGGCAGGCACCCGACCCATATGTGCCGCAACCATCAGAACCCATCGATGCACCACCAGGAGTTTCATTGTGAGCACCCTTATCACCGTCACCGTGGCGTTGGTCATCCTTCTCGCCATCGTCGCAGGCGCCTCCCTGAAGATCATCAAGCAGTACGAGATCGGGGTCCTGTTCCGACTCGGACGCGTCGTCGGCGTACGAGGCCCTGGGCTTCAGGCGATCATCCCGATCGTCGACGTGCTCCACAAGGTCTCTCTGAGGATCGTCACCATGCCGATCCAGTCNNATCATCACGCGGGACAACGTCAGCGTGGATGTGTCTGCTGTGGCCTACTTCAAGGTCGTCGACGCGGTGAAGGCGGTGGTCGCGATCGAGAACGTCTACAGCGCGATAGACCAGATCGCCCAGACCACGCTACGCAAGGTGGTCGGTCAGCACACGCTGGACGAGACCCTCTCGGAGACGGACCGGATCAACCTGGACATTCGCGAGATCCTCGACGTCAGCACCAGCGACTGGGGCGTCGTGGTCACCTTGGTTGAGCTCAAGGACATCCAACTCCCCGACAGCATGAAGCGCGCGATGGCACGGCAGGCCGAGGCGGAGCGCGAGAAGCGCGCCAAGATCATCAACGCCGAGGGCGAGTCGCTCGCGGCGGCCGCGCTGGGTGAGGCCTCCGACACGATGATGGCGCACCCCCTTGCGCTGCAGCTGCGCAATCTTCAGTCGTTGGTCGAGATCGGCGTCGACAAGAACACCACCGTCGTCTTCCCTGCTCCGCTCATGAGCACGATCGGCGAGCTGGGTGCCTTCCTGACCCGCGAGAAGGAAGCCGCCGCCAGCGTGATCGCACAGGAGGTCCGACAGGACGCCTCACCTGCCACGACGCCCCGCAAGCCGACACGGACCTCGCCGGCTCCTCGAGTCGAGAAGGAGTGAAGCCATGACCACCACCATCACCCCGCAGCCGGGATCAGCCAGTTCCGCAGCGACCCCGGTGCTGAGCGCCGAGGTCGCCCACGCCATGGACGCCTACTGGCGCGCCTCGAACTACCTGGCGGTCGGGCAGATCTACCTCTATGACAATCCTCTGCTGAAGCGACCGCTCGCGCTGTCCGACGTGAAGCCGTTGGTGGTCGGGCATTGGGGTACGACGCCGGGGCAGAACTTCATCTACGTCCATCTGAACCGTGCGATCAAGAAGTACGACCTCGACATGTTCTACGTCGCGGGACCCGGCCACGGCGGACCGGCGTTGGTGGCGCAGACGTACCTCGAGGGCACGTGGAGCGAGGTCTATCCCAATGTCGGCCAGGACGAGGCCGGCTTGAAGAGGCTGTTCACGCAGTTCTCGTTCCCGGGTGGGATCTCCAGCCATGTCGCTCCGACGACGCCGGGGTCGATCCACGAGGGTGGTGAGCTCGGTTATTCGTTGAGCCACTCGTTCGGCGCGGCATTCGACAACCCGGACCTGATCGTGGCGTGCGTGATCGGTGATGGCGAGGCCGAGACCGGACCTCTGGCCACGGCCTGGCAGTCCACCAAGTTCCTCAACCCGATCAGCGACGGCGCTGTCCTGCCGATCCTGCATCTCAACGGGTACAAGATCAGCAACCC
>PMBM01000193.1:0-4584 GCA_003153855.1 Propionibacteriaceae bacterium
GGCCTCCTCGATCTGGCCGTTGAGCTCACCGGTGTGCTTCCACATCGCGGCGAACCGCTTCTGCGACTGCTTGCCGATGACCGCGACGAGCCCGACGGAGACGGGGATCGACACGAGGGCGATGACGGTCAGGATCGGCGAGACCGTGAGCATCATGATGAGCACGCCGANNTCGATGTCGTTGGTCACCCGGCTGAGGAGCTCGCCGCGGGGCTGCTTGTCGAAGTATGACAGGGGCAGACGCTCGAGCTTCGTCGCGACCTCGCGCCGCATCTCGTACACGGTCTTCTGCACGACGCCGTTGAGGACCCAGCCGCTGCCCCACGAGAGGACCGCGCCGATCGCGTACAGGCCGACCGCCAGGAAGAGCCACATGGACAGGTCGCCGAAGACGATCCCCTGGCCGGGCGTGACGTTCATCCGGGCCAGCATGTCGGCGAGGTTCGCCTGTCCGCTGGCTCGCAGCTGCGCGATGATCGTGGCGACGGGGACGCCTACTGGCAAGTTCTTGCCGACGACGCCGGCGAAGATGACGTCGGTCGCCTTGCCCAGGACCTTCGGTCCGAGGACGGTGAACGTGACGCCGATGGCCGCCATGACGATGACGATCGAGACCGCCACCTTCTGCGGGCCGAGGTAGCCCACCAGGCGCCGCAGCGAGGGGCCGAAGCTGATCGCCTTCTCGGCGGGACCACCGCCCATGGCGCCCATCGGGCCGTGGGCGCGGCGCTGGGGGCCGAACTTCGGTCTCTCGTTGGCGACGACCGGCTTGTTCTCGTCGGTCGCGGCCGTGGTGTCTTCTGTATCGGTGCTCATGCGGCTTCCTCCACGCTCAGCTGGGAGTCGACGATCTCGGCATAGGTCTCACAGGTCTTCAACAGCTCGTCGTGGCTGCCACGGCCGACGATCCGGCCGGCGTCGAGGACGATGATGTCGTCGGCGTCCCGGATGGTCGACACGCGCTGCGCGACGATGAGGACCGCCGAGTCCCTGGTCTCCGCGACGAGCGCCGCACGGAGTCGCGCGTCGGTGGTCACGTCGAGTGCGGAGAACGAGTCGTCGAAGATGTAGATGTCGGGTCGTTTCACGATCGCTCTCGCGATGGACAGACGTTGCCGCTGGCCTCCGGACACGTTCGTACCGCCCTGGGAGATCGGCGCATCGAGCTCGCCGTTCATCTCGCGGACGAAGTCGGCCGCCTGGGCCACCTCGAGCGCGTGCCAGAGCTCGGCGTCGGTGGCTTCGGGCTTGCCGAAGCGCAGGTTGCTCGCGACGGTGCCGGTGAACAGGTACGGCTTCTGCGGGACGAGCCCGATCCGGTTCCACAGGATCTCGGGGTCGAGCCTACGTACGTCCACGCCGTCGACCTCGACCGTGCCGCCCGTCGCGTCGTACAGACGGGGGACCAGGTTGACCAGCGTCGACTTGCCGGAGCCGGTGGCTCCGATGACGGCCGTCATCGTGCCCGGGCGGATGTCGAACGTGAGGTCCTTGAGGACCGCGTCCTCGGCGCCGGGGTAGGTGAAGGAGACGCCGTTGAGCTGGACGTTGCCGGCCTCGCCGATCTCCATGATGGGGTTCTCAGGCGGTACGACGGTGGAGTCGGTCTCGATGACCTCCATGATGCGCTCGGCACAGACGGCCGCTCGCGGCACCATGATGACCATCATCGTGGCCATCATGACGCTCATCAGGATCTGCATGAGGTACGTGAGGAACGCCGTCATCTGACCGACCTGGAGGTTGCCCGCGTCGATCTGCTTGGAGCCGACCCACAGCACGGCGACGGTCGACACATTGAGGATCATCATGACGATCGGGAACATCGTGGCCATCGCCCGGCCGACGGTGAGGGCGGTCTTGGTGAGGTCGCGGTTGGCGACGGCGAACCGGTCGCGCTCGTACGGCTCACGGACGAAGGCACGGACGACGCGGATGCCGGAGATCTGCTCGCGCAGCACCCGGTTGAGCGTGTCGATCCTCTTCTGCATGGACGCGAAGACCGGGCCCATGAACGTCACGAGGATGCCGATCACCACGCCGAGGACGACCACCGCAACGAGGATGATCCACGACATCGTCAGGTCTGTACGGAGGGCCATGATGACGCCGCCGATCATCGTGATCGGTGCGCCGAGGATCATGATGCAGGTCATCAGCACGAGCTGCTGGACCTGCTGGACGTCGTTCGTCGTACGCGTGATCAGCGACGGAGCGCCGAACTGGTTGACCTCACGCGAGGAGAACGAGAGCACGTTGTCGAAGACCGCGGCGCGGGTGTCGCGGCCGAAGGACATCGCGAGCTGCGCACCGAAGAACGCGGCCCCGATCTGCGCGACGACCTGTACGAGCGCGACGGCCAGCATGTAGCCGCCATGTACCCAGATGTAGTGGGTGTCGCCCTTCGCGACGCCGTTGTCGATGATCCCCGCGTTCAGGGTGGGCAGCTCGAGGCTGGCCGCAGTGGCGAACGCTTGGAGCAAGATGACGATGAAGAGCTGGGTCAAGTACGGCTTGAGCCCTCTGTTCAGCAGTCGGTTCATTGCGTGATTGAACATGCAGGCTCCTTCACGAGCGCGTGTACGAGGAGGTCGGTGAACACTTGTGGGTCGGTCGGATGGGAGACCATGGGGAGGTTGCCGGCGAAGACGGTCATGCGGATGAATGCGGCCGCCGTCCCCGGATCGACGCGTAGCTCCTCGCTGTGAGCGGAGAGCACGTGCGCCATGGCCTCGCCGATGGCCGCCTGGTCGTCGAAGAACTTGTTCTTGTCGCGGGGGCCGTGGTTGCCACGCCGATCCATGTCGGTCTGCGCTGAGTGGAGCGCCATCATGACCGAGCGGATGCGTGTGGTGGACTCCCGGATCACAGCCGCCAGGGCCCGTACGGTGTCGGCGGCAGCGTCGGTGGGAACGACGGCCTCGATCTCGTCGATGACGAACTTCGGGTCGAGCAGCTGCTCCACGACCGCGGCCAGGATGTCGTCCTTGGACTCGAAGACGCGGAACAGCGTGCCCTCGGCGATACCGCAGGCATCGGCGATCTGACGCGTGGTGGCCGCGGGCCCGTGCTCGAGCACGAGGTCCGTGGTCGCCGAGATGATCGCCTGGCGGCGATCCTCGGGAGACATCGGTCTAGCTCTCATCACCCGGACAGTATGAATGAGTGAGTGCTCACTCAGCAAGTCGGATCGACGCATTCCCACATCTTGCGCCCATGGTCCGACCTAGCCAACGGCATTTCGCACCATGACCCGGCCCAGCGGGCGCAGGCCCCGTGTTGGGAGACAACCGTGTCCCTTATCGCCGGACTGTCTGCCGCTTGGTGCGGGCCGGTCCTAGCGTGCGCACCATCACACCGTCCCAGGAGGCAACGATGCCCATCACCGGTCTGCGGAGAATCGTCCGCACCACCCTCATCGCGGCGGCTGCCGGAGCGCTCGCGCTCGCCGTGCTGCCCGCACCTGAAGCTCAGGCCGCCACGGTCAAGTACAAGATCGCCGTCCTCGGTGACTCGTGGGCATCGGGCGAAGGGAACTCCCCGTACTCGGACGTCCACTGCGACCGGTCCAAGAACGCCTGGGCCTACCAGGTGAAGATGCCGGACGGCAACACGGTCAAGGAGGACAAGGCCGCAGGCACAGCCACCGTCGACTTCCTGGCCTGCCAGGGCGCGGTCACCGCCAACCTCATCGACACACCGCAGACGGTCGACAACGTCACGTACCCCGTCCAGATCAAGACCATGGACACCGATGTCACGCACGTGTTCCTCAGCATCTCGGGGAACGACCTGAACTTCCCGGGTCTGCTCGTCGGGTGCCTGAACAACCTGCCCAGCACCTGCATGGCGAACATCAACTCGACGAGGACCAACCTGTTCCCGCGGGCGCTCAAGGGACTCAAAACGGCCATCGAGAAGATCTACGCCCGCGCGCCCCAGGCTCAGATCATCCTCACCGGCTACGCCGCTCTGGTCGGCGACAAGTCGGGTTGGGGTGTCACGAACGTCGGCTACCTCAACGAGCTCGCGATCGAGTACGAGGACGCTGAGTTCGGTGTCGTCCAGGACATGCGGAAGCTCGGCATCGACGTCGACTTCGTCGGGCTCTTCGATGCCTTCTGGAACCATTCCTACGGTGGCCCGAAGTCGGAATGGATCTTCCCTCCGCAGCTCCTGTCCTCGCCCGTGCGCCTCGCCCGGTATTCGCTGCACCCGAACGGGGCGGGAGAGATCGAGATCGCGAAGCTGGTCTCGCAGTACGTGGAGAAGCCCTACACCGGCTCGTGCTCGGGCAACGTGATCGCCGGGGCGAGCAACAACTGCGTCCGTGAGATCCAGGCCCATCTGAACTCCTGGGCCAGGAAGACCGGCACGAAGGGAGTGGACCTCACCGTGAACGGCACGTTCGGTCCGCCCACCCTCGCTGCGGTGGAGCTCTTCCAGACCAAGAAGAAGCTCACCGTGGACGGCGACGTCGGCCCGCTCACGAAGAAGGCGTTGTTCGTCTACTGAAGCGACCCGCCCGACAGCGAACCCCCCGCCTCATCCAGGGCGGGGGGTTCGGTCGTCAGTGATCGGCTC
>PMBM01000193.1:4601-8653 GCA_003153855.1 Propionibacteriaceae bacterium
GCAGCGGGTCCGCTGTCGAACCGTACGGACACGACCGCGTCGCCGCCGGCTGCGCGGGCCATGTCGGCGAGCGCGACGAGCGCGTCCTGGCGGGCGCGGGCCAGCAGGCTCACGGTGTCGGGGCCGACCTTGGGCTGTGTGGTACGAGTCGTGGTGCCGACGACGATGCCCACGACACCCGTGACCTCGCGCCCGGCAACGGAGTCGGACGTCGACAACGGGAGGCCGATCGAGACGTACTCGGGCTTCTTCGGGGCCGGCTCCGGCACGGGCGACGCCGGGACGCCGGGTACGGGCGCCCAGCCGCCAGGGGACGCCTGCTGCGCAGGAGGCTGTCCGTACGGAGGCTGACCGTACTGGGGAGGCGGCCCGTACTGTCCTGGCTGCGGCTGACCCTGCTGAGGCTGCCCCTGCTGGGGCTGACCCGGGCGGCCGGGCGGGGCGTACGCGGGGCCGGGCTGTCCGGGTTGACCGGGTTGACCGTAGGGCTGCCCGGGCTGGCCCGGCTGACCGTACTGGGGCTGACCCGGCTGGCCGTACCCAGGCTGGCCAGGCTGCTGCCCGTAGCCGGGCGGCGGTCCGTACGCCGGCTGGCCCGGCTGGCCGTACTGCGGTTGACCGAACTGGCGCGGATCCTGCGGGCCGTATGTCATGGCGTCAGTGTAGGGATGCCCGGGTCTGCCGCAGCCGGTTCGATGANNCGTCCTGTCATGGCCCTCTCGCGCATCGGGAACGCGGCGCGCGGCGCGTAAACCCGTCACCGGCCCCCGCGTGAGACTCGATAGCATGACGCGGTGACCGACGAGCCGATCAGCGAGCGCGATGTCTTCGAGCAGATGCAGGTGCGCCTCGACAAGCGTGCGGCGATCCTGGCTCAGGGCCGCGAGACGTACCCCGTCCACGTGGACCGTACCCACTCGCTGAAGCAGGTCCGCGAGAGCTGGGGACACCTCGAGGCCGGCGAGGAGACGCAGGACGTCGTCGGCATCGGCGGCCGCGTGGTCTTCCTCCGTACGTCCGGCAAGCTGTGCTTCGCCACGCTCGCCGACGGCTTCACGGCCGACGACCCGGGCGAGCGGTTGCAGGTGATGGTGTCGCTGGCCGAGGTCGGACAGGAGTCCCTCGATCTGTGGAAGACCGACGTCGACCTGGGCGACTTCGTCTTCGTCAAGGGCCGCGTCATCGCGTCGCGTCGCGGCGAGCTGAGCGTGCTCGCGTCCGAGTGGGCCATCGCCTCGAAGGCGCTGCGCCCCTTGCCCGTCCTCCACAAGGATCTGTCCGAGGAGACCCGGGTCCGCCAGCGCTACGCCGACCTCATCGTGCGCCAGGAGGCGCGCGACATGCTGCGCACCCGCTCGGCGGTCATGCGCTCGATCCGCGAGACCCTCTTTCATGAGGGCTTCCTCGAGGTCGAGACGCCGACGCTGCAGACGATCCACGGCGGTGCGGCCGCGCGACCGTTCCGTACGCACCTCAACGCCTTCGACATCGACATGACGATGCGGATCGCCCTGGAGCTGTACCTCAAGCGCGCGATGGTCGGCGGTGCGGATCGCGTGTACGAGATCGGCCGGATCTTCCGCAACGAAGGCATCGACTCCTCGCACTCGGCGGAGTTCACGATGCTCGAGTCGTACGCCGCGTGGGGCGACCAGTTCACGATCGCGGCCACCACCCAGCGGATCATCGTCGATGCCGCGGACCGCGCCTTGGGCACCCGGGTGGTGCCCGGCCGCAACGGCGACATCGACCTCGACGGCGAGTGGGCGTGGCTCTCCTTCTACCCCAGGCTGTCCGCCGCGCTCGGCGAGGAGATCACTCCTCAGACGCCGATCGAACGCCTCCAGGCGATCGCGGCCGCCCACGACATCACGTACAAGCCGGGCATCAATGCGGGCAAGCTCGCGATGGAGCTGTTCGGCGAGATCGTGGAGCACACCCTCGTACAGCCCACGTTCGTCTGCGACTACCCGGCCGTGGCACAGCCGCTCGCCCGGCCCCACCGCGACGACCCCCGTCTGGTCGAGGCGTGGGACCTCATCGTGGACGGTGTCGAGCGCGCCACCGGCTTCTCAGAGCTGATCGATCCCGTCATCCAGCGCGAGCGCCTCACAGAGCAGTCGCTGGCGGCGGCAGCAGGTGACCTCGAGGCGATGCAGCTCGACGAGGACTTCCTCGCCGCCCTCGAGCTGGGGGCTCCACCGATGGGCGGCATGGGGATGGGGATCGACCGGCTGCTCATGCTCTTCGCCGGTGCGGGCATCCGCGAGACCATCCTGTTCCCGCTCCTACGACCGCAGGGATAAGGGGCGCACAGCGTACTCGTGTCGTGGCTTCCCCGGCCCGTACACACCGCTCCACGACGCGAAGTCACTAGTCACAATCTGATAAACGCTTGCGCCTGAAGCCTTCTCCGTGACCTAGCCGTAACAGGCGTGGTACATACTTTGGACTCGTTGACGTGGTTCCCTGGGAAGAAGAGCTGAATGGCAGAGACGACCTTGGAGGAGGCCCGGGATGGCGCTGTCGCCATCAAGGGCCGTACGCCTTGGCAGATCACCCGTTCGCGTCTGACGCGCGACAAGGTGACCATGGTCGCGCTCGGTGCCGCCATCTTCTTCATCGTCCTGGCGGCGATCGCACCCCTCCTCACCACGCTGAAGATCATCGACCCGTACACGAACCACTCTGATCTGGTCGGAGGCCTCGGCTCGCTGCCGCTCGGCCCGTTCGGCGGAGTCTCCGGGACCCACTGGATGGGTGTGGAGCCGGGCATCGGCCGAGACATCTTCGCTCGCGTCATCGCCGGCCTCACGACCTCGTTGACCGTCGCTGTGTCGGCGGCAGTGTTCTCCGTCGTGCTGGGAACGATCATCGGCATCATCGCGGGCACCACGGGCGGCTGGGTCGACTGGCTCCTGTCGCGCGTCATCGAGTTCGTGCTCAGCTTCCCCCAGACACTCATGCTCATCGCCCTGTCCACGATCGTCATCGATCTGATCCGGGCCGGCACGCACGTCAGCCGTACGCCCGCCTCGATGATCTTCATGATCGTCGTCATGGGCTTCTTCGGCTGGCCCAACTTCGCCCGCATCATCCGTGGCCAGGTGCTGAGCCTGCGCGAGCGGGAGTTCGTGGAGGCCGCGCGGTCGCTGGGCGCCGGCCGTTGGCGGATCTACTTCAAAGAGCTTCTTCCCCACCTGTGGGCGCCGATCCTCGTCTACGCGACGCTGATCATGCCGCAGAACATCGCCACGGAGGCGGCCCTCGGCTTCCTCGGCGTCGGGATCCAGGCACCGACACCGTCGTTCGGCTCGATCCTCAACGACTCGGTGTCCTACGCGCAGGCCGACCCGGCATATTTCATCTTCCCTGGAGTCACCCTGTTCCTCGTGGTTCTGTCCTTCAACCTTCTGGGCGACGGACTCCGCGATGCACTCGACCCCAAGGCCGATCGTCAGTGACAGAAACTGACGTTCAACAACTATCGAAGGAGAGCGCCGAATGAAGCGCAGGTCATTCATTGCTGGACTGGCGACAACAGCCGTCGTTGCCACGCTCAGCGCATGTGGAAGCAGCACGAGCACCACGGCTGCCTCCTCCGCCCCCGCGGCCGGAGTCAAGGGTGGAACCCTGTACATCCTGTCCGGCACCGCCACCGAGCACTGGGACCCGCAGCGCGTCTACGTCGGCGTGAACATCGAGTACGGGAACCGTCTGTTCACCCGCACGCTCGTCTCGTGGGCGCCCGTCACCTCCGACACCGACGTGGCCAAGCTCGTCGCCGACATGGCGACCGACACCGGCAAGGTCAGCGCGGACGGCATGACCTGGACCTTCACGCTGAAGGACGGCCTCAAGTGGGAGGACGGCTCGGAGATCACCGCTGACGACGTCAAGTACGGCGTCTCGCGCACCTTCGCGGTCGACGTCATCACCGGTGGCCCCAACTACGCCATCGCCTTCCTCGACATCCCGACCCTCGCCGACGGCTCCTCCGCCTACAAGGGCCCGTACGCCAAGACGGGTCAGGACCTGTACGACAAGGCCGT
>PMBM01000119.1 GCA_003153855.1 Propionibacteriaceae bacterium
GAGCGGCAGTCCGCGAGCTTCGGCGGCAGGCTCGACGACTCGAGCGCGTTCTTCGCGCGCTGAGCCTCCTTGTGCGACCTCGCCGCCACCCGGGTGCGGGCCGCGTTGACGACCTTCTCCATCACGGCACGTGCCTGCGCCTTCGTGGAGGCCTTCGTCGAGGTGAGGTAGGCGGCCAGCTCGTTCTCGACGATGCGGGCGGCGATGCGCGCCACGGCGGGCGTGCCCAGCACTTCCTTGGTCTGGCCCTCGAACTGCGGCTCGGCAAGGCGTACGGTCACGACGCCGGTGAGGCCCTCGAGGATGTCGTCCTTGAGCAGCTCCTCGCCGGCCTTCATGATCCGGGTGCTCTCGAGACCCTTGAGGAACGCCTTGACCAGTCCGCGCTCGAAGCCCTGCTGGTGGGTGCCGCCCTTGGGCGTCGCGATGATGTTGACGAACGACTGCAGCACCGTGTCGTAGCCGGTGCCCCAGCGCAGGGCGATGTCGACCTCGAGCTCCCGTTCGACGTCCGTCGGCGTCATCGAGCCGGAGTCGTCCATCATCGGTACGGTCTCGGTGAACCGGTCGGTCCCCTGCAGTCGGACGATCTCGGTGACCGGCTGGTCGTGCGCGAGGAAGTCGCAGAACTCGGCGATGCCGCCGTCGTGCTTGAAGACCTCGTTGATGGTCTCGCTGCTGCGGGCATCCGTGACCGAGATCTCGAGACCAGGGATGAGGAAGCTCGTCTGGCGTGCGCGGTTCAGCAGCGACTCCCAGGCAAGCTGAGCGTCGGGCAGGAAGATCTGGCGGTCGGGCCAGTACCTCACCCTCGTGCCCGTCACTCCCCTGCCGACCTTGCCCACCTTGCGAAGCTCGGAGTTGGGGGTGAAGGCGGCCGTCGGCCCGTCACCGTCGAACGTGCCGGGGGTGCCGCGCCGGAAGCTCATCGCGTACGTCGCGCCGCTGCGGTCCACCTCGACGTCGAGACGGCTGGACAGGGCGTTGACCACGGAGGCGCCGACGCCGTGCAGGCCGCCCGTCGCGCTGTACGCACCGCCGCCGAACTTCCCGCCGCCATGGAGCTTCGTGTAGACGACCTCGACGCCGGACAGCCCGGTGCCGGGATGAGTGTCCACGGGCACGCCGCGTGCGTGGTCGGTGACGAAGATCGACCCGTCGTGCCGCAGCTCGACCTCGATCTTGTCGCCGAAGCCGGCGAGGGCCTCGTCGACGGAGTTGTCGATGATNNTCTCCCACAGGCAGTGCATGAGGCCCTTGGTGTCGGTGGACCCGATGTACATCGCCGGCCGCTTCCGTACAGCCTCAAGGCCCTCGAGGACGAGCAGGTGCCGCGCCTCGTAGTCATGGCCCAGCGCCTGAGGAGCACGGGCCCGCGCGCGGGTGGACAGTTCGGAGCTCACCCGATGAGGCTAGTGCGCGCCACTGACGAAACCGCGACGGCACGCCCTGCCCCCTTGGTGGTCCTCGTCGTCGCCCCAACCTTGAGCGCGGTAGACTCAGGTTTGCGAGGTTGTCGTAAGCAAACTGGAACAAACCCGCAACGTGAGTGCGTTCTCTAGATGCATCGCTTGTAACCAAGGGGATGCGACTATGGATACGCAAGAAGCACCACCCCGACGACCGCCACCCGGCTGGGGAAGAGAGGCACCGTGAGCACCACCCTGTACGACGAGTCACTGACCGCTTCTGACCGCTGCGACCGCTGCGGAGCGCAGGCATACCTGCGCGTGAAGTTCGAAAGTGGCGGAGAGCTTCTCTTCTGTGCACACCATGCGAAGGCTCACTCGGACAAGCTGAAGCAAGTGGCCCTGAAGATCCACGACGAGACGGACAAGATCGGCTGAGTCACCGAGCCCGAATCTGACCCGACCCCTGGCCCGCATCTGCGGGACCAGGGGTCGCGGCGTTTCCGGGGCTCTCTGGTCGGGCGACTAGGTTGGGCTCCATGCAGCTCGTGACCTTCGATCCCAGCTACCTCGACTGGGTGCGCGCGGGGACGAAGACGAAGACCACCCGCTACCGCGAGCCGGTCGAGCTGGGTCCGGCGAGGTTCCGGTTCGAGTCCGATCCCCCCGTGTTCCTCGACGCCGTCGTCACAGGGATCCGCCAGGTGGCGCTCGATGACCTGAAGGACGAGGATGCTGCTGCGGAGAACTTCGCCGACGCCGGCGCCCTCGTGGATGCCCTCCGCTACCACTACCCCGGCCTGCCGCAGGATGCCGCAGTCGCCGTCGTATCGTTCGAGCTGACCTGACCGAGAGGAACCGCAGATGGAGAAGCGCAGGCTGGGCCGTATCGGCCACGAGACGACTGTCCTGGTGTACGGGGCTGCCGCGCTGGGCGAGGTCACGCAGGAGGTCGCCGACGCCTCCTTGGCGCAGGCCCTCGACGCCGGGATCAACCACCTCGACACCGCGGCCTCGTACGGTGACGCGGAGCTGCGGATGGGTCCGACCGTGGAGCGCGTACGCGACCAGGTCTTCCTGGCGACCAAGTCGACCGAGCGCAGGGCGGAGGACGCCTGGCGCGAGCTGAACCGCTCCCTGGAGCTCCTTCACACCGACCACATCGACCTGTGGCAGATCCATGCCGTCTGCGACCTGCCCGAGCTCGACAAGGTCTTCGCCCCCGGCGGCGCGATCGAGGCGTTCGTACGCGCCAAGGACGAGGGCATCGTCAGCTACGTCGGCATCACCGGCCACACGGAGCAGGCGCCCATCGTCCACGCCGAGGCGCTGCGTCGCCACGACTTCGACTCGATCCTCACGCCGGTGAACTACCACCTGTACACGGCGGACGACGAGTTCCGTACCAACTTCGACATCCTGTACGGACTCGTCCAGGACCGCGACGTCGCGCTCCGTACGATCAAGGCGATCGCGCGCAAGCCATGGATCGGCGACCGCCAGCTGGCGACCTGGTACGAGCCCTTCACCGAGCCCGAGGACATCCGGGCGGCGATCAGCTGGGTGCTCGGCACCTTCCCGTACATCGCAGGACTGGCCACCGCGGGCGAGACCACGCTCCTGGGCAAGGCCATCGCGGCCGAGGCAAACCGCATGGACCTCGCCGAAGCCTCCGCCCATCTGGCCCTCGTCGAGGACTACGCGACGATCTTCGTGTAGCCGAGCAGGCCCTTGGCCTCTGGCGCGGGCGCGGGGCGGTTCCGACTGTGCCTCGAAGGTTCCGTCGGTTTATCAAGGGATGTAGTCAACGTGTCACGTCCCACGGCAGATTTGCCGTGGGACGTGACGAAACTGGTACATCCCTTGATAAACCGGCGTGCGTACGAACCTTGATAAACCGGCGTGTGTACGAAGGTCGTGAAGCGCCCAATGGGGTCTAGCCAGCTGCTTCATGCGGCTCGTCGAAACAGCCTGCGGATGCGCTCTGCCGTCGCCTGCGGCGTCGAGTAGTCCGCCCAGATCAGCCTGACCATGGTGTCTCCGGTGATTTCTCGGATCTCGTCCTCGCGCCGCTTCTCTCGGAAGACGGCATCGCCGGCCGACTCGCCGGGCCGGAGCAGCCGCCCGTACTTCACCCGTCCATCGAACTCGCCCAGGAGCCCTTGGTCACGCCATGCCCAGTCGCAGACCCCGGCGAGCGTCCCATTACTTCGGCGCACCTCGTATTGCAGTTCGGGCGCCGGCAGACCCGAGCGCCAGAACAACCAGCGCCCGCGCGACTCCCCGGGCCCGTCCGCACGACCGTCAGCCATGCGGATCGGCAAATGGAGATGCTGCGTCCCACTCCAGCGATGCATCTGGTCAAAACGGTTACGCAACATTCCATGGTCACCTAGCTCGAGGTGGAGGAAAGAGTCGAACACCACCAGAGCCTGTTCTGAAGTCGCTCTGGTGGCGGCCTCGACAACGCACCGATCAGCCGGGAGAACAAGCAGACCGTCGATCTCCTCTGGATCATCAAAGCCCTGACGGCCTTCATGGTGGACGACGTCCCCTTCCGTGCGTCCGGCGCCTCGATCGAGTCGGGTGACGTGGACTCTTGACAGATCGAGCCCCCAGGTCGCCACGCCATGGGCCAACGCGCCCGTGACGTGGCTCACGGCCACGGCGCTCCCGAGTGAGTGCTGGACGGCCCGAGCACGTACGAGATGTTGCTTCTCAGCGTCCATGACGAGCCACAGGTCGGAGAACGTGTAGTACCCGTGACGAATCCGAGTCAGAACTCCCGACTTCACGCCACTGATCAGCTGCCTGTCCTGGCCACCTTTGTCGAGGGCTTCAGAACGCGTGAAGAACCCTCGCGTGACGGCCAACTCACGAAGAACGTCCATGCCCAGACCATGTGCTGCTCCCCATCGCATCCGTCAGCAGGTCGAGGAGCTGTGGATAACTCGGCCGAGTCGCGGATCCCCAAGCACAACGTGCCTGCTTGGCCGGATCGACTCCGATGTCGAGTAGTGGCGGGCGAGTGGCGCTGCGGTTTACCAAGGGATGTAGGCAAACCTGCACCTCCCACGGCAAATTTGGTATGGGAGGTGCAGAAAGGTCTACAGCCCTTGGGAAACCGGCACCACCCGCGTCCTTCTTGGCCCCCGCCTCGACAACGGGCGCTACTCGCGTACCCAGCGCTCCTCGGCGATGGCCAGGGCGGGGATCAGCTTCGTCGTACCGTCAGGGGCGAACCCGTGGCGGCGGTAGAAGGCGTGGGCACGGTCGTTGCCTGAGAGTACCCAGAGGTACGCCGGGGAGTCGCCGATCGCCGTTCGCAGCAACGCGTCCGCGACGCCGCTGCCCTGGGCCTGTGTGCGGAGGTACATCACGTACAGCTCGAGGGGGGTGGGCGAGTCGTCGTCCCTGCCGAACCCCGCCTGCGCCACGCCCACGATCTCGGCATCGTCTCCGACGACGACCCAGAGGTAGCCGCCGCCCTCCAGCACGCCGGTCCAGAGCGCGACCGTACGGCTGATCCGTTCCGGATCAAGCTGGCGGAGCAGTACGTCCTGGGGTAGGAGCCTCTCGTACGACTCGACCCAGGACAGGGCCTTCGCGCACGCGGCGGCCTCCAGATCGGCGTGGCCGGCCTGGCGGATGCGCCATGACATCAGTCGAGGTAGTCCCGCAGGACCTGGGAGCGGGACGGGTGGCGGAGCTTCGACATCGTCTTGCTCTCGATCTGCCGGATCCGCTCGCGCGTGACGCCGTAGACCTTGCCGATCTCGTCCAGCGTCTTCGGCTGGCCGTCGGTGAGCCCGAAACGCATGCTGACCACGCCCGCCTCGCGCTCGGAGAGCGTGTCGAGCACGTCGTGGAGCTGCTCCTGCAACAACGTGAAGTTCACCGCGTCCGCCGGTACGACGGCCTCGGAGTCCTCGATCAG
>PMBM01000148.1 GCA_003153855.1 Propionibacteriaceae bacterium
CGTCGCCCCACGCCGCCGCGGGCATCTGCGCGGAGTGCAGGACATCCGGGACGATGAACGGGACGCCGCCGCCCGCGCGCTGCTCGATGTCGAGGTCCACGAGCCAGGACGCCAGGAAGCCGTCACAGTCGAACAGGTAGGACGCGGTGGGGCTGAAGACCTGNNCCGAGGCGCTCGTCGCGCTGGGGGCAGTCGGTCGGCAGGTACAGGAAGTTGCCCCGCATGCCCCACACGACGTTCTCGTGGAGGCGGGAGACCATGGGGTCGGAGCAGTCGAACCACCCTGTACGACGCATGTCGGAGCCGATCACCTCGGCGGTGATGTCGGCCGGGTCGAACGTGCCCGGCCAGCCCGAGACGTCGGCGTAGCGGAAGCCGTGGAACGTCTGGGTCGCGGCCCACTCCTCCACCCCACCCCCGGCGAGCGTGTACGTGTCGGTGGCCTCGGCCGCACGGAGCGGACGGACACCGAGCTCGCCGTTCTCGAGCACCTCGGCGTGACGAAGCGTCACGACATCACCGGCTGTGCCGCTGACCCGGATGCGCAGGCGTCCGACGAGGTTCTGGCCGAAGTCGAGCAGCGTCTTGCCGGACGGGGAGGTCGTGACCTCAACGATGGGAACCACCTCGGTCACGCGGACCTCGGGGGACGTACGGGCTTCCGGCACGGGGCCGGTCGGGAGCACTCCCACCGACGCCCAACCGTCGGAGCTGAAGCCGGAGGCCGCCCACCCTTCGGGCAGCTTGCGGGCGTCGTAACGCTCGCCGAGGTAGATCCCGGACTCCACCCACGGGCCTTCGCCGTACGCCGCCCAGTCCGGACCGGTCACGACCCAGGCGCTCGTGCCGTCCGTGTACTCCAGCAGCAGCTGCCCGGCGAACGCCGGCTGCTCGCCGTAGAAGGGGCTGGCGTTCTCGCGGAACCCGAAGATCTCCGTGAACCACCCGCCGGCCAGCGCCACTCCGAGCGCGTTCCGACCGGCGACGACCAGACTGGTGACGTCGGTCGTCTCGTGGACTAGCCGCGACTGGTACGCCGTCCAGCCCGGCTTGAGGATCTGGTCGTCGACCTCGGAAGCGTTCACGTACGCCTGGTACACGCCGTGCGCCGTCGCGTACAGCGTCGCCCGCTCGAGCCCGGGCGCCACCTCGAACTCCGTCCGCAGCAGAACGGGCTGCGCCTTCCGCGTCGGCGCGGCCAGGCCGATGAACTGCGCCTGCCACTCGTCGACACCGAGGAACGCAGCCACCACGGTCTGCTCGTCACTCCAGTCGGACCAGCCGTCGGGGCCCTGCACCCGTACGGTCAGCGACCCGCGCTGGTGCTGGGCGAGAGCCGCGAACGGCCAGTCGACCAGCACGGAGGCGTCACCGTCGACCGTGGCGTTCGTGCGTGTCGCGCCGTCGTTCCAGGCGAGCTCTGCCGCTGTCTGGCGCCACCCCGGGACGTCCGACACGGTCACCCACGACACCCGCGGGGCGGGTACGGGGACCTGCGGACCCGACTGGTACTCGAGGCGGACGGAGTCGATGACGCTGGGCATGGATCTCTCTTTCGGGTGGGACTGACGGTATGGAGAACGGTCGAGCGACTCAGCCCTTGACGGCGCCTGACGTCATTCCGGCCACGATCTGGCGGTTGAAGACGATGTACATGATCAGCATCGGGATCGTGATGACCAGGATGTTCGCGAACAGCAGGTTGAACGAGCTCTGGCTCTGGCTGATGTAGTTGAACAGCGTCAGCTGCACGGTGGCGTTCTGGCTGCCCGGCAGGAAGTACAGCGGGTTCTGGAAGTCGTTGAAGACGAAGATCGACTGCACGACGATCACCGTGACGATCACCGACCGGAGCAACGGGAAGACGACCTGGAAGAAGAGGCGAAGAGGCCCTGCACCATCCACGATCGCCGCTTCGTCGATCTCACGAGGGATCGACGCGATGAACGCCCGCATGGTGATGACGGTGAACGCCAACCCGAAGGCCACCTCGACCATGATCAGGCCTGGAAGAGTCTTGAAGATCCCCAGGCTCTGCATGACCCAGATCGTCGGCACGACCGCCGGCGGGATGATGAGGCCGGCGAGCACCAGGGTGTTGACCAAGGGGTTGAGCTTCGACTTCCGCCGGTCCAGGACGTAGGCGATCATCGAGCCGAAGACCACCATGAGCGTGACGCTCGCCACGGTCAGGATGAACGAGTTGATGAACGCGATGATGAGCATGTAGTCGCGCGACTGGAACACCGTGACGATGTTCTCCCACAGCTGGAAATGGGTGGGCCAGGAGAACTGCAGCTTGCTGGCTTCGTTCTGGTCCTTGGCCGCCATCGTGAAGATGAAGGCGAACGGCACGATGAAGAACACCGTGGTGAAGGCGATCCCGAAGATGCCGATCAGCCAACGGGTCGGCTTGCGCATGGCGATCACAGCACTGTCTCCCTTCTGTTCATCCAGCGAGAGAGTGGGTAGATGATCGCGGTGACGACGATGAAGAGGATCACGTTGCCCGCGGTGGACAGCCCGTAGAAGCCCGCCTGGTAGTTCTTGTAGATCACCGACGCGATGACGTCGGAGGAGAACCCTGGGCCGCCTTGGGTCGTCGTCCAGATGAGGTCGAAGCTCCGCAGTCCGCCGATGAGGGACAGCGTGATGACCGTCGAGGTGGCCGGGAAGGACAGAGGCAGGATGATGTTGCGGAACATCTGGAAGGCACTCGCGCCGTCGACCCTGGCGGCTTCGAAGTACTCGTTCGGGATGGCCGCGATCCCCGCGATGTAGATCAGGGTGGCGAGACCGACGCCCTTCCAGACGTCGATCGCCGCGACGCTCAGCAGGGCGATAGCGGGGTTCGTGAGCCAGCCGGGTCCGTCTGCGTGGGTGAAGAAGGTGATCGCAGCGTTCACGACGCCGTGGAACGGGTCCAGCAGCACCTGGAACGTGATGCCGACGCCGACAGCGCTGACCAGTACCGGGAAGAACGTCACGGAACGCAGGTAGCCACGGGCGATGATCGGGGCGCTCAGCACGACGGCGAGCAGCATGCCGAGCACGACCTTCGCCGCCGAGGTGGTGAAGCCGTAGACCAGCGTGTTCTTCAACGACCCGATCAGGCCGGGCTCCTGGAAGAAGAGGACGAAGTTGTCGAAGCCGATGAAGGTCGCCTTGAACAAGGTCCAGCGCGTGAACGCGAAGTAGAAGGAGAACAGCGTCGGCGTGATGAACAACGCCAGGTAGACCACCGCGCCGGGGATGTAGAACCACAACGGGTACGTCTTGTCGACGTGCACGGCTGACGCACGTGGCGGTCTGTCGAGCGTCCTCGTCCCGGGACGGTCGCTGGTCTTGGGTGAACTCATGGCGTTCTCGTATCTACTGGGTGGCGCCGCACGGCACCGGCCGTGGCGGCGCCACCGGAGGTTGGATCTGAGCTGAGGCGTGGGGGCCGGCCTTCACCGGCCCCCACGATCGGTCACCAGCCAGCAATTCCTAGCTGCTGGGCCTGCTTCTTGACGTCCTCGTCGTAGCGCTTCGCACCATCAGCAGCGCTCGTGATGCCGGAGCCGACCTCGACCGTGATCTTCTCGAGGTTCGGGCCCTTGATCGGGGACACGAACTCGAGAGCCGGGCTGACGTTGCCGTCGTCGAAGAACTTCTGGAGATCGGTGACAGCGGCCGGGAGGCCGGAAGGCAGCGTGCAGCCCTTCACCTCGTACGGACCGGAGGGCGTGACAGCCTTGGTCTGCACGTCGCAGGAGTCCTTGCTCACCAGCCAGGCCACGAACTTCTTCGCGGCGTCGAGCTTGTCGCCCTTGGCGGTGGTGGGGATGTAGGTGCCACCCGGGGTCCACGCGGTGAGGCCGTACTTGCTCGCGTCGTCACCCGGCTGGGCGTAGAAGCCGATGTCGTCCTTCGCCGTGGCGGACATCGTGACGTAGGCGGAGATCGTGAACGTCAGCATCGGGTACTGCGCGCCGGTGCCGTTGACCAGGTCCTGAAGGCCCTGGGTGTTCTTGATCGACGCGAAGTCCTTGTTGAGGTAGCCGGCCTTGGAGACGGCTTCCAGCCTCTGGAAGCTCGACAGCGCGGGCTGGTCGACGTACTTGGCCTTGTTGTTGGTGTAGTTGTCGGCCCAGTTGGGATCGGCGGCCGCGATGTTGTGGAAGTCAGCCAGNNGGGACCGACAGGCCGAGCTTGGCGAAGACGGTCTTGTTGTAGAGGATGCCGCCACCCATCGCCGTGCCGTTCGGGATGCCGTAGACCTGGCCCTTGTACGTGACGGCCGGCTTGAACGAGTCCTGGACGGTCGACATGTACGACTCGTTGGTCAGCGGGACCAGGTTCTTGGCCGGGTCCAGAGCCGCCATGAGGGAGCCGGAGTTGTAGGAGAAGACCTCAGCCATGTCGCCGGTGGCCAGCTTGGTCTTGACGGCGTTGTCGCCGTCGGTGCCTGCCGGACGCGTGTCGAGCTTCACCGTGACGCCGGTGTTGAGCGCGTTGAACGCCGCGACCTGCGCAGTGGCCGTCTTGACGGTGGTGTCGCCGTTGTCGACCAGGTAGGTGATGGTGGTGGCGGCCGCTGCCCCGCTCGAACCGGAGCTCGAACCGAGCGAACCCGCGCTGCACG
This sequence comes from Propionibacteriaceae bacterium, assembly GCA_003153855.1. GTDB lineage: Bacteria > Actinomycetota > Actinomycetes > Propionibacteriales > Propionibacteriaceae > Fen-668. The sequence continues at coordinate 4,628 of PMBM01000148.1, forward strand.
CGGATAACGCCAGGGAGCCGACCGCGAGGCCGACCAAGGCCATCGAGGCCTTTTTGTGGAGTGACACTTCGTTGTACCTCCTGGTTGAGGAAGCCACAGCTGTGGCCGCCGGTTACTTGGGTTGTGGTGTCAGCAGGCGCGGGGCCTGCGGCTTCCTTCCGCGTCCCTCGTGGGGAGGCGCGGTCGACGTGCGAGTCATCAGCTTGGGTGTGATGACTTCGTGAACCGGCTCGGTACGGCCGGCGATGCGCTCCAGCAGCAGACGAACGGTGATCTCGCCCATCCGGGTGCCGGACTGGTTGATGCTCGTCAAGGACACGAGCGGGTGCGCGGCGATCTCGGTGTCGTCGTAGCCCACCACCGAGACGTCCGATGGCGTGAGCCCCAGGTCCGCGACAGCGGTCAACACTCCGAGAGCCAGCTCGTCGTGGCCGGCGAAGAATGCCGTCGGGCGAACCGGTTCCCGCAGGATCCCGAGCGCGACCTCTCGTGCTCCGTCCTCCTCGGACTTCAGGAACACGACTCGTGCCTTGTCCGCCAGGCCCAGCTCAGCCATCGTCTGTCTGTAGCTGCGAGCGCGCAGAGCGTGAGGCCCGGTCGGCAGGTGCTTCTCCCACACCGGGTCGATCGTCAGGTGCACGATGTCGCGGTGCCCGAGGTCGTACAGATGGCGTACAGCCATCCGGGCCCCTTCGACGTCATCGTTCACGAGAGTGTCGTAGTGCTGAGAGTCGTCGTGACGCCCGAGCATCACGATGGGAGTGTGTCGAGCGAGATCCTCGAGCCATTCGGGGTCTACCGCAGTCGAAACGGCCAGGATCCCGTCGACCTGACGGTCAGCAAGCACTTGGATCGCCTGTGGACCCCGATCGTGGTGCGGGCCCATCGGAGCGATGATCAGCTGGTACCGAGTTCCTTCGAGGGCGCTGGCCGCACCGCTGATGATCTTGGTGAAGAAGGGGTTCTTGATCGTGGGGATCTCGATGCCCAGGGTGTACGTCGCCCCGCGCATCGCCCGGGCCGAGACCCGCGGCCGGTAGCCCAGCTCGTCGATCGCTGCCTCGACCTTGGTCTTCATCTCGTCGCTGACGCCATAGGCATCGCGGATCACCTTGGAGACGGCGGCACGTGAGACGCCTGCGGCTCTCGCCACATCCTCGATCGTGATCGAGTGGTTCACCTGGATCGCCATTGATCGTCTCTCGCCTTCGTAGATCGCTCTACACACCTTCGTAGAGCAATCTACGCAGAACGTCGACCGTTCTACAAGGGGGGCTACGGAGAATGATCCATAACGATTCAATAACGAGATGGCGGCAGGGGTTCACCACTGTCCGAGCAGGCGCTGCCTCGATCGGACCCGCGGGTCAGGGCTTGGTCAGGCAGTACGTGCGGTTGCCGGACGGGAACGTCCAGGACTTGGTGCCGTCGGGGCACGTGAAGCCGGATCCCTGGTTCACGGAGACCGCCACCTTGATCGCTGCGCGTGAGTCGGTGCAGGCGACGTCGAAGTAGAAGCCCTTCGCATCCTCGTACACGCACTGTCCAGCGGTCAGGTTCTCCATGAGGCAGTAGGTGTTGGCCACGGCGTTCGCGCTCGTGAAGGTCTGGACGTACTGGCTGTCGACGTCGCACGTGCCACTGCCGTCGAGCTTCGAGATGACCGTGTACGTCACCGGGGCGCCCGAGGCGGTCGTGCATGCACTCGAGGTCCACGTCACCTCCTGCGCGTCCGTACTGCCGGACGGCTGAGACAGCGTGATGCACGAGTTCACGGTCAATGATGCGGGTGCGCGCGTGAAGAGGGCGGGGCCGATGCTCTTGAAGGCAAGGCCGATCGCGACCACTCCGAGGATCCCGATCAGGGCGACGACGACGATGATCTTGCGCGTGCCGGACCTGCCCTTGCCCTTCTCAGCGCCGGCGAACCGCTGACCGCTCGCGGCAGACGAGCTCGACCCGGCCATCGCGTGCGTGGGCAGCGGCGCGGACGTGTAGGGATCAACGGGCGGCGGTATGTACGGCGGCGGCGCGGCGATCTGTACGAGCGGCGGGTTCGCGGTCGGACGCGACAGGGCGAGGTCCTCGATCGAGGACACCTCGCCGGTGAGCTGTCGCAGGACCGCCAGGTCGTCGGGCGACAGACCCTGTACGGACATGGCGCGCAGGTGGTCGAAGTGGTCGCGGATCGGGCCGCGGATCTCGCACAGCCACTGCTTGCCGTCCCAGCGACGCGTGACCTGCGGCGGGTCCCCAGGGCACGCATACCACCCGGCTGCTGCCGGTACGAACAACGGCTGCTGGGACAAGTGGATGCCTTCGATCACTGGGATATGCCGCCAGGCTAGGCGTTCCGCCGGATCCGGTCCCCAGACTGTGAGAGGACTGTCACGACCGCTACGGCTTGGCCAAGCAGTACGTACGCCCGGGAGGGTCGAACGCCAGAGGAACCTCGCTCGTCGCGCATGTCACGCCCGATCCCTGATCCGTCCGACTGCTGACCTTGACGACGGCGCGGGAATCCGAGCACGCCACGTCGAACTCGTAGTTCTTCGCATCCGCATAGAGACACTCGCCCACCGTCAGGTTCTCCATCAGGCAGTACGTGTTCGTGACGCTCACCTCTTTCCCGTCCTTGGTGAGGTACATCTCGATGTACTGGCTGTCACCGCACGATGCGGACCCCTTGAGCTTCTGCGTGACCTGGTAGCTCACGGGGCCGCCGGCCACGGTCTGGCAGTCGCTCGGCGTCCATGACACGTCCCGCTCGTTCGACGACACGGGAGGCGGGGCGATGGTGACGCACTTGCCGATGGCCAGATCCGCCTCGTTCTGAGGACCGGAGGCCCAGTTCGCGTAGTAGACGAGCCCACCGACCGCCAGCACACCGACGACCAGTGCGATCAGCAGCACGACCTTCCGGCGGCGCGTCAGCGGCTTGGGCTGCTTCCACCACGTCCGCGCAGGAGTGGTCCCCATCCACGCGGGTGCAGCTCCCGTGGACGCGGGAGCGAAGGGCGCCGCAGGAGCGAAATTCGCCGCAGGAGCGAACCGCGGGACGGGAGGGCCAATCAGCGGGACGTTCTCCCGCTCCCTGCCGTCCACGAGCGACTGGATCGGGAACGGGTTCGGCGGCAACGGCCCTCGCACGTCGCGAGTCCACGCCTGACCGTCCCACCAGCGCGCCAGCATGGGCGGGTCGCCGGCCCTCGCGTACCAACCGGGCGGAGCGAGGGTGAACGGCGTGTTGGTCATGTGTCGTGCCTGACTATGGGTGGGTCTGGGCAGAGCCTAGGCCCGGCTGGGCGCGACGTCAGGCGATTCGGCAACTGCCTGATGCCGCAACATCCGTGTGTCAGAAGGGAACCGGCGATGCTGCGACAGGGAACCGGCCCGCACGCAGATCTCCAGCGTGAACCTCTTACTAGTGCCGGTGTCGGCGAAGGCGGCGATACCGGTGACCGTTCCTCAAAGACGTCGATCTCGACCTAGGCTGACCGGACCATGAGCACACAACGCGTACTCGTCACCGGCGGGTCCGGCTTCATCGCCGGACACTGCATCCTGCAGCTGCTCGAGCAGGGCTACGAGGTACGGACGACAGTGCGGTCCCTGGGACGCGAGCCCGAGGTACGCGCCGCGCTGACGGATGCAGAGATGACAAGGGGCGATGCGCTCTCGTTCGTGGTCGCCGAGCTGACGAGCGACGACGGCTGGGCAGCCGCTGTCGCCGACTGCGACTATGTGCTCCACGTGGCCTCCCCCGTCCATCTCGAGGCCACGGACAACGAGGACGAGGTCATCGTTCCCGCGCGCGAGGGAGCGTTACGGGTGCTGCGCGCCGCACGCGATGCGAGCGTGACGCGGGTCGTGCTGACGTCGGCGTTCCATGCGGTCGGGTACGGCCACCCGCACACCAAGGTCGACTTCACCGAGGACGACTGGAGCATCCTCGACGGTCCCGGCACGTCCACGTACGGCAAGAGCAAGACGCTCGCCGAACGTGCTGCGTGGGACTTCATGGCTGCTGAGGGTGGCGCTCTGGAGCTCGCCACCATCTGCCCCGTCGCTGTGATGGGACCGGTCATGGGCATGGCGATCTCCGGCGCCAACCACATCATCTCCCGCAGCCTCGACGGTGGGATGCCCGGCTATCCGCACCTGTGGATCCCGATCGTCGACGTACGGGATGTGGCGCGCGCCCACATCTTGGCGATGACGACACCCGAGGCCGCCGGCGAGCGCTTCATCGTCTCCAGCGGACCGTCGATCCCGATGATGGAGATCGGCGCCGTCCTCAGGGAGAACCTGGGCGAGGCGGCGAAGCGGGTGCCTACGCGGTCGATCCCGAACATCGTCGTACGCGTCGGCAGCCTCTTCTCGCACGAGCTGCGCCAGACGGCTCCCGACCTCGACTACGCGCGGAGGCCGTCGAGCGACAAGACCGCCCGCGTCCTCGGCTGGACAGCCCGCCCGCCGCAAGAAGCCATCGTTGCGGCGGGCCAGAGCATGGTCGACCGGGGCCTGGTCGCGCAGTACGTACATTGACTGGCAGATACACAGTCGCCGATTCGTATACGCACCGGCGACCGCGTATCTGCCATTGAATGGATGTGGAGGGGGTCGAGCTCAGGTCAGCAGCCCGCGAGCCGAGCGGCGAGGTAGCCCTTGACCTGGTCGAGGGCGACACGCTCCTGCGTCATCGTGTCGCGCTCGCGGATTGTCACGGCCTGGTCGTCCAGCGTGTCGAAGTCGACGGTCACGCAGAACGGCGTGCCGATCTCGTCNNCGACGCCCGATCGCCTGGGTCTCGTCGTAGTCGACGTTCCAGAGCGTACGGAGCTCGGCCGCCAGGTCCTTCGCCTTGGGCGACAGGTCCTCGTTCTTGCTCAAAGGCAGCACCGCGGCCTTCACCGGCGCGAGGCGCGGATCGAGCTTGAGCACCGTCCGTACGTCCACCCCGCCCTTCGTGTTCGGGGCCTCGTCCTCGGTGTACGCCTCGACGAGGAACGCCATCAGCGAACGGGTGAGACCGGCCGCCGGCTCGATCACGTACGGCACGAACTTCTCGTTCGTCACCGGGTCGCGGTAGCTCAGGTCCGTACCGGAGTGCTCGCTGTGCGTGGTGAGGTCGAAGTCCGTACGGTTCGCGATGCCCTCGAGCTCGCCCCAGTCGCCGCCGGCGAAGCCGAACCTGTACTCGATGTCGACGGTGCGCTTCGAGTAGTGGGACAGCTTCTCCTTCGGGTGCTCGAAGTGACGCAGGTTGTCGCGGGAGATGCCGAGGTTCACGTACCAGTCGGTGCGGGTGTCGATCCAGTACTGGTGCCACTCCTCGTCCGTACCGGGCACGACGAAGAACTCCATCTCCATCTG
>PMBM01000024.1 GCA_003153855.1 Propionibacteriaceae bacterium
CCTGTACCGGTCGGGAGAGCACCTGTGCAGGTCGGGAGAGCACCTGTGCAGGTCGGGAGAGCACCTGTACCGGTCGGGAGAGCACCTGTACCCGGTCGGGTCGCCCCCCGTGTCCACGTGACCGGCTTCGTCGCTCACGTCCTCGGGGAACGCCCCCGGCTGCGAGAGACGCTGGACCGCGCAGCGAGCGTGTTATGCGACGACCAGTTCAAGCGCCACGTCAACGAGGTCTCCGGCGAGGATGCCTTCGGTGTCGCGTACCGAGCGCTTGAGCGGCAGCACGTACGTGTCGCGGGTGTTGGGGAACACCGACGTCGACCACGAGCTGCTTCCGAGCGTGACCCTCACTCGTACAGATCCGAAGCCGACCCGCGGCCCTGACTCGAGGTGGATCACCTCGGCGCAGTCCTCGGGAACGGTCACGAAGTGCCAGGAGCCGTCTCCCGGCGCGATCCAGACCGTGCCCGAGAACCGGAGCTCGGTCACTCGCCCGGTACAGGCTGGCGGAGTTCCGCGAGTACGGCGAGCAGACGCTCGTTCAGCCCAGCCAGAGCCTCGTACCCCGCCGGGACGGGTCCTCGGTAGAGCGGCCGTACGGATCCGAGCACGTCGTACAGCCCGTCACGTGTCGGGGTGCGGAGCACTTCGCGGAGGCCGCCGAGCGCGTACGAGTAGTCGCGGGCCCTGCCACGCCAGCCCGGGTTCTCCATACGGGCGGTCTGCGCCTCCATGGCGCCGACGATCTCCTCGAGCGTGGCTCGCAGCTCGCCGAGCTGGGGTCCGCGGACCTCCATGTTCAACGGCCTGTCAGCCACCGGGGTCTCGTCGTCGGCGCCCCCGCTGAACCGCGCCACCAGATCGCTCAACCAGCCCATCGGGCACCTCCTCGTCGGTTCACAACCCTAGCGAGGCGCCCTCAGGACCGCGGAGGTTCAGCGAGTCAGCTTGCGGTGCGTGGCGCGGTGCGGACGTGCGGCCTCGGCGCCCATGCGGGAGATCTTGTTCTCCTCGTAGTCGCCGTAGTTGCCCTCGTACCAGAACCAGTTGGCCGCCTCCTCGTGGTCGCCCTCCCACGCGAGGATGTGCGTCGCGACGCGGTCGAGGAACCACCGGTCGTGGGAGATCACGACGGCACAGCCGGGGAAGTCGAGCAGCGCGTCCTCGAGGGACTGCAGCGTCTCGACGTCGAGGTCGTTGGTCGGCTCGTCGAGCAGGACCACGTTGCCGCCCTGCTTCAGCGTCAGCGCGAGGTTGAGGCGGTTGCGCTCACCGCCGGACAGCACGCCGGCGAGCTTCTGCTGGTCGGGACCCTTGAAGCCGAACGACGCCACGTACGCACGGGACGGCATCTCGAAGTTCGCCACCTTGATGTGGTCGAGCCCGTCCGAGACGACCTCCCAGACGTTCTTGTTCGGCTCGAGGCCGGAACGGCCCTGGTCGACGTACGAGAACTTGACCGTCTGGCCGACCTTCAGCGCGCCGGAATCCGGCTCCTCCTCGCCGACCACCATCTTGAACAGCGTGGTCTTGCCGACGCCGTTCGGGCCGATGATGCCGACGATGCCGGCGCGCGGCAACGTGAACGAGAGGTTGTCGATGAGCACGCGGTCGCCGAAGCCCTTGGTGAGCTTGATGCCCTCCAGCACCTCCGCGCCGAGCCTCGGGCCCGCCGGGATGTTGATCTCGGCGAGGTCCATCGGACGGCTGCGCTCTGCCTCCGCCGCGAGCTCCTCGTACCGCGTCAGACGCGACTTGCTCTTCGCCTGCCGGGCCTTGGGGTTCTGGCGGACCCACTCGAGCTCGCGCTCGAGGATCTTGGCGCGCTTGGCGTCCTTCTTGCCTTCGATGGCGAGGCGGGCGCGCTTGGTCTCGAGGTACGTGGAGTAGTTGCCCTCGTACGGGTGCAGCTGCCCGCGGTCGATCTCGCAGATCCAGCCGGCGACGTTGTCGAGGAAGTACCGGTCGTGGGTCACCGCGAGGACAGCGCCCGGGTACGACTTGAGGTGAGCCTCCAGCCAGGCGACGCTCTCGGCGTCGAGATGGTTGGTCGGCTCGTCGAGGAGCAGCAGGTCGGGCTGCTGGAGCAGCAGCTTGCAGAGCGCGACGCGACGGCGCTCTCCACCGGACAGGATGTTGACCGGCATGTCGGGGTCGGGGCAGCGCAGCGCATCCATCGCCTGCTCGAGCTTCGAGTCGAGCTCCCACGCCTCGCGGTGGTCGAGCTCGGTCGACAGGTCGCCCATCTCTTCGAGCAGCGCGTCGTAGTCCGCGTCCGGCTCGCCGAGCTCGATGCTGATCTGGTTGTACCGGTCGATGAGGCCCTTGGTCTCCGCGACGGCCTCCTGGACGTTCTCGAGGACCGTCTTGTCCTCGGTGAGCGGCGGCTCCTGCATGAGGATGCCGACGGTCGCGTCCTTGGCGAGCATCACGTCGCCGTTGTTGGCGTTCTCGAGGCCAGCCATGATCTTGAGCAGCGTGGACTTGCCCGCGCCGTTCGGGCCGACGACGCCGATCTTGGCGTCCGGGAAGAACGACATGGTCACGTTGTCGAGGATGAGCTTCTCCCCGAGCGTCTTGCGCACGTTGTGCATGGTGAAGACGAATTCGGCCATGGCGGTGTTCGGACTCCCTAGGTACATGTGAATTCGGCCGCTCGACGGCAGCCTCGGAACGCAGTCCATCCTAGGGGGCGGCGGCGGGTGCCCCTCACAGTTCCGGGTCAGCAGGCGGGGACGGTCGCCTGCCAGAGCCGGTCGCCTGCGACCACGTACGCGTCGGCGCCGAGCCCCAGCACGGCTGTCGCCTGGGCTGGCGCGGTCACGGACGTCCAGCCGTTGGTGCACCTCACGGCTGCGGCCGGAATCGCCGCATTCGTGACCACCAGCGGCCGCCCGTCGACGATCGACACGATCGCCGACGGATCGTCGCCGCCGGGGACATCGCCGGTGAGCGTCGTCGTCTCGCCCACCGCCCCGTCAGCGAGGGACACCTCCCAGACGACGGGGTGCTCCGCCCAGCCGGCGACCCAGCAGGTGGTGCCCGCGCACGCGACACCGGTTGCGTGACGGAGGCCATGCGACGCCTGCACGGGCAGGTCGACCCGATGCCAGTCGCCCCCGAGCGTGCCGTAGAAGAGAGCAGGGGTCTGTACGGCTCCGGCTTCCGTCGCCTGGACACTGTCGCCGACCAGCACGATCGTCGAACCCGCCGCCGCCACAGCCGTGAAGCCGAGCACGACCCTGTTGGCCGAGTGCAGGGCCGCGGGGGTGTCGAGCTGGTGCCACACTTCGCCGTCGACGGCGTACAGAGCCGCGTCCGTGCCTGCGTCACCGCCACGGCTGCCGACGATGACCGGTTTGCCGTCGAGGACGACGGTTCCCAGCAGCGGCCCGGCGTCGTGNNCCGATGAGGTACAGCTGTCCCCCGGCCGACGTGGCCGAGACGATGCGAGCGCTGGCCGCGTACGGCTCCGACGGTACGAGCGGGACCGTCTCACCCGTCGCCATCACCACGGACGGCCCCGTGTCCGACAAGTCCGTCCCCGCCACAACAAGGCCGGACTCCGAGACAGCAAGCGCGGCCGGTACGACGCCGGCAGGCGTCACGTCCAGCCAGGTGACCCGTACGTCGAGGGGTGGTGGCTGTACGCAGCCGGCCAGCATCACGGCGCCCACCAACGCCCCGGCCAGGCGAGCGCGCGACCCCGACATGGCTAGCCGGCCAGCCACACGGTCAAGCCGTAGAAGGCGCCGGCGGCCAGCAGTCCGGTCACGACAGGGAGTACCAGCCGACGTGGTGACGGGAACCCTCGGTCCACTCCGAGGAGCGGGGCTGCGAACACGGAAGCGGACGCGAGGGCCCATCCCCAGGCAGGAAGGTTCTGCCAGGGCAGGAACGCCACCGCGAGGACGAGCCCGGCCTGTGCGGCGGCGGCCACCGCGACTCCGACGATCCGACGCCGGAGCCGCGACGCCATCAGCACGCACCACACCGCCACGACGCATGCCAGCGCGGCGATCCCCGGCACCGGCGTGCTCGCGGACGCGACCGGCGCCCGGGGCTCGATCAGCTTCGCGCCGAGGGGATCGACCGAGGCGTCACTGTTGCCGAGGACCGCCACGGCGCGCTTACGTGCCATGTCGATCCGCAGCACCGACGAGAACCCCGGCACGGACCCGTTGTGCCAGACCGAGACGCCCCCGGAGGTGGTCGTGACCACCCAGCCGAGACCGATCGAGTCCGTCGCCGAGATGTCGTACCGCGGCGTCATCGCCCACGACCCGATCTCCCGACCGCTGAGAACCCACCGGGCGAACGACGCGAGATCGTTGAGCGTCGAGAATGTGGCTGTGCCCGCCGGGTAGTAGCTCGGACCCACCGAGTACGGAGCCGCCATCCCGTTGGCCAGGCTGCCGACAGCAGCCGCGTCGGGGACGTCGGCGATGCTCGGGACGAACACCGTGTGCGTCATTCCCGCAGGTTTCAGCACGCGCTCGGTGACCAGTCCCGTCCAGGACGGCGCCCCGGCCGCCTTGGCCAGGGCGTAGCCCAGCAGCGCGAAGCCCAGGTTGGAGTATGCGTAGGTGCCGCGGTCGGTGATCACCAGCCCGGCAGCCTGGGTGATGACGTCGTCCTGGGTGATGGCCTCGACGTCGGCGTCACCGGATCCCTCGTAGCCCTGGCTCGCCGCCGCGTCCGCGTAGGCGGGCAGGCCCGATCGGTGCGTCGCCAGCTCCTCGAGCGTCACGCCGCCGGCAGGGCTGCCGCTGAGCTGCGGCAGGTACGTGTCCAACGTGTCCTGCAGTCCGACCTCGCCCCGGTTCACCGCATCGGCCAGCATCAGCCCGGTGAACAGCTTCGTGATCGAGCCGATCTCGAACATCGTGGTGTTCGTCGGCGCCAGGCCGAGGCCGCTGTTCCCGAGGCCGGCCCATCGATCCTGGGAGCTGGACACCGTGATGACCGCGAGACCGTGGAAACCCGCCGTGGACCGGTTCGTGCCGTCAGCCCCGAGGATGGTCCGTACGCGGTCCGCCAACCGGGTGTCCCCGCTCGTCTGGAAGCCGAGATGCAGCGGCTCCCGGCCGATCGCGACCGCCACCAGCATGGCCACGGCGAGCGCGACCGCGCTCGTCAGGAGCGCGGCGCCGCGGGGCGTGGTCAGCCATCGCAGGCGCGAACTCGACGCGTGCGCCGTAGCGGTGCCCATGGCGGCTCCTTCGAGGAATGCCTCAGCCTATTTGCCCTCACCTCACGTCCAACAACACGTGGCGTGGCAAGTTCGATGCCGAGGTCTTTCCCGAGGGGTCGCCGGTCAGGCTGCCGACTCCACCCCCTCCGGTGCCCCCACCCCCTCCGGTGACTCCGCCGCCTCCGGTTCTGTCACCTCGGGCCCGGGCTCCGGGGTCGCGATGACGCGGTTCACCCGACGGAACGCGGACGTTCCCCGGTTGAGGTCGTGGCCGATGGTCATCGCCTCGATCACGAGGCGCTCGTGCAGGACACCGTTGGTGTCGGTCCACGAACGGGTTCTCAGTCGTCCCGAGACGATGATCGGCTCGCCCTTGCCCAGGCTGGACGTCGCGTTGTCGGCCAGCCCTCGGAAGCACTCAACGCCGATCCAGGTCGTCGTCTGGTCGTGCCACTCGCCGTCCCGGTACACCCGCGGCGTGCAGGCCATCCGGAACGACGCGGTCGTCAGCCCCGTACGTGTCACCCGGTGTTCGACCTCGCTGCCGACGTTGCCGGTCATGGTCACAGTCATCTCCATGATGAATCCCTTCTCTCGATTCACCCCTGACCATGTGCAGCCGCACCCTGGATTCGTCGTCGGATCCATCACCTGTGGACTACGCAACCGCCTGTGGACAACGCACCGCTGACGTCGCGCGCACAACCTCTCTGGTGCGCAAACCAGGTCACAACCGTTGTGCGGGCACTCGAATGGTTGTGCGGGCACTCGAATGGTTGTGCGGGCACTCGAATGGTTGTGCGGGCACACGAAGGGTTGTGCGGAGCCGCGCCCACGACGCTCAGCGCAGCTGCTTGAGCGCATCCCGAGCACGGTCCCGGCGCGCCAGCTCGGCGTCGACAGGCCCGATCACGTACCGGCTGGTCACCTGCGCGATTCCCCTTGTCAGCTCGCGGTCTGCGCGTGACGCATGGCTGCGGGCACCGATCTCGACACCGACACGACTCAGCAGCGCGACGAGGATCCCGGCGGCGACGCCTCCCAGAGCCAGCACGGTCGGCAGCCCGAGGTTTCCGACCTTGGGCACCGGCAAAGCAGGCAGTGCGAAGTACGAGACCAGGAGGAAGTTGAGGAGCAACCACCCGGCACCCACGAGGGTCGTCAGCAGTACGAGCCACTGCAGCACGCGTACCACCGTCCACCACCCGTTGCCGCGATCGGTCGCCAGGTCGGTCGTCGCGATCGCGCGATCGAGATGGTCCGGGAGCAGCGTCTCCTCGGACCGTGCCGCCGCCAGTACAGAGTCCTGCCACCCACGGGGCAACCCTTCGGCGGACTCCGTAGCCAGAGCTCGTACGGCGCTGTCCACACGCGCCTTCGCCACCCCCTGCGCCACGGGGACCGAGGTCCGGTTCACCCGACCGGGCTCGATCGCCTTGTTCTTCTTCGTCGAGAGCACGTCGAGGTGCAGCGCACGCAGCGGGTCCGGCCGGAACCGCGCGAGCCAGGCGACGACCGGCCACCCGGTCGCGATGCCGCCGCGGTGGCGCCACGACTTCTTCACCGCTTCGACGACCACCGGAACTCCTGCCGCCACGGCCAGCGTGCGGTTGAGGTGGGCCGCGCGCTTCTTCGGCACACCCTCGGCGTCGGCATCCCCCAGCTCCGGCGCGAGCGCCTCGGCGGCGCCCGTCACGTCCCCGGCGAGCCGCTTGGCCGCCGTCTGCTTGCCCTTGATGAGCGTCACCAGCTCCGCACGGAGGTCGGCCACCCCCTCGCCCGTCACTGCCGACACCGTCACCAGCCGGGCGTCCGCGAGACCCTCGGCGTCCAGCAACCGCCTGAGGTCGGAGACCATGCCTGGCTGAAGCTGCTCGGTCACGCGGTCGATCTGGTTCAGGGCGATCACCATGACGTCGGCGTGCGCCGCCAGCGGCTTGAGGTAGCGGTCGTGGAGCGCCGCGTCGGCGTACTTCTGCGGGTCGACGACCCACACGAACTGGTCGACGAGCTCGACGAGCCGGTCGACGATCTCACGGTGCGCCTGCTGGGTCGAGTCGTGGTCAGGCAGGTCGAGGAGGATCAACCCGGACAGGTCCTCGGCACCGGTCACGAGGTGACGTCGCGGTACGTCCAGCCAGTCCAGCAGGTCGCTCTGCTCCTCGCCGAACACGGCGGCCATCGCCGCCGCTGTGGTGGGCCGCCGTACGCCCGGCTCGGCCAGCTTCGTGCCGGACAGCGCGTTGAACAGCGACGACTTGCCCGACCCAGTCGCACCCGCCAGAGCGACGATCGTCACGTCTCCCGAGAACGCCAGCCTGCCGTTGACCCGGCCCAGGATCGCGTCGATACGAGACTCGACGTCGGGGTCGATGCGTCCGCGGGCGGCGTCCATGGCCGTGCGAAGGGCCGCCAGCCGTTCCGGGAGCGCCGAACGCTTCTTCACCGGAGCACCTCGCCCTCGACGACCTCGGCCGTCGGCGCATCCACCTGCTGCAGCTCGATCTGCTCTCGCCGTGGCTCCTCGATCTCGGGCAGCTCTCCCGCACCGACCGCGGTCAGGCCGAGCTGGTGCATCTCGGCGACGCGGCCGTCGTCGGCGCTGCGAGCAGCGGTACGGATCCGTTCCGCCTGCTCCGCATCGACGCCCACGGCATCGAGCGCTGCATGGAACCGGGACAGCTCACCGGCCAGCAGACCTTCGACCCTCGCGTCGAGGTCGTCCTTCGCCTTCTTGGCCAGCCTGCGGACAGCGTCGTCGCCGAACACGGCCTCCAGTACGCGCTGGGCCAGCACCGCCGTACCGCCCGCGACGCCCACTTCCGCTCCGACAAGGCCGCCCGTATGGGCGAACGCCACGAGCATCAGCGCCACGCCGACACCGTTGACGCCGAAAGCGGCGATCCGCGCCTTCGTACGGCGCCCTGATCCCTCGTCGCTCACGAGCTCCATCACGTCGCCCTGCCAGGCCCTGATCGCGCGGGCGGCACGGGACGGGTAGTCCTCCGACACGCGCCGCAGGTCGGCCCCCGCGCGGTCGAGCAGCATCCGCCCTGCAGGGTTCGCGCGCCAGGCCGCCTCCGCACGCTCGGCTGCCTTCTCGCCCTCCTCGCGCAGCAGCGCCTCGAGCCCGGACTCGACGGCCACCGCGACGTCACCCGCACCCTTCGGCTCGCCCTTGATGGCGGCCCAGATCCGGTCGCGCAGCCAGCCGATCTTCTGCTCCAACGCCCGGAAGAACTCCCCCGTACCGACGAAGTCGTGCCAGCGCGCCAGCACCTCGCCACGCAGCAGCGTGCCGTCGGCCGACTGGACGTTCACCGTCCGTACAGCCTCCTCGTACGACGCATTCGCGTCGGCCCGCAGCTGGTCGAGCGCCTCGAGCTGGTCGTCGACGGCCTGTGCGATGTCCGGCGCCTGGCGGGTGAGCGACCCGATCGCCCCGTCGAGCGTCTGCATGACGACGCGCGCGCGGGTGTTCTGGTCGGCCGCCAGCGCCGCGAGCCACCCGCGGATCGGCGCGACCGCGGAGTCGGGCAGCAGTCCGTCCGCGTCGGTCGTCGTCTCGGGTACGGCGAACAGCGGCGAGGACGCCAGCCCGCGCTCGGTCATCATCTGCCCCAGGTGCGGAGGCACCTCGGCCATCGCCGCCGGAGGCACCCGGTCCACGACGACCGCCACGGCAGCGCTGCGGTCGACGGCGCTCGCGAGGTAGTCCCAGGGCACGGCGTCCGCGTACCGGGCGGCGCTCGTCACGAACAGCCAGAGGTCGGCGGCCGACAGCAGCTGTGCGGCGAGGCGGCGGTTCTCGACGACGACCGAGTCGATGTCGGGGGCGTCGAGCACGGCCAGGCCGCGCGGCAACGTCGGTTCCGGGACCAGGTGCAGCGACCTCGTGTCGTCGCTCGACGAGCTCGCGCGCAGGAGGCCCGGCAGGATCCGCTCGTCGGTGAACCAGCGGGCGTCGTCCGGGTGGAACACGAGCACGGGCGACTTCGTCGTGGGCCGGATCACTCCCGGCTTCGTCACGACGCGGCCGATCAGGGAGTTCACGAGCGTCGACTTGCCCGCGCCGGTCGAGCCGCCGACGACGGCGAGGAGCGGCGCCTCGATACGGGAGAGTCTCGGCAGCACGTAGTCGTCGAGCTGCTTGGCGGAGTCGCGTGACACCCCGGTGAGCTCGGCCGCGTGGGGCAGCGGCAACGGCAGTCGCACGGATGCCAGCGCGTCCCGCAGATCGGTCAACGCGCTGGTCAGCGGACTGGCCATGGCCCTCCTAGGCCTTCGGTGGCCCCCACCGCGGGTCCACGACCGACTGGGTCGGAGCCGATCCTAGTGGCGGCAGAACCGCTACAGGCGCGGGAAACTGACCTCCGATGCCGGCAGGTCCGGGGTACGAGGGCGGCTGCCACGCAAGTGCGTACACAGGCTGTGGCTTCTTCCAGTACGGCTTCAGTCCCCGGGCGTCGTCGAGCGCGCCGGCGGCCTTCTGGTCGCGGATCGCGAACAGCAGCTCCCGTTCGCGCCACAGACCCGCCGCGTCCACCGTGCCGCGCGTGATCTGGTCGCGGAGGTACGCCAGCTCTGAGACCGCCCGTTGCAGCCTGTACGTGGCGACGGCGTTGCCCCACCAGGGCGACAGCGCCAGCATCCGGGCCCGCTGGATGACCTTGGAGAACAGGAGCGGGTACGTGTCGGGCACCCAGCCGGCCATCACGTAGTCCGACAGCCGGTAGCGGATCAGGCGTCCCTCACGGATGACCTGGAACACCGCGTACAGCGCGACGGCGGCCAGGACGGGCAGCGCGATCGTGAAGTAGATCATCTTCTGGTAGCTGTCGGGGAACAGGCTGGCGACGGTGTTGAACGACATGTGCAGCAGCGCGGCGGACAGGTAGCCCGCGATCGGCGCCACCACCCGTACGACCTTGGCNNACGAGCTGGGCGACGGCCTTGGCGACATCGCCCGTACTGGCCGTCATGCTCCCGTACACGATCGCTCGCGCGAAGTAGACGATGTTCTCGCTGAACGCGAAGCCGATGGCTGACAGACCCGCCAGGCTGATGAGGCTGAGCTTGCTCGTCAGGCGGCGCCGGTCGAGGAACGCGACAAGGAAGATGACGGTCGCCTTGAAGAACTCCTCGACGAACGGTGCGACGTAGATAGCGGCTCTCGCGCCGGACAGCTGGTTGCCGTTCTGGTCGATCGACAGCCGTTCGGCGGCCCAGGAGTTGACGACGATCGACCCGTACGCGGCGACCGACCCGCCCCAGAAGATCGCCAGCGCCCACAGCAGCCAGCGCTGCGGCTTCCACCGGTCGACCGCGAGGAACAGCAGCGACCAGACCGCAAGCGTCGGGAACGCGTAGCTCGCCGACTGCCACAGGGCGTCGGAGTTGAGGCCAGGGACGGTCCCGGCATCGGTCTTGATGTCGGCTGTGAGGATGACGCGCAGCCTCACCAGCGAGAAGACACCCATGAGGAGGACGACGACGCTCGTCCAGAGCCACCGGCTCCGCGTGAACTTCTCCACTCCTGTGAGCTTCGGGTCGAGCACGTCGACGGCCGCGAGTCTCCGGTACCGGCCGATCCCCGGAAGGTCGGTACGGAGTGCGTCAGCCATGCGGACAAGGGTAGCGGGGCCGGATGTGCGTCACGGGCGCGCCGATGCAGCCACGAGATCCTCGTTTTCGTACCTCATCGGCCGTGAACGCCCCGGATCCAGCCACGCTCCGCGACTGCGGTACGGAAACGAGAATTCTGTCCGGAAGCGCGGCCCACCTCGTGCGTCGACCGGCGAACCGCCGAAGGCAGTCACTCCCGCACGGACATCGTCACTGGGGTGCCGCGGCGGACGGTGTTGGCGACGGTGCAGAGCCGGTCGTGCGACAGCCGTACAGCCTGCGGAAGCAGTGCACGGGCCTTGTCGGCGCCCTCACCGTCGCCGAACGCGAGGTCGAAGGTCACCTCGATGTCGGTCGCGTACGATGCACCGGACTCGTCGCGCTCCCGCTCACCGGTGATGGTCGCGAGGAAAGATGCGGGTTCCGCGCGGCGGGTCACGAGTGTGTCGACGTCGATCGACGAGCAGCCGGCAATGGCTGCGAGGAGGAGCTCGACGGGTGTGAAGCTGCCGTCGTCGCCTGTCGAGAACCTGACCTCGCCACCCCGGCGGTTGCGTGCCACGAACGTGCCGGCAGCGGTCCTCTCGACGGTCACCCGATGGCGGGGCTCGGGCTGCTCGGTCATCGTTCTCCTCGGCNNGCAAAGTGACGTATCACAGACGTGATCTGGGCCTCTTCCGAGTCGTAGTGCCTATGAAAGGACGTCGATGATCAAGCCCACCGGCCGACCTGACCAGCTGCCGAGCCTCGTCATCCGAGCGCTCGACCCGTCCTCAGCGCCGCGCGGCAGCGGGTTCCAGCAGACCGCGTACGTCGCCGACAGTCTCATCGTGTTCGGGCGCGACCCTGCCGCCGTCCGTGACGCGACCGCGCGACTCGTCGGGGAGGGCGTCGTGGTCGGTGTCCGTCCCGTCTTCCGCGCCGACATCGAGCCGCTCGCGAAGACCGCGGTCACGCAGATGTTGCAGGTGACCCTCTCGTACACGTCCGAGTCGGTCCGCAACGTCGACATGGTGTCGCTGGTCACCGAGCTGCAGCGCGAGTTCGGCCAGTACGCCGTCGGCCTCGACCATGTCGTCACCACCGCCCCGTACCTCGCGGGCGTTCCCTACCTCGCTGGTGTTCCCTACCTGGCGGGTGTCCCCTATTTGGCCGGCGTCCCGTACCTCGCGGGTGTCCCCTATCTCGCCGGAGTCTCGGCGATGCAGGAGTACGGGATGCCGGGCTTCGGCGGCCGCGCGCCGGTCGCGCTCCTCATCGAGGACCCTGCGTGCCACGCGCCCGTACCTGCTCGCCGGCCGACCGTCGCCATCCTCGACACCGGCCTCGGCAAGCACCCGTGGTTCGCCGATCCGGCGCTGGCGACCACTCACGTCACGTACGGCTCGTACCTGCTCGGGATGTACGGGAACCTGCCCGGTGCGGAGTGGCACCAGGCTCCGGTCGACCCGCTCGACGGCTCCCTCGGCAGCGACGCGGGGCACGGCACGTTCATCTGCGGCATCATTCGCCAGATCTGCCCGTCGGCCCGGCTGCTCGCCATCCCCGTGATGGCCGACGACGGCGTGGTCTCGGAGATCGGGCTCATGGTCACACTGTCCGCGCTGCTGTACCGCCATATCGACGGTGTGGTCCGCGGCAACCCCGACCTCGTCATCGACGTGCTCAACCTGTCGCTGGGCTACTACCACGAGAACGCGGACGACATCGCGTTCGACGGACCGTTCGCGGCGCTCCTCGCCGAGTTCGGACGCTGGGGCGTGGCGGTCGTGGCCTCCGCGGGCAACAGCGGTACGACCCGTCCCATGTACCCGGCGGCCTTCGCCGCAGCCCCTGACGACCCGGCCGCTGTCCCCCAGGTCACGGTGGGCGCGCTCAACGCCGACGGGTCCAGCGTCGCGTACTTCTCCAACGCCGGCGCGTGGGTCACCGCGCACCGGATCGGTGCTTCGCTGGTGAGCACCGTGCCGACGACGCTGTCCGGCGACGCCCAGCCAGCCGCCGGCCTCACGTACCAGGGCCTGCACCGTACGACCCCCGATCCCGACATGTACACGTCCGGCTTCGCCACCTGGTCGGGTACGTCGTTCGCGGGACCGGTCCTCGCCGGCGAGATCGCCAGGGCGGTGGTCCACGACCCAGAGCTGACGGCCATCGGCCAGGCTGCCTGCATCGGCCGCGGCCGCCGAGCAGTGGCGACGGCCCACGGGAGAGCGATATGACCATGCCCGACGTCGAAGCCTCGCTGTCGACCCGCGCCGCCATCGCGTTCGCCGAGTACCGCGCCGGTGACCGTCAGGCGCTGCGCACGCTCGTCGACGCCGTGACCCCGGTGCTGTGGCACGTGGCCCGCTCGTGCGGGCTGTCCACGGAGAATGCCGAGGACACGGTTCAGACCACGTGGCTCCGGCTCGTCGAGCATGCCGGCAGCATCACGACGCCACAGGCCGTCCTGGGGTGGCTCTGCACGACGACCAAGCGCGAGGCCTGGCGTGTACAGCGCATCGCTCGTACGGTCGACCCCATCGAAGAGTCCGACCTCGAGCCGGACGACCACACCCCGAACGACCCCGCCCACGTGGCTGCGATGAACGATGAGGCACGGCGCCTCTGGGAGCACTTCGTCACCCTCTCCCCCAAGTGCCAGCAGATCCTGCGCGTCGTCTGCATGGGCGGCGCCCCCGACTACGCCGGCCTCGCCGAAGCCATGGGCGTCCCGATCGGTTCGATCGGCCCCACCCGCGGCCGGTGCCTCGCCGCCCTGCGCAGCGTCCTTCTCGACGACCCCGACTGGAGCCTGACATGACCGCACATCCCGATGAGCCCATGGACGACATCGACCTCGCCATCCTCGGCGCGCTACGCCACACGCTCACCCTGGCCGACCCCGTCCCACCCAGCCTGGTCGACGACATCGAGTTCAGCCTGTCGCTCGCCGCGATGAACGCCGAGATCGCGCTTCTCTCCGACGATCTGGTGGGTGTGCGCGCACCGACCGCCGAGAGTGCCGACTCGGTGACGTTCACGAGCAGCACCATGACGCTGATGGTCGTCATCGGACGTGACGACGGCCAGCTCCGGATCGACGCCTGGGTCTCCGGTGGCGGCATCACCGTCGAGCTCATCCAGGGCGCGGATCGCATGCCGGCCGTGAGCGACGTCAACGGACGCGTGAGCTGGTTCCCCGTTCAGCCCGGACTCGCCCGCTTCCTCATCTCGCCGATCACCTCGGGTGGTCGGCCGGTCATCACCCCCGCGATCGAGCTGTAGGACCTTGGCGACGAGCGCTCAGCCGACGACGTCCCGGGCCACCGGGCGGCTGGAGCGCGCGACCGAGCTGTACGAGCGGGCCCGGGGCGACATCGCCGCCTACGCCATCGAAGCGGCCATGTCTCTGCTGGACGAAGCGACCGAGGAGCTCGCCGACGACCGGTCCGTGGGTGCGTCGGAGCTTCGGCTTCGCATCGCCATGTCCCGAACCTGGCGCTCGTTCGCGAGCGACCCGGAGGGTACGCAGCGGGAGCTGGACCGCGTCGCGTCCGAGGCCAAGGGACTGGGGCTCGACCACATCGTGCCGCTGGCGATGCTGCAGCAGGGCACCCTGTGGACCCGGCTGGGCGAGAACGCGCGGGCGCTGGAGGTCCTGGAACGGATCGCGCCGTACGAACAGCTCCTGGGCGTCGACGACCGCGTACGGCTCCTCATCAACCGGGGGACGACGGCGTCGCTGCTGCTGAAGATCGAGGAGGCCTCGGCGGACCTCGGCGAGGCGGCCGCCCTGGCTCACCAGGCGGGGCTCGACAGGTTCGCGTACATGGCGCTGCACAACCGCGGCTTCGTCGAGTACCTGCGTGGCGACCTGCCCGCCGCGCTGCGGCTCATGGACGAGGCGGACCGGCTCGAGGCACCCGTCGACCGTGGCATCGCCCACCTGGATCGGGGACGGGTCCTCATCGAGGCCGGGCTCGTCACCGACGCGTGGGAGACGCTCCAGACGGCGCGAGCCAGCCTGGCTGAGGCAGGGCTCGAGACCGAGGCCGACGAGGTCGAGCTGGACCTCGCGCGGTGCGAGGTGCTGATGGCGAGGGGTGACGACGCCGTGTCGCGCGTGGCGCCCCTCATCGAACGCTTCGCGGGGCGGGCCGCACGGTTCCGCGAGATTGAGGCGAGAGTGCTCAGGTCGGAGGCGCTGGCGTTCGGTGGGGAATCCGACGCGGGCGAGGCAGACCCGGCGGCGGCCGAAGCGCTCGCGCGGGATGCGGCCGAGGTCGATCCCCGGCTGAGCGACGTGGCCGGGACCCTGTACGCGGAGAGCTTGGTACGTACGGGTCGGGCCACAGCCGCATCCGTACGATCCGTGCAGTCGCTCGCTCGCTCCACCCAGCTCGCACGTCGCTGCCTGGCTCGCCGGGTCGCCGTGGACCTTGCCCTGGCAAGGGGAGACGAGGCAACAGCGCGACGCACGCTGCGGGCGGTGACCGAGGATCTCCGGAACGCCCGTCGCGGCGTCTCGAGCCTCGACCTCAAGACGGGCATGGCGCTCCATGCGTCGCCGCTCGCGGTCACGGACGTCGCCCTCGCGGCCCGGTCGGGGTCGGGGGCACGCGTGCTGGGGGTCACCGAGAGGTGGCGTACGGCGACGGGGTCGATGCCGCAGGTGCGGCCCAGCGACGACCCTCCCGAGCAGGCGCTGTGGACGATGCTGCGCAAGCTTCGCGCCGACCAGCGCGAGGCCGCACCCGGCGGGGACCTCGCGGAGATCCGGAAGGCGATCGGCCGTACGGTCAGGGCCCTGCGGGAGACGTCCTGGGCGCGAGACCTCGGGGAGGGCGCCGACGACGTCGCGGCCTCCAGCGCCGAGATCCGGGCCGCACTGTCCGACCGGCACACGGCGATGACGAGCATGGCGATCACGGGCGAGACGTTCGTGGCGGTGGTCTCGCGGGGCGGACGGTTCGAGCTGGTCACGCTCTCTGGCGCGCGGGAGATCCTCGAGCTGGCCCGACAGGCGGCCGCCGACCTCGAGGCACTGGCGCGCGTGACCTCGTCCGTACACGGTTCCGCCTTGCGCGCCGGCATCACAGGGTCGTTGTCGGGCACCCTTGAGATGCTCGATCGCGCCTTGTCGCCGGCGTTTCCGGCCGGGCGCGATCCGCTCCTGCTCGTACCGCCCGCGCAGCTCGCCGCCTTCCCCTGGGCCATGCTGCCCTCGGTGCGCGGCCGGGTCCTGACGGTGTCCCTGTCCGCCACGCACTGGGTGCGCCACGACGTGGTAGTGACGGACCCGGTGGTACGGGCGGTGGCCGGCCCCGACCTCCGGTCGGCGCAGGCCGAGCAGGAGGCCGTCGCGGCGACCTGGCAGCAGCCGAACGGATCGTGGTCGACGGGCCGCGACTTCCGCGACGCGCTCGTGGACGCTGACCTCGTCCACGTCGCCGCCCACGGCCAGCACGAGCCCGACAACCCCCTGTTCAGCTCGCTGCTGCTCGCCGACGGGCCCACGTTCGTCCACGAGGTCGAGGGCCTTCGGCTCCGAGCCCGTCACGTCGTGCTGTCCGCCTGCCGCGCGGGGAGGGTGAACGTACGACCGGGCGACGAGCCCCTCGGCCTCACCGCCTGCCTGCTGGCGTTCGGGGTGTCCACCGTCGTCGCGCCGGTGAGCGTGGTCGGCGACGACCTCGCGCTGGCGACCATGACCGCGTACCACGAGGGGCTTCGCGCCGGCCTCGACGCCGCGACCGCACTGGCTGCCGCCACCGACGGTCCCCTGCTCGCGGCGTCGTTCACCTGCTTCGGTGCGGGGTGGCGCGTCACCTGAGCCAGCCGACTCTCGGCTGAGCCACGTGCCGATCAGACCGTGCGGGGGCGCCACCGTCCCCTGGCGTTCCACTTCGGCAGGGCCGTCACCACGCAGGGCGTTCAGCGGCTCGTGGCGCGCCCCAGGGCCGAGGCCAGCTGCTCCAGGTCCGGCGTCACGCCGGGGGCCGACTCGACGTCGCCGAGACCGACCTTGCTCCCGTTCCGGACGACCACCTCGTGCCACGTCGTCTTCCCGGCACCTGCTCCGTACTCGACCCAGTAGTCCCTGATGCTGACATCTGAGGCCTGGGTGGTCGTGATCGCCCGGATGTACGGGGTGGTCGCTGTGACGGTCTTGGGCGCTGGGCAGTGGGCGATCGCTGCGGCGAAGACCGCCATGAAGTGGCTGGCCGTTGCCGCGGAGTCGTACTCGAGAAGCAGGACCACGGCATTGAGTGAGCCCGAGACGTACTGACCCTGCCGAACCGACCTCGCCAGCGGGAACGCCGGGATGGCCTTGAGCCCTGAGCAGCCGATGGGGACCAGCCCTGTGTTCGTCTCCGCCGGGTCGCGCGTGGTCTGCCAGGAGGGCGACTGGTTCGCATCGCCGCCGTTCGGGTTGCTGGACCAGTCGCTCCCGATCGCCGATGGTTCGGGCAGGCTGGGCGACACGACGCTGCTGGAGCTCGCAGGCGTTCCGCTCGGACTCGTCGGTGCGGCCGTGCCGGAACCTGTGGGGACGGGAGGCTGTGTCTGCTGCGGGGACCTCTGCGCCGAGCAGCCGGAGAGCAGCACGGCTACGGCCAGTAGCGCCAACACCGCTGACCTCACGTCGGTCATCCCCCGTTCGATGAGAAGTGCTGGTAGTCCGGAGTGGCGAACTTGGCACCCCAGTACCAGCCCAGCTGGGTCATCGTCCACTGGATCACTCCGCCTTCGACGATCATTCCCGGACGGACGACCGAACGGCTCAAGTACGTGTCCGACCCGAAGGGATACACGTTGCTGGACGTGACGTAAGGGTTCTCGTACGGGTTGAAGTCGATCGCGTTGCCGTACGAGTGCTGGCTGATCTTGCGGGGGTTTCCGGTGACCGTGCGGCAGTTGAACGCCGAGGTGTTGTCGGCTGCCATCGATGAGACGTCGGACCCGCCGAAGGCCTCGATCGGGGTGACCAGACGGAACGGGAAATGCTCGCTGTAGGCCTGCCTCAGGGTCTCGATGACCGCCGGCGCAGCGCTTGCCGCGAGGACGACAGAGCCCTGGTCGACGGTGCCTTGCATGTTGTAGAACGGGAAGGAGATCCTGACAAGCTGTGACGGGGCGACAGGGCACCCGGTCCGGTACGACGCCCAGACGTCGGACGCGCTGACGCCGTTGCTCTGTACGTACCAGGGGAGGGTCCCGGTCCACCACGTCGCACCACTGGCCGCGTAGGTCACGATGTTGCGGTCGGTCTGCACGACGAGGATGCTGGGGCCGAAGCCCACACGTCCGGACGACCAGACGGGCACGTCGTCTGCGGTGTACAGCACGAGGTTGCCGTCGGTCTGCATGGCGAGCCAGGTGGCCCCCGATCCACGCGTGGCAGTCGTCCAGAAGTACTGCCCTGCGGCGTCGTAGCCCACCAGGTTCCCGTCGTCCTGCAACACCAGTCTGTACGCACGGTCCTTGGTGAAGAGCTGATGCCCGGCGCTCAGGCTGCCCGGCGCCAATCGATCAGCCAGAAAGCCCTGCCGCGACGCCCACACCGCACGGTCGATGTCGTACAGCACCAGGTTGCCGTCGTCCTGCATCACCAGCCGCGTTGCTCCTGAACCGTAGGTTCCCGATGACCAGACCGGGACGTCCGCCGTGGTGTACAGCACGAGATTGCCGTCGGTCTGCACCGCAAGTCGCGAGGCTCCGGAGCCGTAGGTTCCCGACGACCAGGCCGCCGCATCGGCAGAGGTGTAGACGACGAGGTTGCCGTCGTCCTGCAGAACGAGCCGGTAGCCGGTGCTCGACGAGACCAACGATCCACGGGCGGGCAGCGACGCTCCCGTCGGCAGCGTCTCCACCACTGCCGATGGCGGGGAGACCGAGCCGGCTGTCACCTCGGGCGCGGCGGACGTCGGCGTGGCGCTGTCGGTGCCCGCGGCCGGGGAACTGGGTGAGGATGGTGCGGCGGACGTGGTCGACGACGAGGCGGAAGCCGAGGGAGCCGAGGCCTCCGGCGCCGATGGGGCCGACGTCTCCGAGCCCGAAGGAGAAGGCGACGAGGCAACGGTCCCCGACACCGACGGAGAAGTGGATGAGGCCGGGGCGCCTGATATCGAAGTGATGGAGGAGACCGGCGCAGACGGACCTGTCGTGGTGATGGCGGCCGGTGGTGCTGTCGGCGACGGCTCGGGAGTCGGGCTCGCGTATGCCTGCGGCACAAGGGCTGACACGCAGACAATCACCACTGCGGCCACCATGCACGACGGCCCCAACCTCAAACCCGCACGTGTTGTAGAAGCCACGTGACGCCTCCGATTCTGCCTCACCCAGCCACCGATGGCCATCGCCTTCGACAGGATGCCTATCATCATTGCCCTTGACTGTACGGAACAATCCGCCGCATCGAAAACTCAGTCCACGCGGTGGTTCCTGTCAAATACCCACGGACTCAGGATTTCCCCCATCTAGGGCCAAATCCAGTGGCGCAGCAGCCTGGGCGTTCGAGGACCATGGGGGGGCTCTCGAATTTGCCTGCACGCCATTTCGAGTGAACTGCCGTGCGGCTCGAGCGCCGTCACACCCCGCAGACGGGTGGTCCACCGGTTCGTGGCCTGACCCACCCAGCCCACCGCTCCGGGCCCGGACGCGACCGGCCCCGGTGGGCTGGCGGGCCAGCGACGAACAGCACCCGGCACCACGCTTCGGCGCGAAACCACTCCGGATCACCCGATGGATTCGGAACAAGAATGGGTCCGCTGAAGCCAATCCCGCCGCGTCAGTGGGTTGAGCGTGACGACATGGATCCGCAGCTTGTTGACGCGGCGGCCCATGAAGAGACTGACACACGCCTGGTTCACTGACGCGGCGTTCGGTGTTGCAGCCCACCGGTACAGCCCGGCCGAAAGAATCCGAGCGGGAGGCACCCGGCGCGCTCGCGCCCCTTGCCGAGCCGGGAACGGGCGGGACCGAGCCCGAGAAGACGGGTACGGTTCCACGCAATGAGAATTCCAGTGTCGGTTACGATCCGGACCGGTGATCGACCTTCTTCGACAATCCACATCGCACGATCCCCTGTCGAAAAAGGAATGGGATCTGTTCAGCATTGTGCAGCGACATTTCTTGCCCGCCGGATACGTAGTCGCCCTCGATGATCTCTGCCGGGGGCTCTCGCTGCCCGACCGAGGCGTTTGGTTTCGAGGTCACCAGCTACACGTCGTCACATGTCCCTGTAGCGCTTGGCCCCTGCCAGTGCCGTACGGAGCGTCTCCGCGGTGTGACGGGTCACGTAACCAGGCGTGTCGCGCTGGATCCGCCAGCCCTCGGAGAGAGGAGACACCTCCACCGCATCGAACCCGAAGGAGTCGATGAGCTTCGCGACAGTCGTGCGTGCATCCGCGTCGTCACCGACGACTGCCAGGGCGCGACGCCCAGAGGTCCCCGCTTCTTGGCCTTCCGTGGTGAGTGCGGCAGCCTGGATGTGGTTGAAGGCCTTGACGACCTTGGATGTCGGCAGGCGACGCTGGAGAAGCTCCGAGACCGTGGTGGACTCGTTGTCGAGCTCTGCGATCTGCCCGTCGCGCTGGGGGTAGTAGTTGTTGGTGTCGATCACGACCTTGCCGGCCAGCTGGTCGACCGGGATCGTCTCGATCGCTGAGAGCGGTGTCGTCACCACGGCGAGGTCGGCGGCCGCAGCTGCCTCCCCAGGGGTTGCTGCCCGAGCGTGCGGGCCGAGTTCGGCTACCAGATCGCTCAGCGTCTCGGGGTCTCGGGAGTTGCTCATCACGACGTCGTAGCCGTGTGCAACCGCCAGCCGAGCCAGCTGCGAGCCGATGTGTCCTGAACCGATGAAGCCGATTGTCGTCATGCCCGCCCTAACCGACGTGAGCAGGACGGCATTCCCCAGGCGTCCTGGTCAGTGCCTGCCCTGGACACTCGTTCGTTCCGCGCGCTCCTTGATCCCGAGCAGCATGCGGCGCTCCATGACGAAGCCGACCGGCTCGACGAGACGCCACATGATCCGCTCGTTCGCGGGATGGGAGTTGCGTTGCCGGCTGATCAGCCGCGTCGCCGTACCACCCCGGATCGGGCGCAGCACCCACTGCCACGTGGCCCCGGTCCCCTCCCGTACCGGCGTGGGAACAGGCGACCCTGTTGCCGGGTCGGCGCTCACGGCGACCAGGGACCGGTCCTCCTCGAGCGACACCACGCTGAAGCACGGTGAACCGGGCTTGCCGAGTCGCACCAGATCACCGGTACGGAGCCGCTGGTCTTCAGGCAACAGTCTGTCGACGCTGTGGATGTCGAGGCCGACCATGTTCTCGAGCGCGTCGTAGCTGTAGAGCCCGCCGCGCCCCTGCCCGATCTGGGCCAACCAGGGCCACACCGCGTCCGGCGGAACCCCGATCGTCACCGACCGGGTCGAGCAGAGCACGGGCTCCGGAACGAGCTCGTCACCGGGCATGGGAGCCAGCCACTCCTCGCGGCTCGTGCCCCACCGGTTGTACAGCTCCCTGAGCCACGGCGAACCGACGAGGTTGTACGCGATCGCGGCGGCCCCTCGTGCCGCATCCCATGCGCCGCCTCGGGCGGGCTCATGATCGCCCGTCGTGGATGACACGTGCATGTGACCCCTCCGTCTCCAGCCCTACAGCCTGGCCAGAAGAACGTACCCATGAGCCTTCCCCGTGATCGCGGCGGCCCCCACCGCATCAGAGCGCCGCGGCCCCCAGCGGGGTACGGCTGGTTGCCCATCCGAGGGCCGGAGCGACCTCCCGGGCGATGAGCTCGAGCGACCGCAGGGTGGCGTCGTGGCCGGGGTCGACGCTGTGCACCTGGAAGGCCACCTCTGTCGACTGAGGGATGATCGGGTCGGAGCCCAGCGAGACGATCACCTGCTCCGGGGTACCGATGTGGGTGTCGGTGCGCCGGGCCCATGTGCGAGCGTCGTCGGCCTCGACGGAGAACCCGGGGATGCGCGGCTTGGCGCGGTACCGCTCCCAGGCGTCCTCGAGGTAGCGCTCAGCCTCCGCCTCGGTGTCGGTCACCAGGAGCGTCCGCGACGCGAGGATGCGGGGTGCGATGCCCTCCGGCAGAGCCGCCAGGTAGGCGTCGACGACGGGCTGCTGCAAGGTCGCCAGAGGTATGTCTGGTTCGCCGTCAGGGCGAGGCTGCGTACGGGACAGGAGCAGCCCGTGGCCCGGGACCCCTGCGCGGGTGCCGCCGAAGGACGAGAACGTCGCCTGCCAGACCCGGCCGAGAAGGCCGCTTCCCTCCGGGTACAGGTGGTTCTCGGGATGCGCCAGCTCATGACCGCCGAGGGCTGCGAGAAGCTGCTGCACCGCCTCCTCGTACACCCTGGCGCGGTCGGACGGGTCGACGCCGAAGGCCGCGAAAGATGCCGGGGTCGACCCGGAGCCGAGACCGAGCTCGAGCCGTCCGCCCGACAGCAGGTCGGTGACGATCGCGTCCTCGGCGACGCGGACGACGTTCTCCAGCGGAAGGGTGATCACGCCGGTTGCCAGCCGGATACGGCTGGTCTGCGCGGCGAGGTGGCTCAGGAAGACGAACGGCGACGGCAAACCGCCTTCGTCGGCGTGGAAGTGGTGCTGGGCGACCCAGACCGTCTGGAAGCCGAGCTCCTCGGCGTGGCGCGCCTGCTCCGCGGCGAAACGGTACCGGTCCGCCGCGTCCGCCCGTTCGAGCAACCGTGTGAAGAAGCCGAGCTGTACAACCGCCATCGCTGATTCCTCATCACCAGAATAGGAGCCGATGCGTCGACCCCTTTCGTGACATGAAACCACCGAGGCCTACGTCAGTCGAGCCACATATTGCACGATGTCCGCAATACGGACACTCTTGTGAAAACAATGGGGCCGCTGCTAGCGTTTCGCCTGCTGGGTCCCCCTGTGGGACCAGCACGCGGGACGCACCAACACGGCCCGCCGGTTGACAGGAAGCGACGTGCGATGAGCCGATCGATCAGTGGCGTGAGCCACCGCACGATGCGTGCTGCTGCCATGTCCCGTCGCTGTTGCCCTTGTCAGCGCTGTATGTCGAGCGTGAACTGACTCCTCGCACTAGCCCGGGACGAGATCTCTCCTCTCTCAGCTAGCTGAGGGAGGCCCGGCCTCGTCGTCGAGCTTCTGCAGTCGATTCTCGCTCTTCCTCCGCTGAAGATGCGGCCCCCGGAAGCCCTCCAGCCCCTGCGTCACGCGACGTGAATTGCGGTCCGCTGGTCAATCCGTTTGTATCGCATCCTCCATTCCTCACTCCCCTGGGATAGAGCGTCTTACGGCGCGGGCAATAGCGACACGAGTAATTGTCGCGCTGCCATTTTTCACAGGGATTCCCCCATTGACGGCACAATTCCAGGAGTCCATCACCATGGCAGTACAGCCCACTCAGGTCCTCGCAGATCGGCGCGCCGAGTTCACCGCGCTGCTGCAGGGCGACTCACCGCGGCGCTTCCTGACGAGCGCTTGGCAGCACTTCGTCGGCGAGGAGTACGACCCCGTCCGCTTCGCCACGGCGACCGTCGACTTCAACCGCACCTGGGACTGGGACTGGGTGAAGATCAACCCCCGTGCCGTCTACTACTCGGAGGCCTGGGGCTCGGTCTACGACGAGTTCGACTACGCCGGGGTCGTCCCCCGCCTCGTGTCCGCGGCCATCACCAGCGTCGCCGACCTCGCGAAGATCGTCCCCCTCGATCCGCGTACCAACCCTGCCCTCGCCGAGCACATCGCCTCGGCACGCCTGATCCGCGAGCAGCTCGGAGACCTCGCACTGATCCAGACGGTGTTCTCGCCGCTCTCGGTCCTGCTGCAGCTCGCCGGGCTTCCGTCCTACCCCGGTGGCGAGTTCGTCGGCTCGGCCGCCCAGTTCACCCGTGACGACCTGCTGCGGACCGATCCGGAGCTGGCCCATGCCGCCCTCGCAGCGATCGCCACGACGTTCGCCGACTACGTCGCGCTGCTCCTGGCCCCCGTCGAGCACGGTGGCGCCGGCCTGGACGGCATCTTCTACGCAGTCACGGGTACGGCCAGCAACGGCTACTTCGACAAAGAGACGTTCGACGCGTACTCCCGTCCGTACGACCTCCAGGTGTTGGAGGCGGTCGGCGACGGCCAGGTGGTCCTCCACACCTGCCGTGCGGACTCCCACCCCGACTGGTTCACCGGGTATCCCGTCGACGCCCTCCACTGGGACCAGTTCCTCCCGGGCAACCCCGCCCTCGCCGCCGACCTCGGCGTCACCGTGGTCGGCGGCGTGAACAACGAGCTCTTCGCCGTCGGGGCGGACCGTACGCAGGTTGCCGCCCAGCTCGACGCGACCCTCGCCGCGCCGCTCTCCCGTCCGTTCCTGCTCGCCCCCAGCTGCACCATTCCGACCCCAGCCGAGCCCGACTCCCTGCGGCGACTGAGGGACGCCCGTTGAACCTGTCAGACACCACTACCAACACAACGAAGGTGAACACCATGAAGCTCCCTACCCTGTACAGGCGACGGCTCGCTGCAGCCGTCCTCGCCGCCAGCACCGCCCTAGGCCTGGCAGCCTGCTCCACCGCGAACGCCACAGGCGGCGCGTCGACGACCGACACCGTCAACTTCGGCGTGTCGGCCGCCATCACCGGCCAGTACGCCCAGTACGGCGAGCAGTTCCGGAAGGCGTTCGACCTCGCCGTCGAGCAGGTCAACGCGAACGGCGGCATCAACGGCCATCCCGTCGCCCTGAAGTACGAGGACTCGCAGTCCGATCCCAAGCAGTCGGTGGCCGTCGCGCAGAAGTTCGTCGGCGACCCGAGCGTGAGCCTCGTCTTCGGCGACTACTCGTCCGCTGCCTCCATCCCCGCCTCGCCCCTCTACACGGCCGGCAAGCTCCTGCAGTACGGCTACAACAACTCGAACCCAGCCTTCACCGAGAAGGGCACGCAGTACCAGTGGTCCACCTCGATCACCACGAGCGCGACGTACGTGTGGGAGGCCGACTACATCAAGAGCAAGGGCGTCAAGTCCGTCGGCGTGACCTACCTCAACACGGCGGACTGGGGAATCCCGGCGTTCCAGGCGTTCAAGGACGAGGCCACGAAGATCGGCCTGACGATCACCGACGCCGAGGGCGTACTGGATACGTCGGACGACTACCGTCCCTCGCTGACCAAGGCCGTCGCCGGCAACCCGGATGCCTTCGTTCATGTCGGGTACGGACCTGACGCGGCGAAGCTCGTGACCCAGCTGCGTGCGATCGGCTACAAGGGCACGTTCTACGGCGGCCAGGACGAGAAGTCCTTCGACGGCACTCCGGACGCCGAGGGCTCGATCGTCGGTGCTCAGTTCCTGGAGACCAGCAGCGACGCGAAGGTGCAGGCCTTCGTGACGGCGTTCAAGGCGAAGTACCCGACCGAGACCCACGTGACCGGCTTCGAGGCGGGAGCCTACGACGCCCTCAACGTGGCCGTGGCCGCTGCCAAGCTGGGCGGTACGACCCGCGACGGCATCCTCAAGGGCTTCCAGCAGGTCAAGGACGTCCCGAGCGTCGTGTACGGCACCATCACCTTCGACACGACGACTCGTCGGGTCGCTTCGCCCAAGCTCACACCTACCATCCTCACCGGTGGTAAGTGGGTCGAGTACAAGGGCTGAGGGGCAGATGTCAGCTCAAGGATCATGTTCGACACTCTGATCGCCGGCCTGCTCCGAGGGAACGTGTACGCCCTCGGAGCGGTCGGGATCTCCCTCGTGTTCGGCGTCATGAACGTCGTCAACTTCGCTCAGTTCTCGTTTTTCGGACTGGGGGCGATGCTGGCGTGGTTCTTCGTCGCCGAGCTCGGCCTGTCCTTCTGGCTCGCCCTTCCCCTGGTGCTCGTCATCTGCGCTGCGCTGGGTCTGGTCATCAACGTCACCGTCGTGCGGCCGCTGGCGAAGTTCCTGCCGCTGGCCGCCATGCTGTCGACCTACGCGGTCTCGCAGATCCTCGACAACGTGTCCCAGATCACGTTCACCGCCGAGTTCCGCGTGTTCCCCAAAGTGCTGCCCACCTCGAACTTCCACATCGGAACGATGCGCTTCGGCACCTCGGACGTCGTCATGCTCGCTGTCACTGCCGTCGTCATGGGCGTGATGGCGGTCTTCCTCAAGTACGGACGCACCGGTCAGGCCATCCGCGCCACCGCGCAGGACCAGGAAGCCGCCCTTCAGAT
>PMBM01000061.1:0-1221 GCA_003153855.1 Propionibacteriaceae bacterium
AAGGGCACCGGCAACATGGAGCTCCGACTTCGCCGCGACCTGGCCGACAAGCGCATCTTCCCGGCCATCGACGTCGACGCCTCCGGCACCCGTCGCGAGGAGCTCCTGCTGGGCAAGGAAGAGCTGGCCATCATCTGGAAGCTGCGGCGCGTGCTGTCCGGCATGGACAACACGGCCGCTCTGGAGATGTTGCTCAAACAGTTGCGGAAGACGACGTCGAACCACGAGTTCCTCGTTCAGATCTCGCGGACGACGACCAACTGATCGAGCCGGTTTGGGACCGGGGCTGCCGTGAGACATAATGGGCGGTCGGCTCCGGTTCACGCCCCGGACGGCTCATCCGTCCACACCTGGCGACCCGGTCCGCGATACAAGGAGAAACCATGAAGCAGGGGATTCACCCCGACTACGTCGAGACGACTGTGGTCTGCAGCTGCGGAAACACGTTCACGACGAGGTCCACCGCCAAGAGCGGCCAGATCCACACCGAGGTCTGCGCAGCCTGCCACCCGTTCTACACGGGCANNAAGATCCTCGACACCGGCGGCCGTGTCGCTCGGTTCGAGCGTCGCTACGCGAAGAAGAGCTAGCACCAGTCGTCCACTCACCGGGGCGGGGGAAACCCTCGCCCCGGTGTTTGCGCTTCTCACACGATTCGCGACAGGGAGGGTTCGATGGCCGAGGGCACGGACGCACTGGTCGCCGAGCACGCCCAGATCGAGAAGCGGCTCGCCGATCCCGCGACCCATGGCGACGCCGCGCTGGCCCGCCGCCTCGGCCGTCGCTACGCCGAGCTCTCGCCCATCGTCGCCGCCCTGGCTGATCATGCCCGTCTGATCGGCGACCTCGCCACCGCCAAGGAGCTGGCCGAGGAGGACCGGTCCTTCGAGTCCGAGGCCGTGTCGCTGACTGCCGAGCTCAACGCCTCCACGGAGAAGCTCACCCGGCTCCTCGCGCCGCGCGATCCCCACGACAGCACGGACGCGATCATCGAGATCAAGTCGGGGGAGGGGGGCGAGGAGTCGGCCCTGTTCGCCGGCGACCTCGTGAACATGTACCGCCGGTACGCCGAGAACCGCGGCTGGAGGGTCGAGGTGCTCGACAGTCAGGAGACCGACCTCGGCGGCTACAAGTCCATCGCCATGACGATCAAGTCGCCGTCGACGTCGAACCCCGACGCCATGCCGTACGGGGTCCTCAAGTTCGAGGGCGGCGTGCACC
>PMBM01000061.1:1234-8083 GCA_003153855.1 Propionibacteriaceae bacterium
GTCAACACGACCGACTCCGCCGTACGGATCACGCACCTTCCCACCGGCACCGTCGTCTCGTGCCAGAACGAGCGGTCCCAGCTCCAGAACAAGGAGACGGCGATGCGCATGCTGCGCGCGCGTCTCGTCACGCTGGCGGAGGAGCAGGCTGCGACCGCCGCGTCCGCCGCCCGGAGGTCGCAGGTCCGTACGGTGGATCGCTCGGAGCGCATCCGTACGTACAACTACCCGGAGAACCGGATCGCCGATCACCGCATCGGCTTCAAGGCGCACAACCTGGATCTCGTCCTCAACGGCGAGCTCCAGCCGCTGCTCGACGCGCTGCACGAGGCGGACCTCGCGGACCGGCTCGAGCACGTCGGCGAGGCCTGACCGTGCCGCTGGGGGCGAGCGCTGCCGTTCGGCGCGCTGCGCAGGCCCTCGCCGACTCCGGGTCGGCTTCCCCCGACGCCGAGGCGAGGACGCTCGTCGCGCACGTNNCGGCCCGAGACCGAGACGATGGCCGGCTGGTGCCTCGAGCACGTACAGGCGGGCAGCCGCGTGGTCGAGCTGTGCGCGGGCTCCGGCGCGATCAGCAGGGCGCTCGCGATCGAAGGGCCCGGCCTCGACCAGTGGGCGCTCGAGCTGGCGCCCGACGCGATCCCGTACCTCATGACCAACCTGGAGGGTACAGGCGTGCGCGTCGTCGAGGCCGACATGGCGGACGGGCTGTACGAGCTGGACGGGACGGTCGACCTGGTCGTCGTGAACCCCCCATACGTCCCGCTCGACGCGTGGGAGAGCGTTCCCGCCGACGTGCGTGACCACGATCCGGAGCTCGCCGTCTTCTCGGGCGCGGACGGGCTCGACGCGCTGCGCGTGGTGGCCGGCGTCGCCGCCCGCCTGCTGCGTCCCGGAGGTCTCCTCGCGGCAGAGCACGCCGAGGTCCAGCACGCGGACGTCGTGGAGCTGTACGCACGGCACGGGCGCTTCGACACCGTGCGCGACCACCAGGATCTCGTGGGCCGGTGGCGCTTCGTCACCGCCCGACGTGTCCCGTGACGCGGCCCGGTCATTCGTCCCTGCGCGGGCGGGCTGGCAGGATGAGCGGGTGACCGAGTCCAGCGACTTCACGACACCCCTCGACGACGGCCCCGCCGTGCACGCGGAAGGTTCGCTCCACCAGCCCGAGGCGGCGTCCGACGGCGAGCCGACGCCCGTCGTCGAGCCGGAGGGCGAATCAGGGCCCGAGGTCCCGGCCGAGCCCGAGGTCGTCGCCGAACCCGAACCCCAGCCGGAACCCGAGCGCGAGCCGCTCGTGGTCAGCGCCGAGGACCTCCAGACGGCGATCGAGAGCGTGCGGACCGCGATCCGCGCGGGCGAGAGCGTCGTGTTCCCGACCGACACGGTGTACGGGATCGCAGCGGATCCGTTCTCTCCGGAGGCGGTCCAAGGGCTGCTCGACGCGAAGCACCGCGGCCGTGACATGCCGCCACCAGTCCTCATCGGCGACGCCGAGGTCCTCGAGGCGTACACGCGGGAGGTNNCTGCGCGTCCCCGACCATGAGGTCGCCCGGGCCATCCTCCGCGCAACCGGTCCGCTCGCGGTGTCGAGCGCCAACATCAGCGGCGAGCCGGCGGCGACCGACGAGCAGGATGCACGCCGACAGCTGCGAGGATCCGTCGCCGTGTACGTCGACGGCGGTCCGACACCTGGCCCCACGCCCTCGACGATCGTCGACTTCTCCGACGACCTGTCCGGCCGGGTGCTGCGCGTCGGCGCGATCCCGCTGGACGAGCTCCGAAAGCTGCTTCCCGGTCTCCAGGGGCCGGAGCCCGACCCCGTGCCGGAGGAGACCGTCGACGAGCCCGAAGCGAGCGAGGCTCCGGACTCCGACGCCGCCGTCTCTGAGGCTGCCGTCCCCGACGCCGTCGTGACGACCGAGGCCGCAGAGCCGACCCACGCCACCACGGCCGGTACCGAGGAGACGACCTCCTAGGTGCGCGAGTACGTCCTCGTCCTGCTCATCGCCCTCGCGGCGACGTACCTGTCCGCGCCCATGTGCCGGAGTCTCGCCCTGCGGGTCGGGGCCGTCGCGATGGTCCGGGACCGCGACGTCCATGCCCGCCCCGTCCCGTACTTCGGTGGCGTGGCGATGCTCATCGGCGTCTTCGTGGCGTTCTTCTGCGCCTCGCACCTGCCGTTCCTGGGTCGCCACTCGTCGGTGACGAGCGACTCGCTCGCCGTGCTCGGCGCTGCTGCTGTCATCAGCGTCGTCGGTGTCGTTGACGACATCATCGACCTGCCGGCGATCGCCAAGGCCGCCGGTCAGGTGCTGGCTGCGGGCGTCGCGGTGCTCGGCGGTGTCACGGTGCTCTGGATCCCGCTGCCAGGGCGCCTCGTCTCGCTCGACCAGGGGACGGGGATGGCGGTCACGGTCGTCGTCATCTTCATCTGCGCGAACGCCATCAACTTCGTCGACGGTCTCGACGGGCTCGCCGCGGGCGTGGTGGCCATCGGCTCGTTGGCGTTCGCCGCGTACGCGTACATCCTCACCGTCGAGCACGACCTCGTCCGAGCGACCACGGCCAGCCTCGTCACGATCGTGGCGGCCGGTGTCTGTCTCGGGTTCCTGGGTCACAACTTCTTCCCCGCGCGGATGTTCATGGGCGACGCCGGCGCGATGCTGCTCGGCGTCCTCCTGGCCACGTCGACCGTGAGTCTCAGCGGCCAGCTCGACCCGGCTGCCCTGAGCGGGACGGGAGGCCTCCTCGCCGCGTACCTGCCG
Organism: Propionibacteriaceae bacterium; assembly: GCA_003153855.1. Lineage (GTDB taxonomy): Bacteria > Actinomycetota > Actinomycetes > Propionibacteriales > Propionibacteriaceae > Fen-668. The sequence continues at coordinate 4,003 of PMBM01000061.1, forward strand.
ATCGTCCTGCCGTTGGCCGTGCTCGCGCTGCCTGTGCTCGACCTCGTGCTCGCGTACGTCCGGAGGACCGTCGCCGGTACGTGGTGGTTCCGTCCGGACAAGAAGCACCTGCACCACCGGCTCCTGCAGCTGGGTCACTCCCAGACGCGGGCCGTGCTCCTCATGTACCTGTGGACGTCGCTGCTGTCGTTCGGGGCGATCGCCATCGGCTTCATGGACAACAACTGGTGGATCGTCGCCGTGCTGGTGGGTCTCGCGGCCATCCTCGTGCTGCTCACGATCGTGCCTCGGCGCCGGGCGGCCGCGGCGGCACCACCGGCCCGCACCCCCGATCTGCCATGACCCCGTCGCCGAACCGGGTACGGGCGACACGCCTGTTCGTGGGTGGCCTCGTCGGGTGGCACGGGGGCCTCGTCCTGTCGGCGGTCGCCGGCATCATCCTCAGCGGCGGCCTGGGGCTGCTCAGCGGTCTGATCGGCGCAGCGCTCGCCGTCGCCTACTACGCGATCGGCCAAGGCGTACAGATGCAGTACGCCGACGCGCCGCCTCAGACGATCCGTACGGTCAGCGTCGCCTCGTACGTCGTACGCGTCTCGCTCCTCGGAGCCTTGCTCTGGGCGTCGATCGTCTGGCCCTCCGTCATCGACGCCATCGATACCCGGGCTCTGTTCGCCGGGATCGTTCTGGGGGTCCTCGGATGGCTCACGGGACTCGTCGTCGCCTTCCGAAAACTGCGTGTTCCGACCTTCGGCGAGTGAGTTTCTGCGAGATATGACCCACCCCGCCCGGGCTGCTAGGCTCGCCGTGCCATGAGCGAACGACGAGGTGAACACGGCGATCCTTACGCTGCGCTGAGCTACATCTTGGCGGGACCGTTGCTCTACGGAGGGCTCGGCTGGGTCGCCGACCACCTGTTGGGTACGATCCTCTTTCTGCCCCTCGGAGTCGTAGGAGGACTGGCGCTGAGCGTCTTCGTCATCTACAAGCGATACGGGATCGTCACGCGATCCTCCGAGCCGAACAACTGACGAAAGGGACATGGTGACCCCACTAGCCACCCCATTCCTTCCGCTGGAGGGAAGCGCAGCGCCGACATTCGGTGTGGGCTCGTTCGACTCCCGACCGTTGTTCCCGAGCGCGGCATGGACGCAGGGCGACTCGGCGCACTACGCGTGGACCGACATCTGGGTCACGAACCACATCGCTCAGGCCGTCATCGGCGCGGCCCTCGTGATCGGGTTCTGGCTGTACGTGAGCCACAACATGAAGATCGTCCCGGGCAAGAAGCAGTTCGTGGGGGAGTACCTCTACGACATGCTCCGCAACACGGTCGCCCGCGACATCCTCGGCCACGACTACAAGACCTACCTGCCGTACCTGATCTCGATCTTCAGCTTCATCATCGTCAACAACCTGTTCGGGCAGACCTTCGTCTTCATGTTCCCGACGTTCTCGAAGATCGGCTTCGCCTGGGGGCTCGCGCTGATCACGTGGCTTCTGTACAACGGGGCCGGGATCAAGAAGTGGGGCCTGTTCGGCTACCTGAAGCGGATGACGGTCCCGGCCGGCGTCCCTGTGGCGCTGCTGCCGCTGATCATCCCGCTCGAGATCCTCTCGAACTTCATCGTCAGGCCGATCACGCTCGGCCTGCGACTGTTCGCGAACCTGTTCGCCGGTCACCTCGTCGTCCTCGTGTTCGTCCTCGGCGGCACGTACCTGATGTTCGTGTCCGAGCCGATCATCAACAAGATCGCGGGTGGTGCGGCGATGATCCTCGCCTTCGCCATCTTCGCCCTGGAGTTGCTCGTGGCCGTCCTTCAGGCCTATATCTTCACCGTCCTCACCGCCCAGTACGTCTCGTCGGCCATCGCCGAGGAACACTGAGCAGAAGAAGAATCACTACCGGCAAAGCCCCAATCCGAAAGGACCCGTCATGACCCTCCTTGAAATGTCTGGCTCGCTCAACATGGTCGGCTACGGTCTCGCGACCATCGGCCCAGGCGTCGGCGTGGCCATGATCTTCTCCGCCGTCATCAACGGCACGGCCCGTCAGCCCGAGGCCCGCAGCTCGCTGCTGAGCACCGCGTGGATCGGCTTCGCCGTCGTCGAGGCGCTCGCCATCATCGGCATCGCGCTCGCGTTCGTGCTGACCGGCACGCTGACCAAGTGAGCATCGGATGATCCTCCTCGAAGGCACAGGCCCCCTGGGGCCGCTGCTTCCGGACCATCCGAGCGAGTTCATCGTCGGCATCGTCCTGATCGGCATCATCTGGCTGGTGGTGTGGAAGAAGGTCATGCCCTCGTTCGAAACGATGTACGCGACGCGCGCTGACGCGATCCGCGGCGGCATCGAGCGCGCGGAAGAGGCCCAGGCCGAGGCGAAGGCGGCTCTCGAGCAGTACCGCTCGCAGCTCAGCACGGCCAAGGACGAGGCGTCGAAGATCCGTGAGGATGCGAAGAACGCCGGCGCGCAGATCCAGGCCGAGATGCGCACCGCCGCGACCGCGGAGTCCGCGCGCATCGTGGCGACAGGGCACACGCAGGTCGACGCCGAGCGTGCAGCAGCGCGTGAGACCCTGCGTCGTGACGTCGGCGGTCTCGCCACGACGCTGGCCGAGAAGATCGTGGGCGAGGCGCTCACGGACGACGCCAGGGCCCAGCGCACGATCGACCGGTTCATCGCCGATCTCGACGCGGCACCGCAACAGGCATAGGGGTCGATATGGCTATGAGCGCGAATGCAGAGGCCCGACAGGGTGCGGTCGACGCCGTCCTGACGGAGCTCGGCACCGTGCCCGCAGGCCTGAGCGACGAGCTGTTCGCGGTGGCGGACGTCCTGGCCGGGTCGGCGCAGCTCCGCAGGGCTGTCACCGAGCCCGCGTTCCCGGTGGAGGATCGCAGAGCCGTTGCGGGCAAGCTGTTCGGCGGAAGGGTCAGCGCGGTCGCTGTCTCCGTCCTCGACGCCGCGGTGTCGCAGAACTGGCGGTCCGGGCTGGCGTTCGTCAGCGCGATCGAGCGGCAGGGCGTTCGGGCCGTGCTTCTGATAGCGGAGCAGGCAGGCACCCTCGACGAGGTCGAGCACACCCTGTTCAGGTTCGGCCGGATCGTCGATGCCGACCATCAGCTGCGGACGACGCTGGCGGACCGCAACGTACCTCTCGAGGCGCGCGTTGGGCTGGTGGCGACCTTGCTGAAGGGCAAGGTCCCGCCGGAGACGTTGGCCTTGGCCCAGCGGGCCGTGGCCGCGGGCGACCATACGTTCGACATCACCCTGGAGGGCTACCTGCTGATCTCCGCAGCGCTTCGACGCCGCTCGCTGGCGACGGTCGTCGTGGCCCATCCGCTCACTGCCGACCAGGAAGCTCGGCTCGAGGCGGCGCTCACCGCGCAGATGAAGCGCCCGGTCAATCTCATGGTCGTCATCGACCCGAACCTCGTCGGCGGGGTAAGGGTCGAGATCGGCGACGAAATCATCGACGGATCGATGGCTGGGCGCTTCGAAGCGGCCAGGCGTCAGCTCGCGTAACGAAGGAAGGCAGCCACTCATGGCGGAACTGACGATCAACTCGGACGAGATCCGGGCGGCACTGGAGCAGTTCGTCGCGGACTTCAACCCGTCCGCAGCCTCCCGCGAGGAGGTCGGAACGGTCTTCACCTCGGGTGACGGCATCGCGCGCGTCGAGGGTCTGCCCTCGGCGATGGCGAACGAGCTGCTGGAGTTCGAGAACGGCGTCCGCGGGATCGCTCTGAACCTCGATGTTCGCGAGATCGGCGTCGTCGTGCTCGGCAACTCCGAAGGCATCGAGGAAGGCTCGACCGTCAAGCGTACGGGCGAGATCCTCTCCGTCGCCGTGGGTGACGGCTACCTCGGCCGCGTCGTGGACGCGATGGGCGAGCCGATCGACGGCCTGGGCGAGATCCCCGGCCTCACCGAGCGTCGCAACCTCGAGCTCCAGGCCGCCGGCGTCATGGACCGGCAGAGCGTCAACGAGCCTCTCCAGACCGGCATCAAGGCGATCGACGCAATGACCCCCATCGGGCGCGGCCAGCGCCAGCTCATCATCGGCGACCGCAAGACCGG
>PMBM01000195.1 GCA_003153855.1 Propionibacteriaceae bacterium
TGTACGGAGGCGTCGCGCTCCGCTGACGACGTCGGAGTCGCCGTCGGCGCGGGGTGGATCAGACGATTCACCGCAGGGCCGACGAGGTACCCAGCGACCACGACGAGGACGCACGCGAGCGCGACAAGGGCGACTTTGGTCCTTGTCCTCATGTGTGCGCGGAGATGGTCATGGAGGTACGGCTACGCCGCGCGCCACCTCAACCGAGTGTCNNGTCGCCGAGACCTTGCAGACCATTGCCTTCCCCGTGGTCGTCACGCCGGTTGAGCCCGCACCCGAGCAATAGGCGCCTGGGGTGACCGTGGCCTTGGTCACAGCGGTGGTCGCGGCCTTCGTTCCAGTGGTCTTCGGAGCGGCCGCAGTCGTCTTGGCGGTCGTCGCGGCCTTCGCCACTGTGGCTTTCGTCGTCGCAGCTGCGGGAACCGTGGTGGCCGGCGCGGCTGTCGTGGCGGGAGCAACTGTCGTGACTGGATCGCTGACCGATGCCGTCGCGACCGGCTCGGTCGAGGGCGGCCGAGTGGCGTCTGCCTTCAAAGTCGTACCAGCGCTGGTGGTCCTGGCCGAAGTGCTCGAACTCACGAGCGGCACAGGAGGCGTCGGCGTCGACGAGAGCGGGTTCGCCATCGCACCCACAGCGCCCAGACTGATGATGCCGCCGGCAATGACCCCGATCTTGACCTTGCCGCTCAGCGCCTTCCACTGCCCCGCAAGCCCCTTCGTCTTTCCGGTGCTGGGGATTCCATAGGGCTGGCGCGGCGGCGGGAAACCGAGATCCAGATCGTGGGGCATGGGGCCTTCTTCGTTGGGGNNCTGCTGACTAGGCCCGCTGGGCCACGTTCAGGTGCACTGCGCCCCACTGTGCCATCGGACCCCCGTGCCGGGTGAGCCCGGCCTCAGCTTCCTCATGATCGAGCACCGATCAGTGCTGGCGAGAAGTCCCGTTCAGAGAGAGCGCGTCGCCGCAATCGGCCTTTTCCTGATCCTGGATGTCGCCAGTCGAGGTCGGGACAGCATCGCTGCCGAGCAGCTCCACGACGGGGTCTACGAGTTCCTGAACCAGGTCGACTACCGGGGCCGCAGCATCGTGCGGGTACTCCGTGTCCAGGTACGTAGTCAGAGCCGCCGGAGTGGTCAGCCCCATCTTCTTGAGGATCTCCACGAGGTCACGGCCCACGAGAAAGACAATGGGGTGCCCGTCCTCGCGCACCTCCTTGTATGGCTGATCGCCGACGTAGGCGGTGGTGACGAAAACCCCGAACTCCCTGTGCTTGATGCGAGAGATCAGCCGACTCACCATCTTCACGCCGAGGCCACCGCCGTCGGGGTTGTAGCACTTCGCCTCCAAGGCGAACTGCAGTCGGATCGGATCAACACCCGGGCCAAGCCGGTACTCACCGATGGCGTCGCGCCCCCCGTCACGGCTAGGCCGGGTCACTTCCACCGACGCCACATTCGGGTCGGACCTCAACCACAGTTGGGCGGCGAAGTTCTCGAAAGCCACCGGATTCGGGCTGAAGTGCTTGTGAACCAACCGCATCATCCAGGCATCTTCCGGCTTCGGCAGCTGTTCCGCCTTACTGCGAACCGCGACGTTCCTAGGCGCCTCGAGAGCTTGGTAGATGCGCCCCTGCACCCACTTACGCCACTCACCCGGACACGCGTCACCAAGCGGGTCGCCCGCAAGAATCTGGTTGATCCACGCCCGCGAGACGACAGGCGTCTGCAGAACAGTGAAGTGGGAACGGTAGTTCTGGAACCGATGGTCCTTGGTGGTCCTCCAGATAGCCACCAGCTCCTCATCCCCCGACAACCGCGGGGACCCCGGCGCCAGGAGGCCCCGGAACATCACGTCCCTTCCGCTCCCCGCCGCTTGGAAGAGCAGTACGGGCGGTACCGTGAGTCGACTTTCAGCGGTTTCACGGGAAGCCGCGAAGACGTTGCGCAGAAGAAGGTTGCCTCCACGTGGAGTGTCGTGTAGCTCCCGCCCGGGATGACGGTTGTCCCCGTAGTACGTGAAGTCACCTGTCGTTGGATCGATCTCGTCCGGCCAGTCGACCTCAACCCCTGAGGTGTACAGAACAACCAACTTGACGGTCCCCTTGACGATGCTTCCAGTCACCCGGAAACCACCCTGATTCCCTACGGGCAGTAGCTTGAAGATCGGATCGTCGCCAAAGTTCCGATTCACGCCGCCACGATAGGTCCGCTCCAGGACCAGGTCAGCCGCAGGAAGGTCTGCGAAGGCCACCGGATCTTGACTCACCTCTCCAGCTTCGCACGAATGGTCCCGGAGTTCCTGGTAGAGCCCCACGGCAAGTGGCCCCGCTCGCAAGCGGTCACTCGTGGCGAAGGCGAGGCCGTACGCGCTGACGACGTCGGAGTCGACGACAGCGTCGGGTGCACTCGGCCAACCGCGAGCCGAGGAGGTAGCGCCGCGGCCGCGTACGCCGAGACGCTCTCGCCGTGCCCCCACCGCACTGGACGCTACGGCTAGGAATGTTGAATTTCGGACGCTTCACGTCTGATCTCACTCCCGGCCGGAGCAGCGCCGTTCTAGAAGCGCTACGGTTCGACCGACGAACGCGCGCCCTTGGGGGACTGCATGCAGGAGTTATCGGTCGAGAACGCCGGCAAGGTTGCTGCCGAACCGGTCCCCGTCGAGCCCGCTGTGCGAAAGGTTGGCCGTCCCCTCGACGAGACGGCCGAGAAGCGCATCCTCGAAGCNNGCGTTCGAGGCGTACATCCCCGAGCTCACCGGCGAGTTCTCCACCGTGCGCGACCTGCTGCTGGCCGAGGCGCACCGCGTAGCGGACCTGTACCTGAGCGACTTCGCGCTGGCCGTCCGGCGCGTCCAGATCGACGCTGTCGCCGGTATCGAGCCGTTCGACCGGATCGCAGACGGGATGAACGAGCGCACGGTGCTTCCGCTGCGTCGCCGCATCCAGGTGGCGATCTCCGAGGGCCAGCTCCCGCCCTGGACGAATGTCACGTCGCTGCTCGACGTCATCGAGGGCCCCATACGGATGCACGTGTTTGCGCCCGCCCCCACCGACGGCGTTCGNNGATCCCTCGTCGGCCGACGGCGCCTTCGGCACGCGGGTCGGCGGACGTACAGGGGGCATCGGAGTGCTCTTGAACCGTCGCGGCCCGGTCCAGAGTGCCGGCGGAGCATCGACCGCACGCGCGATCGACAGGGCCGCGAGGTCGTAGTTCGCCCGCCAGCCCCGGAAGTTGACCCAGGCCTCGTCGTCGGTGACCTCGATCGGGTAGCTGACGCTCCGCAGCGTGTCCATCGCCTCGCCGAAGTCCTCCCGCGAGACAGAGATCGGCTGGTCGGGGTACGGGTCCTTGTCGTACGGGACGCGCATCGTCTCCGCGATCTGGTTGAGGGCCGTGAAGCCCATCCGGATGCACAGCCGGGCCGAGGTCTTCGGCGGGCTCGACGGGTCGACCGCCAGGTGGATCGCGGCGGCGTCCATGACCGCGATCAACGAGGTCACCCAGTGGGACAACGGGCGCGGCGAGCGGAACCGTACGAGCGTCACGTACGTGGTGTGGGACTCCCCCACCTCGGCAGCCCATCTCTCCCAGGTCTTGAAGAGGTCGTCCAGGTAGGAGATCGGGTCGGTGTCCTGATAGCCCCAGCGCGTACGGAGCAGCAGCTCCGGCCCCCACGCCGGCACGCCCGCACGTGAGGTCAGCAGCGTCACCTCGGTCTCGCGACGGTTGAACGCCGCGTAGATCGTGGGCAGGTAGCCGACCTGCAGGCCCACGACGATGACCCCGGTGAACGCCGCCATGTACTCGATGAGCGTCGTGACCGCGTTCGTCGGCGGCGCGTAGCCGAGCGTGAACATCGACGACCCGGCCTCACTGAAGGCTGCCGGCCCTGCGAAAGGGAGCAGGACGAGCGCGTACGCCCCCCACAGCAGCACGATCCAGACGCTGAGGCGCACGAGCAGCGTCATCGGTGCCTGCCACGCGAGAACCGCCTCATGGCGGTACTTGTTGCGGACGCGCGAGCTGATGAGGTGGAAGCCCCAGTCGACCACGTCGTCCGCCCACCGGGAGATGGCCGAGTCGATACCTCGCGGCACCACCAGCGTGCCGATGACGCTTGCGAGCGTGAGGATCAGCAGGGCAAGGCCGGCGACGAACCCCAACCACTGCATGAGTACGGTCACGCCACCATCATGGCCGAGCATCCGAAGGATCAGTCAGTCGTCCACGTGTGGCGCTCCGACTCCTGTTCTGACCGCACGACCCTTCGCGATCCGCCGCGAAACCGTCGTAGTCGGCGGCAGTTGGTGGAGCCGTTAGCCTGCAGAGAGAACCCACCGTCGACCCCAAGGGATGTGGGATGGCCGATTTCGTCATTCGCGCGGCAAGTCCGCTGCCCGCTCGTGCCTGCTTCGACCACCTCGTCGACTGGGACGCCCACTCCGCCGCGATCCCGTTCACCAAGCTGCAGTACGAGGGCGCGCCTCGCGTCGGGCAGCGGTTCGTGGCACGTACGGGATGGGGCCGGCTCGGGTTCGACGACATCATGGTCGTCGACGAGCTCCGGCCGCCGGCGGGGAACGAGCCGGGAGACACGCCAGGACTGGTCGCGATCACGAAGCACGGCCGCCTCGTCGGCGGGACGGTCGGCTGGACGGTCTCCCCTACCGCGACGGGCAGCGACGTCACCTGGACGCAGCACCTCGTCATCACCTGGCTTCCGCGCTGGATGGATCCGCTCGTCGGAGCGATCGGCAAGCGCGCGTACGGGATGGGGCTGCGTCGGTTGGTGACGTAGGAGCCGTCAGCAGGTCGTGTCTGAGGGGATGACGAGGCATGGCCCCCGAGTGCCCCTCACCGGATCATCCGATGACGGCTTCACCGACCGCTTCGGTGGACTCGGCCGTCCTGTGGCTTGACCTGGCTCAGCGTGGCGGCAGGAGGACGGGCATCCGCCCGAGGAAGTCGCGGATGTGGGCCTCGACCGTGTCGCTGGCGCGGGATCCGTCGCCGCTGGCGATGCACTCGTAGATGGCGTGGTGCTCGGACCGGAACCCATCCGCCAGCTTCTCCCACTCGGCGGTTTCGCTGAAGGCGGCGAGCAGGGAATGCCGTACCGCTTCGCGCATGGCCCCGGTGAGGTCGGCGACCAGGCGGTTTCCGCTGGCATCGGCGATGGCCACGTGGAATGCGGTGTCGAGGTCGTTGAACGCCGCGCGGCTGATGCTCTTGTCGTCCATCTCGGCCAGGAGCTTGCGCAGCACGGCCAGGTCTGCAGCGCTGGCGTTCGCGACAGCGAGCCGTACGCTCCACCGCTCGAGCATGACCCGCGCCTCGACAACCTGGTCGATCGGGAAGTTGGTCAGGGCCACGTGCAGTCGGAGGAGGCGGTTGAGCGCATCGGAGGACGAGCCGCTGATCACGGTGCCGGAGTCGGGCCCGTTACCCACCGTCGAGGTCAGCACCCCTCGGGCTTCGAGGACCCGGATCGCCTCGCGGACCGCGGAGCGGCTGACCTCGAGCATCGACGCCAGGTCACGTTCGGCCGGAAGGCGGTCACCCACCCGGAGGTTCCCCGACATGATCTGGGCCTCGATGCGGTCGACGACGAGCTCGTAGGTCTTGGCTCGCGGGATCGTCCGCCAGGCCCCGGGGGCTTCGGCCGTCGCCTGGTCATTCCCGTGGTCCATACGGATCGAGCCCTCCCCTGTTGACGTCTTCCTCAATGGTACGACCAACCCCCTTGCGTCTCGGCATGTCATGGTCGTATGGTCGTCCACACATAGGTAGGACCAAACTTGGAGGACAAAGATGTTCCACCAATTCCCCGCCCCAGTGGGCGGCAGTCTCTTGCTCTCGGCACTCATCGCACTCATCCCGCTGGTCACGTTCTTCGTGATGCTCGGCGTCTTCAAGACCCCGGCCTGGGTGGCAGCCCTGTCTTCCCTCGGCGTCGCCCTCGTCGTGAGCGTGACAGCGTTCAAGATGCCCACCGACCTGGCCCTGCTCTCGGCAAGCGAGGGAGTCGCGAACGGGGTCTTCCCGATCATGTGGATCCTCTTGACCGCGGTGTGGCTCTATCAGCTGACCGTGGTCAGCAACCGGTTCCAGGATCTTCACACCGCGTTCGGGCTGATCTCGGAGGACCCACGCGTGCAGGCGATCATCATCGCCTTCTCCTTCGGCGCGCTGCTCGAGGCGTTGGCGGGCTTCGGGGCTCCGGTGGCCATCACTGCGGTGATGCTCATGGCGATGGGGTTCTCGGCGATCCGCGCCGCAGCGGTCTGCCTGCTGGCCAACACCGCACCAGTCGCCTTCGGCGCAGTGGGCATCCCGATCATCACCGCCGGCAACCTCACCGGAATCGACTACCACCAGATCGGGGCGATGGTCGGGCGACAGACCCCGTTCGTGGCCATCATTGTGCCTCTCCTTCTGGTGATGATCGTCGACGGCAAGCGAGGGCTGCGCCAGACCTGGCCCGTCGCGCTGGTGATCGGCGGCGCCTTCGCCGTCGCCCAGTTCCTCTCGTCGAACTACTTCTCTGTGGAGCTCACCGACATCGTCGCCGCGTTGACGGGTCTCGTCGCCGGGATCGTGTTCCTGCGCTTCTGGCAGCCCAAGGGCACGGAAGAGGCCCAGGAGAGTCTCCGGATCGAGCACCGGGCTGAGCTGGCCAGCGCCACGACCAGCGGATTGCTCGTCGCCGGCGGCGGGTCGACAGCCACGACCACCTTGGAAACCACGATGCACCAGCCGGGCGGCGCGCTCAGCCGCGGTCGGCTGTGGATGGCGATGGCGCCGTACCTCATCGTCATCGTGGTGTTCGCGGCCGCCAAGAAGTGGCAGCCGTTGGTGGACTTCCTCGCGCGCACCGACGTCAAGATCAAGTGGCCCGGGCTCGACGGCCACATCTTCAGCGCGTCGGGCAAGGTCTCCACCTCGACGATCTACACCTTCCAGTGGCTGTCGTCACCGGGAACCCTGCTGCTCATCACAGGCATCATCGTCATGGTCCTGTACCGGATCTCCCCGTTGAAGGGGGCGAGGGAGTTCTTCACCACCGTCGCGAAGATGCGCTGGGCCATCCTCACCGTGGCCAGCGTGCTGGCTCTGGGCTACGTCATGAACCTGTCCGGTGAGACCACCACCATCGGCGTGTGGATCGCAGGGGCGGGCACAGCCTTCGCCTTCCTCTCCCCTGTCCTGGGCTGGCTCGGGGTGGCGGTCACCGGATCGGACACCTCCTCCAACGCCCTGTTCGCGACCCTTCAGGTCGCTGCGGGGAAGAGCGCCGGCATCAACACGACCCTTCTCGTCGCGGGCAACAGCGCCGGCGGCGTCATGGGCAAGATGATCAGCCCCCAGAGCCTCACCATCGCAGCCACCGCCGTGGGCATGATCGGCAAGGAGTCAGAGATCTTCCGCAAGGTTGTGCTCTGGAGCCTCGGCCTGCTCCTCATACTCTGCGCCTTGGTCTACCTGCAGTCGACGCCCCTGTTGTCGTGGATGGTGGTGTGACGTGACCCGTGCGAGCGGGATCGATGACCCGACGTCGGCGCAGGCCGCGAGCGGCAGTGTCAGCGAAGGAACACCACCACCAAGAGAGCGCCCCATGAAAGTCGCCTTGTTCGTCACGTGTCTGAACGACACGATGTTCCCCGACACCGGCCGGGCCACCGTGAGCCTGCTGGAGCGGCTCGGGGTGACGGTCGACTTCCCGGTCGGCCAGACGTGCTGCGGCCAGATGCACATCAACAGCGGGTACCGCAAAGAGGCGACGACGATGATGCGCGGCTTCCTGAGCGCTTTCGCCGGCTACGACGCCATCGTGGCGCCGTCGTCCAGCTGCGTGGGGACGGTCCGCCACCAGTTCCCGAAGCTGGCCGACGAGGTCGGGGACCCGGGCCTGACCCGGGACGTCGAGGAGGTCTCGCCGCGGATCTACGACCTCAGCGAGTTCCTCATCGACCGCCTCGGAGTCGAGGACGTCGGGGCCTACTTCCCGCACACGGTCACCTACCACTCCACCTGCCACTCCCGCCGCGGCATCGTGCTGGGCGACCGCCCGTACCGGCTGCTCCGCGCCGTCCGCGGGCTCACCCTGATCGACCTCCCGAACTC
>PMBM01000025.1 GCA_003153855.1 Propionibacteriaceae bacterium
AGGTCGAGGACGTCCTGGCCGGGGAGCAGCTGGGTCAGCGCGGTCGGGTTGCCGCAGCCGAGCGACGCGGCGAGCGCTCCGGCGAAGGGTGTCTCGGTCTCGTCGTACAGCCCTGAGCTCACGGGGTCGCTGGAGGAGTCCCCGCATCCGCAGGAGCTGCCGCAACAGCTGGTGTCGGCGAGCTCGAGGGACTGNNTGGCTCCTCTGAATCGATGTTCGTCGAAACAGGATCTTCCACCCTGTTTCGATGTGTGTCAAGATAGGGGGGTGGCAATTGAGCTGACCGTGCGTCCCGTCGGAGAGTGCTGTGGGCTGGCGACAGTCCCGATGGGCGAGGCCGACGCGGCGCGCATCGCGCCGATGTTCAAGGCGCTGGGCGACCCTGTGCGGCTGCGGCTGGCGGCCATGATCGCCGCGCACAGCGAGATCTGCGTCTGCGACCTGACCCCGCACTTCGCCGTCTCGGGTGCGACGATCAGCCACCACCTCAAGGTCCTCCGGGAGGCGGGTCTGGTCGACTGCGAGCGGCGCGGCACGTGGGTGCACTACTGGGTCAAACCCGAAGCGCTGCAGTCCCTGAGTGCCCTGCTCCAATCCGTACCGGCCTGACACGGCGACACCGCTGCAGCGCCCGTCGCGTGGCTAGGGTCCGTGCCGTCGGGCCGACCCGTGGCCGAGCTCCCAGCGCGAGGATCGATGGATGGGACCAGCCAGCCGGAAGCGAGGCACGTCGACGGCATCTACTACGCCGCGTAGTTAAGGCCAGTTAATGGCTCGGACAAGGTGTGGGTCAGGTCCTGCGTTCGCAAGACAAGAGGCGCGTCCGGTGGGAGAGTGCACTCGTACAGATTGTCCAAACTTCAACGAAGACAGAAGGCCACGGCCATGGACGAGAGCCCATCCACCTCCCCGACAGACTCCAAGCATCCCCTCATCGACGGCCTCAACGGTCTGATGATCGAGAAGGTCCCAAGCTACGGCAACAAGTTCCTGTACTCGCTGGGATTCCTGTCCATGATCTCGTTCCTGGTGCTCATCGCCACGGGTCTGTTCATGGTCTTCTTCGGCCCCAACTGGTGGCTGACCACCCGTACAGGCGGGTACATGCGCAGCGTCCACCTGTGGTCGACGCAGGCGTTCGTGCTTTTCATGATCCTTCACCTGCTGATCGTCTTCTTCACGTCCGGCTTCCGTAAGCCGCGCCGCCTCACGTGGGTGCTCGGCGTCCTCATGCTGTTCGTGGTGCTCGCCGAGACCGAGTTCGGCTACATCCTCCGCGGCGACTTCTCGTCCCAGTGGCGAGCCCTCCAAGGTGCTGACTTCTACAACGGCACCGGCGCGGGCAGCTGGATCAACCCGCTCAACTATGCGCAGGTGTACGGGATCCACATCGCGCTGGTTCCCTTTGCACTGCTGGGACTTGTGGGACTGCACTACCTGCTCGTACGGGTCCTGGGCATCGCGAAGCCGTACCGCAAGGACGTCGTCGCACCCACCGTGAAGGCGAACCACAAGCTCCTCTTCATCCGTGGTGGCGTGCTCCTCATCCTGCTGCTCCTCCTCGCCGTGATCCTGCCGTCCCCGTACCTGTCGCCGGTGACGATCCAGACCATCGCCAAGGAGGACCCGAACCTCATGGCCGCGACGTTGGTCAACGAGTTCAGTGGCGCCTCGGACACGGCCGGCTACATGGACAACATCGACCCGTACACGTTCGACTCGCGCGTCGTGTTCGTCGACACTCCGTACTCGCAGCTCCTGGCGGCTCAGCCCGGCGCGACGGACGCGATGGCGGCCTTCAACGCGTTGTCTGCGGATGACCAGACGGCCGCGCTGAAGGCGCTCAGCGACTACTACGGCAGCACCGACCCCGATCCGAACGCCGTCCCGAAGGGTCCGGCGACCGATGTGGTCACCGCTCTGACGAGCATGGCAGCCGCGGGGCTGTACGAGCCGGCGTTGCTCTCGACCAACGTCGGGCTCAAGAACGCCAGCACGGCCACGTTCGCCGACCGCTTCCTGGCCGACACCGGGGCGTTGGAGGAGCAGGCCACGCAGCTCGGCATCACCACCGAGCAGTACGGCATGATCCGCGAGGAGACCGGNNAACGACGACAACGGCGACCGTGACGGCGCGATCATCTTCGGATCGCTGCTGATCACGATGCTCGCGTTCCCGTTCATCCCGTGGGTGAACCGGCTCCCCGACGTCCTCAAGGTCCACGCGCTCGTGTGGCGCAAGGAGCGCCTGGCCGGCAAGCAGGCCGTGGCGCAGGGCGAGGATGTGAACGCTCCGGTCTAGCCCATACCGAAGCGAACCGAGCTCTGGCCCCAGCCCGCGTGATCCCGTCACCGCGAGCTGGGGCCAGATGCTTGTCCGGCAGGGGAGAGCCCGGCGCGCGGCTTTGGCTGTTTCGTTGGGCAACACGCGCGCCGGCCAAAGACCGCAACAAGACGGCCGAAACCCGTCGACGGACGGCACCCGGCGCCAGGCGTCGGGACGCCCAGCTCCTCGGCGGCGACTCGCGCCCCGGGACTCCCTGGTCCTCGTCGGTTCGGCGTGCCAGTCTTGCCCGATGGCTGACATGACGATCCCGTCGCCCCGTGGCGACCTCACCGCGTACGTGGCGACACCCGCGGGACCCGGCCCTTTCCCCGGGGTCGTCGTCGTCCATGACGCGTTCGGGCTGGGTGCCGAGGTCCGCGCCCAGGCCGACTGGCTGGCGGACGCGGGCTATCTCGCGATCGTGCCCGACCTGTTCCGAGGCCGCAGCCGCATGGCGTGCATGGTCTCGATCATGCGGGACGCCCGGGACCACACCGGGCCGACGTTCGACGACCTCGAAGCGACCAGGGCCTGGCTCACGCAGCAGCCCGAGTGCACCGGGACGGTCGGCGTGATCGGCTTCTGCATGGGCGGCGGGCTGGCGCTCATCCTCGCCCCGAGCGGTGGGTATGCCGCGTCCAGCGTCAACTACGGCACGGCCGGCAAGGACGTGTACTCGGCAGGCTTCCTCAGGACGGCCTGCCCGATCGTCGGCAGCTTCGGGGCCAAGGACCGCTCCCTGCGTGGCGCCGCCGCGCGCCTCGAGAGCGCGCTCACCGAGGTTGGGGTCGACCACGACGTGAAGGAGTACAGCAGCGCGGGACACGCGTTCCTCAACGACCGTGCCGGTGTGGGCGAACACACCCCGGCCCTCTTCGCCGTCATGGGACCGATCATGCACAACGGGTACGTACCCGAGGCGGCGACGGACGCGCGTGCGCGCATCCTGGCCTTCTTCAGCCGGCACCTCGCGTCATGAGCGGTCGGATCGTGGTTCTTGGAGCGACGGGATACACGGGCGGCCTGACCGCTCGGGCGCTGGTCGACAGCGGTGCGGAACCCGTGCTCGCGGCCCGGTCGCCTGAGCGACTGGCCACGCTCGCCGACGAGCTCGGTGGGTTGGAGACCCAGGTCGCCGACGTCAGCGACCCGGCGACGGTACGTGCGCTGGTGGAGCGCGGCGACGTCCTCATCAGCACGGTGGGGCCGTTCGCCCGCTGGGGCGAGACCGCGATCGAGGCGGCCATCGCGACTGGCGCGACCTACTTCGACACGACCGGCGAGCCCGCGTTCATCCGGAGGGTCTTCGAGCAGTACGGACCCGCCGCGGCCCGCGAAGGGACTGCTCTGCTCACGGCGTTCGGCTTCGACTTCGTACCCGGCAACCTCGCGGCCGAACTGGTTCTTCGCGCCGCCGGCCCGGACGCGACCCGGCTCGAGGTCGGCTACTTCAGCCGCGGGTCGTCGTCGGGAATCAGCGGCGGCACCAAGGCCAGCACGGCGGGCGCCATCCTCGAGCCGTCCTTCGCCGTGCGCGGCGGACGTCTGCGCCGCGAGCGCACCGGAGCCCGGGTTCGCCGCTTCACGCTCGACGACGGACGCGTCCTTCAGGGGATCAGCGTCGGAGGCTCCGAGCACTTCGCCGTCCACAGCCTGCATCCACAGCTCCGCGACATCGACGTACTGCTCGGTCGCCCCGGGTTCGGGGCGAGGCTGACTCCGGCGCTGACCGCCGTACTGTCCGTGGCGACGAAGGTTCCGGGCCTCGGGCCGAAGCTCTACGCGGCCCTCGGGTCGGAGGGGTCGACCGGCGGGCCCGACGCCGAGTCCCGCACACGCTCCCTCTCGCTGATCGTGGCGGAGTCGCGGTCCGCCTCCGGAGGGCTCATCCACCGGGTCGAGATGAACGGCCCCAACGGCTACGACTTCACTGCCCGGATCCTGGCCTGGGCCTCCGTGGCGGCGAGTCGGGGCGCGATCACCCAGAGCGGCGCTCTTGGACCGGTGGCCGCCTTCGGCCTTGACGCGCTCCGTGCAGCCGCGGAGGACGCCGGCCTCGCGCAGGCGTGACCAGCACCGTCACCAAGGGATGGTCGCGTTCTCCCAGCGCGTGAACGTACCGGTGGGACCGTCGGGGCCGAGGAGCGCCACCCGTACGACCTCGCGGGATCCCTCCTCCACCGACTGCGTGCCTTCGTAGCCGTTCAGGTTGGTCCGGGTGAACCCAGGAGAGCACAGGTTGACCTTGATGTCGGTCGACTCGAGCTCCACCATCATGGCCAGCGTCATGGCGTTGAGGCCGGCCTTGGAGGCCGCATAGCCCGGGCCGAACATCCAGTGTGTGGGGTTGGCGGGATCGGCGTTCGCGGTCAGCGAGCCGACACCGCTCGAGACGTTGACGATCCGGGCATCCGACGACTCGCGGAGCAACGGGAGCATCGCCTGGTAGACGGCGAGCACGCCGAACACGTTGGTCTCCCAGATGGCGCGGACCTCGTCGAGCGACGAGTTGCTGGCCAGGGATGTCTGGGCGTAGTCCGCGATCGTACGGTCACCCTTCCCGGTGTTCGAGATGCCCGCGTTGTTGACGAGCAGGTCGAGGCGGCCGAACTCCCTACGGATCCGCTCCGCCGCCGCGGCGATCGAGCCCGCGTCGGTCACGTCGAGCTGGATCGCGATGGCGCCGGGCCCGATCTGCGCAGCGGCCGTCACACCTCGCTCATGGTCGCGGGATCCGACGAGCACCGTGACCCCGTGGGCGACGAGCTCCTTGGCCACCTGGAGCCCGACTCCTTGGTTGGCTCCGGTCACCAGTGCGATGCGTGCGTGATCCATGTGAACTCCCTTGCCGATGCGGGTACGAGGACGAACCTACGTCGAATCGCCAAGGTCGCAACCGGCCTCAGCGGCGCAGGCCTGCCGGGGTCAGGGCCGGGTTGACGTACGCACTGTCGAACGGGTTGGCGGCCGTGCCGGGCGTCACGATCTCGTCGATCCGGTCCAGGACCTCGGTCGACAGCGTGATGTCGGCGGCGGGCAGCTGGGTCGACATCTGCTCCATCGTCCGCGGGCCGATGATCGCGCTGGTCACGCCCGGGTGGTTGACCACGAACGCGATCGCCAGCTCCACGAGGCTCAAGCCGTTGTCCTCGGCGAGCGCCGCGAGCGCGTCCGCCGCGTCGAGCTTGCCGGCGTTCGACGGGTCGTCGAGGTCGTACCGGCTCGTGAAGATCCCGCCGATCCCTCCCCGGCCGACGGACGGCTGCGGCGCCGCGGCGCCCTTGCGCCACTTCCCGCTGAGCCACCCCGCGGCCAGCGGCGAGTAGCAGATCACGCTCATGCGGTGCCGCAGCGCGGTCGGGAGGACGTCGACCTCGGGCGTACGCACCAGCAGCGAGTACGAGAGCTGCTCGCTCACCGGCCGTACGAGCTGCCGGTCCCGGGCCGCCCACTGCGCCTCGACGATCTGGCTGGCCTGGAACGCGGAGTGCCCGACGTACAGGATCTTGCCCGCGTGTACGAGGTCGTCCAGGGCGCCGAGCGTCTCCTCGATGTTCGTGCCGGGGTTGGGCCGGTGCAGCTGGTACAGGTCGATGTGGTCCGTACCCAGCCGGCGCAGCGAGTTCTCCACCTCGGCGACGATCCAGCGGCGGGACGCGCCGCGGTGGTTGCGCTCGTCGCCCATGGCGCCCTGGAACTTCGTGGCCAGGACGACGTCGTCGCGGCGTCCCTGGAGNNGCCTTGCCGACGATCTCCTCCGACTCGCCCTGTGAGTACACGTCGGCTGTGTCGACGAAGTTGATGCCCGCATCCAGCGCGGTGTGGATGATGTTGACGCAGTCGTCGTGGTCGGCGTTGTTCAGGCCGCCGAACATCATCGTCCCCAGGCACAGGTTGCTGACCTGGACCCCGGTGTCTCCCAGACTGCGGTACTGCATCGCGTGCTCCCTCTCGTCGGCGAGTGGGCCTGTGACCCACCTCGTACATCCCAGTCCTACCCCGCGGCGAAGGGAAGGCCTCAGACGGGTACGGCTGGGGACCCCTTGGTGACCACCCGGCTCATGCCGTGATGGTCAGCCCGCGGATGCGCTCGGCGGAGTCGAGGAGGAAGTCGATGGTCAGATCGACCACCCCTCCGGGGAAGTCTCCCTCGACGCGCAGGACCACCATGACGCTCGAACCAGCGCTCTCGGACATGAGGCGCCTGGAGGTGGTCGTGAACTCGCTCGCCTCGCCCGACAGCCAGCCCCGGATCTCGCCGTCGCCCCGGTACGTCGTCCCGTTGTCGATGACGTAGGCACCGGGAGCGAACAGGTCCGCCACACCAAGCTTGTCGTCACCGTCCATCTGGACGAAGTACTGCTCAACGACCGGGGGCAGGCTGTCGTGCGTCATGCGCTCTCCTCAGGAGATCTTGCGGCGGTACGTGATCATGGCGAACACGTACGCGACGACCAGGATGCCGACGCACCACCCCAGGGCGACCCAGATGTCGCTGCCGATGGGCTGCTCGGTAAGCAAAGCACGGATCGCGTTGACGATGGACGTCACCGGCTGGTTCTCGGCGAACCAGCGCACCGGGCCGGGCATCGTGGCGGTCGGTACGAACGCCGAGCTGACGAACGGCAGGAAGATGAGCGGGTAGGAGAACGCGCTCGCGCCGTCGATGGTCTTCGCGGTGAGACCGGGGATGACCGCCAGCCACGTCAACGCCAGGATGAACAGGACCAGGATGCCGGCGACGGCGAGCCACGACAGGAGCCCGGCGCTCGAGCGGAAACCCATGACCAGCGCGACGAGCACGACGACCACGAGCGAGATGAGGTTCGCGACCAGCGAGGTCAGCACGTGCGCCCACAGCACCGAGGACCGTGCGATCGGCATCGAGTTGAACCGCTCGAAGATGCCGCCCTGCAGGTCGAGGAAGAGCCGGTACGCCGTGTACGCGATGCCGGAGGCGATCGTGATCAGCAGGATGCCGGGCAGCAGGTAGGTCACGTACGGACCGGGTCCCGCCTTGATCGCGCCGCCCAGTACATAGACGAACAGCAGCATCATCGCGATCGGTGTGAGTGCGGTCGTCATGATCGTGTCGAGGCTGCGCGTGACGTGCTTGAGGGATCGCCCGGTCAGGACGGCTGTGTCGCCGAAGAAATGCGTGGTCATCGTCTGCTCCCTAGTCGTCCGTGCCGGTGCGGTCGGTACCGGCGCTGTCGCCGGCGGTGCCCTCGATGCCGGTGTCGCCGACGATCGCGAGGAAGACGTCCTCGAGGGTGGGCTGCTTCTCGACGTACTCGACCTTTGCCGCGGGAAGCAGCGCCTTGAGCTCGGCGAGGGTGCCGTTGACGATGATCCGACCCCCGTGGAGGATCGCGATCTGGTCGGCCAGCTGCTCGGCCTCGTCGAGGTACTGGGTGGTCAACAGGACCGTCGTGCCACCCTGGGCGAGAGCCTTGACGGCGTCCCACACCTCGAGTCGCCCCTGCGGGTCGAGCCCGGTCGTCGGCTCGTCGAGGAAGATCACCGGCGGGTTCCCGATGAGGCTCATCGCGATGTCGAGCCGGCGGCGCATGCCACCCGAGTACGTCGACACCCTGCGTGTGGCCGCGTCGGTGAGGGCGAACCTCGTGAGGAGCTCGTCCGCAATCGTGCCGGGGCTCTTGAGGTGGCGCAGCTGCGCGACCAGGATCAGGTTCTCCCGTCCGCTGAGGATCTCGTCGACGGCGGCGAACTGGCCGGTGAGGCTGATGGACTGCCGCACGTCGGCCGCCTGCGTGGCAGCGTCGAAGCCGTTGACGCTTGCCGTGCCGGTGTCGGCCTTGAGCAGCGTCGACAGGATCTTCACGATCGTGGTCTTGCCCGCGCCGTTCGAGCCGAGCAGCGCGAAGATGCTGCCACGTGCGACATCGAAGTCGACGCCGTGGAGCACCGCCACCTTCCCGTACGACTTCTCGAGGCCCTGGACGTGGATGGCTGTGTTGGTAGTCACTTCTGCTCCTCCCGCGCAGCGTCGTCGATGGCTTTCGTCAGGCGCTCTCGTTCCTTGTCGATCCACCGCTTGCCCACGTAGGCCTGGACGAAGCTGTCAGCGAACTCGACCGGGTCGTCGCCCACGATGGCGCGCACCGAGGTGCCATCGACCGCCGCGCGCTCCCACAGGTCGATGAAGTCGTTCATCATCGTGATGGCTGCCCCGTCCTCCGGGGTGCCACCGTTGTACATGAAGTACCGGAACAGCGCCTTGGCGGCGGCGCCGTACGGCTCCGGCAGGGCGTCGAGCCGTGCCTTGAACTTCCGGTACTGCCTCTTCTGCTCGAGCGAGCCGGTGACCAGCTCGATCCACTTTGCTGCCATGACTAGCTGCCTCCTTCGTGAAGCTTCTCCAGCTGGGCCGTGAGGAAGCGCCAGCTCGTCCAGAACTCATCGAGGTACTGCTGACCCGCTGGGTTCAGCGTGTAGACCTTGCGCGGCGGGCCCTTCTCGGACGGGACCTTCTCCACGTCCACAAGGCCCTTCTGCTCGAACCGCACGAGTACGGCGTAGACAGTGCCCTCGGCGATGTCCGAGAAGCCCTGCTCCCGCAACCGCGCCGTGATCTCGTACCCGTAGGCGGATCGCACGGCCAGGATCGCGAGGACCAGACCCTCCAGAGTGCCCTTGAGCATCTCCGTCATCTGCTTGCCCATCGGAACACCCTTTCGACTACTCAGCGGTACTGACTACTGGTAGATAGTAACACTGAATAGCGGTCGCGCAAGAGCGCATCAGCGGGTAACAACCTTTGTGGTGCGTCGAGGTGGTCACGGGGGTTGTGCGGGAGTCCGAAGGGTTGTGCGGACGGGCTCAGTACGATCGCGTACGTGCCTCTCACCCAGCTCGAACCCACTGTCGCGCTCATCCTCATCGACCTGCAGAAGGGGATCGTCGACTCCGTACGGCCCACTGTGGACGGTGTGATCAGCAACGCCGCGGCGCTGGCCGAGGCGTTCCGGGCTCATGGTCGTACGGTCGTGCTGGTCAACGTGGCCGGGGGCGCTCCGGGGCGTACGGATGTACAGGCGGCCGGAGGCAGTCGCCCCTCGATGCCCGAGGGCTTCGCCGACCTCGTTCCCGAGCTCGGTTCCGACCCGCAGGACATCCTCCTCACCAAGCATCGGTGGGGCGCCTTTACAGGCAGCGACCTCGACAAGCAGCTCCGCGTGCTCGGCATCACCCAGGTCGTCGTCGGCGGCGTCTCGACCAGCGTCGGTGTCGAGACCACCGCGAGGAGCGCGTACGAGCTCGGGTACAACGTCGTACTGGCCGTCGACGCCATGCTCGACCGCGACGCGGTCTGCCACGAGCACAGCGTCGCCCGCGTCTTCCCGAAGCTCGGCGAGACCTCGATGACCAAGGAGATCATGACGGCGCTGGACCAGGACAGCGCACGCTGAACCTTCTTCGAGCGGCGGTCGTCAATGCTGGATGGAGGCCAACGTTCCGGTTTGGGCTCCTCTCGACACTGATCCCACTGCGCCGCCGGGTCGAACCGGCGGCAAGGCGAAGGAGCCAGCATGGAACGTCGCACCGTCTTTCAGCTAGGTGTCAGCGCACTCGCCCTCGCGGGGGTGGCAGCGTGCAGCAGCCCCTCGACCGCCAGCCCCGGCGGGGGTACGACCACCGCGGCCGGCGCCACGTCCGCCGGTAGCGCCGGCATCAAGGTCCCCTTGTCCGACATCCCGGTGGGAAGCGGCGTGATCCGTGCGGCCGACAAGGTCGTCGTCACCCAGGCGACCGCCGGCCAGTACAAGGCGTTCTCCGCCGTCTGCCAGCACATGGGGTGCATCGTCGGCTCGATCGAGGGCAAGAACATCATCTGCCCCTGCCATGGGTCCACGTACTCGATCGTCGACGGCTCCGTCGTCAAGGGCCCCACGACCAAGCCGCTGATCCCGAAGACCGCCACCATGGAGGGTACGGACCTCGTCGTCTCCTAGGGGAACGACCGCCTTCTCGGAGGTCTCACAGCGCCCACGGCGATGAGGGTTCCGTAGAGGGCGGCTCCCGCCGTCATGAGCCCGAGCAGCAGGGCGATCCACGCGTACGCGCCGAAGAAGACNNCCACGCATCAATCGTGGCAGGAGAGCCGGTCTCCAGAGCGAGGATGAGCATTCGGTCGATCAGCGACGAGGCACCGTCGCGACGCCCTACCATCGCTAAGGGTTTCAGCAGGAAGGGAGCGCGATGGGCTTTCGAATGAGGAAGTCGTTCTCGGTGATCCCGGGCGTCCGCGTGAACCTCAGCGGGAAGTCGGTCGGAGTTACCGTGGGCGGAAAGTACGTCCGGAGGACGGTCAACTCGCGCACCGGATCCCACACGTCGTTCTCGCTCCCGGGCACGGGCCTCAGCTATACGACCGCCCATCACAATGTGGCGAAGCCAGCTGCGTTGGCGCCCCGAGTGCGAGTGCCGCGGTCGGCGACTCTGGCACCGGTCCCGGCTCGGGCGCTGGCCGTACGGCCCGGAATGCTCGCCCCGCGAGGCGAGAAGGAGCTGTACGAGGCGCTGGAGAAGGGCCGGTACGCCGACCTCGAGGGGATCGCGTCGCGTCACCCGGAGCTGCGGCACACCTGCATGGTGATCGACGCGTTCAAGCGGCCGGACACCCCGCCGACGCACCGCGCGGTACGGGCGATGTTCGAGGAGCTGTGGGCCTCCGGCTACGACCCGGGCGCCGACCCGTTCGTCCACACGTACGCGCCCGCGTCGCACTGCACGATCGACCTCGCGCCGGGCATCGCGGTGACCCTTCCGTTGAGCCGTACGAGCATCGGGCTCGTGCTGGCCGAGTTCCGCCAGGAGGACGGGGACCTGGCCGAGGCGGCCGCTCTCGTCGAGTCGTTGGAGCCGTCGGCGGTGGCGGCGGTGTCTCTCGCCGAGCTGTACGGGCTGCTGGAGCGCTGGAACGCCGTGGTCGACCTCACCGACAACATCACGGAGCGCGACGACCTGTCGATCTTCCTGCTCATCCAACGGGGCGCGGCCCTGCGCGAGCTTCACCACTACGACGCGGCACGGGAGGCGCTCAGGGCGGCGCTGGCCCGTCGCAGCCAGCCGGTGGAGCTGCGCCACCACGCCCTGCTCGAGCGCGGCCTGACCTATGCCGCCGAGGGCAAGCGTGCGTTGGCGAAGAAGGACTTCGAAAAGATCCTCGCGGAGGACGGCAAGTTCCCGGGCCTGTCCGAGGCGCTCGCGTCACTGTCCTGAGTGGCCGCAGCCCCGTACGTCCCGTGCTCCTCCATTCACTGGCAGATATGCACCCGGAGGAGGCGTTCTTGGTACCGGCGGTGCGGTATCTGCCACTGAATGGATGTGCCCGCTGGGCGCGAGGCCTCGAACTCGGCCTGGTCGCGCCGGTGGGCGCTCACAACCCGGGGAACGGATGGAACGTGAAGGCCGGGGTGACGGTGAGCGATCCGTGGCGGACGCCGTCGCGGATCGCCTCAGCGGTGACGCGAGCAGCCGCAGCTTGCAGACCGATGATCTGGTCTCGCCAGACACGAGGCTGACTGAACCGATCCGACACACCCGGAATCTCGACGTCTCCGCTGGCCAGAGCGAAGACGGCGTCTCCGTCGGCCAGGGTGTGGACCGGGTCGAGCGTACGTGCGAGACCGTCGTGCGCGGTGCTTGCGGTCTGCTGCAGGGTCCCGAGGTCGAGCCTTGCATCGGTCGCCAACACGATCAGAGTGGTGTTCCCCGCCGCGGGATATCCGGGGTGTCGTTCTCCCTCGGGCAGGGGCGCTGGGTCGCCGTGGGCGTCGAGCGGAGAGCCGAAGGCGTTGACGACGGCGAGAGCCCCGATCCGTACAGCCACCCCTCCTGCCAGCGTGATGGTGACCGATGCCGTACCNNCGATCGCCTGGGCCGCGGCGTCGTACCCCATCTGCTCGGTCGGGACCGCATGGAAGTCCCCTCCCCGGCCCACGTCGTAGATGGCGGCGGCTGGGACGAGCGGGATCACGTCGTGGGGCCCAGGCCCGGCGGCGTACCCGAGACCCACCTCCGCGAACCGTCGCGCCACGCCGTGCGCGGCGATGAGACCGTACGAGCTGCCGCCGGTCAGCACGATCGCCTGCGGGGTGGGCGACGTGGCGCCCGGGTGGAGCGCGGCAACCTGGTGCGACGCCGGCGCCGCGCCGCGGATCACTGCCTGAGCGACTGTGCCGCGTGGGGGGACCACGACGGTCAACCCGGTCAGCCACCCCTCGCCGACGCGCTCGACCTGGCCGACGCGGAAGCCCGGCACGTCGGTGATCGAGCTCATGACGACTCCTCGGTCAGCTGCGCGACGAGGTTCTCGAAGGCGGACGGGGCCAGCCCGTGCTCCAGCAGGAACCCCGCGCTGCCGCCCCACGTGTCGTCGACGCCGGAGAGGACGTCGCGCATCACCGCTGCGGGGCTCTCGGTGAGCAGAGGGGCGATCTGGCGGAGGTCACGGCCGTGGAACTCCGCCAGGCCCCGCAGCCTCGCCTCCCGCCATACGTCGTCGAACTGGTCCCGGGTCATGGCGTAGTCCGCGACCACCGCCTCACGCTCGACGCCGACAGCATCCAGGACGAGGGCGACGGCGAGCCCCGTACGGTCCTTGCCGAGCGTGCAGTGCACCAGGGTGGCGCCCTCAGCGCCGGCGATCTCCGCGGCGACCTGGGCGAACGCCGCCCCCGACGACGTCAGCATGTGGCGGTACAGGCGCTCCAGGGTGAAGTTCTCCTCGACGAACGACGCCGCCGAGCCAGCGAAGATCGGGATCCGTCGCGTCGGGAGACCAACGGCTGCGAACGGTGAGGGGATCTCCTGCTCCTCCTCGTCGTCACGCAGGTCTATGACGAGCGCGACGGTGTGGGCCGCGGCCAACGCGACTGCGGCGTCGGTGGAGACCGGCAGCTCCGAGCGCAGCAGCCGGAGCGACCTGGTGCGGCCGCCACGGCGTGTGGGATAGCCGCCGACGTCGCGGAGATTCCTGAACCCCGGCACGGAAAGAACACGAGGCTCGCTGGCCACGAACTGAGTCGATGGCTGTCGGAGATCGGTGTCGTGACTGGTCATGGGGTCCTCGGTTGACGTACGTATGGGGGCGAACGCTACTCGCGGCGTCGGGCTGGCGACGCCCCGGTCCCGAATTCGATGCACGTGCCGAACCGCCGCGGAGACCTTGATCCTTGGCTGCGTGACCGACACGCCCGACGACTCTTCGTACCTCGACCGCCTCGACAGCGACGAGTTCGCGCACCTGGAGGCTGAAGCCCGCGACCTCGGTCTGGAGGCCCACGTCAGCGTCGAGGGCCCCGGCAGCCTCCATCTCCGCGATCATGGGCTTCGTAGCCCTGGACGCCTCGACCAGCTGCTCGACCGTGAGGTCAGGCACCCAGTCGTCGTTGAAAGCGATGAGGTACCCGGCCATGTCTCCTCCTCAACCAGGGTGGCCCCGTGGCCATCCTCCACCTGCTCTACGAACGGCAACAGGCCGATTCGACACAGACCGCCGAGATTCACCGTGCGGGGTGTCGAAGGATTCGTCCCGGTCGAGGTCGGCCAGGCGCGACGGACCTAGGTGGCCCAGCCGAGCTGCTCGCGGGTGAGCACGGCGGGGCCCAGCCAGTCGGTGACTAGGTGAGGCTGGGACGGGTATAGGCCAGTACTGGGTGCCCATGTGGAACGGGTGGCCGGCGGTCTCTCCTCGGTAGCGACGCGACGTCGGGGGCCGCGGCGCCGTCGTACTAACGCGACACCCACGTGAGGAGTCCACACCATGCTGATCCGGCTCGGGTACGACATCGAACTCGGCGTGACAGGGCCGACCGCCCTGATCGCCCTGCTGCTCCTCCATCCGGATCGGGCGCCCGACCTGGTGGAGCCGGAGAACCTGACCGTCGAACCGCCCCTGCCGGCCGAGCTGTACGTCGACGACTTCGGCAACCGGTGCACGCGGATCCGGGTACCGGCCGACGTCGATCGGGTCCGGCTGCGGAACCAGTTCGTAGTTCGACACTCGGGCCGTCCCGACCCGGTGGTGCCTGATGCGGTGCAGCATGCGGTGGCCGACCTGCCCACCGACGTGCTGACCTACCTGCTCCCGAGCCGCTACTGCGAGGTGGACAGCCCGCTCCTGCAGTACGCCTGGGACACCTTCGGCACGACCCCGTTGGGGTGGGCGCGGGTGCAGGCTGTGTGCGACTTCGTCCATGGACACCTCGCCTTCGACTACCAGAGCGCGTCGGTGGCTCGTACGGCCATGGGCGGCTTCACCGACGGGCTCGGTGTCTGCCGCGACTTCGCACACCTCGCGATCACGCTGTGCCGGTGCCTCAACATCCCGGCGCGCTACGTGACCGGTTACCTGGGCGACATCGGCGTCCCGCCAGATCCGAACCCGATGGACTTCAGCGCCTGGTTCGAGGTGTACCTGGGCGGCGCCTGGCACACGTTCGACGCCCGTCACAACACTCCGCGCATCGGCCGCGCCCCGATCGCCCGTGGCCGGGACGCAGCGGACGTACCGATCACCATGGTCTTCGGCCCCAGCACGCTGCACCGGTTCGACGTCGTGACGGACGAGCTGGCGGGCTGAGGAGACCGCTCACCGCCGGCCACTCACACGCAACGAGCCCTACGGTCCGAGACCGATGGGGACGTGGATCTTGCCAGCACTCCGGATCGGACAACCAGCTCCACCGACCGAACGAAGATCATGGCGCTCTCTCGTTCACGAAGCTGCTCACAGCGGCGGATGCGCCGCCCGCATGAGGTTCCTCAGGGCACAGGGGGAGCGCCGTGGATCACCGGAGCTACTCGCCCGTCGCGCCGTCGATCGTCTCGCGGAGAAGGTCTGCGTGGCCGTTGTGGCGGGCCCATTCCTCGATCAGGTGCAGGTACAGCGTACGGATCGACCAGGACTCCCCGTACCGGTCGAAGGTGTGGTCGAGGCCGTACCGTGCGGCTACCGCGTCGGCCGCGGGCCACTCGTCGAGCAGCTGTTGGTAGTCCTGCGCGGCAAGGTCTGGGTCGAGCCGGTTCCACTCGTCGTCATCGAGGTAGAGGTTCGGGATGTCCTGACCCGCGACGCGGTGGCGCCACCAGTGGCGTTCCACCTGCGCCATGTGACGCACGATGCCAAGCAGAGTCATGGTCGAGGTCGGGATCGCGCGCCTCACCAGCTGCTCGCCGGTCAGCCCCGCCACCTTCCACAGCAGGGTCTGTCGGTGCCAGGTGATGAACGCCTCGAGGGCCTGGCGCTCGGGCAGGTCGAGAGGGAAGTCCTCCCGGGTCACTTCAGGGGCTGTCCATGTCATGGCCCCATCGTCGCGTACGTCCCGCATGGCTCAACAGCCTCAACCCCGTCGGGAGCGCCGAACTCACTCACGTCAGGCGTGAGCGGGAGCGGTTCCTGCTCAGCAGTGAGGCGTGTCGAGTCAGGAGCTGGGTGGCGTGGGGCCGGATGACTCTGCCTTGTCCGTCGTTCGGCGGCTCGCCCTCCACAGGAGGTAGGCGCCGACGACGGCGACGACAGGCCCGACGATGGCCCACAGGGTCACGCCCGACATCGCGCTCCCCCCGACCTTGCCGAGCCCCTGGAGTGTCCACAGGACGCCGACAAGTACGAGGACGAGTCCACCAACCAGCAGGATCACGCGTTGGGCCTTCATCCCTTCACGCTACAGACCCTCCCAAGAGCTGCTCGCTCTCTGCGATCGTCAGGGACGAGAGGCTGCTCGGCCGCGGGAGGACGAGCCCTTCCCACAGATCCTTGCCGGACCCTGCCCCGCGCCGCTTACACGCTCTGCGGCGAGATCCTGCACTCGCCTCACGCTGCGACGTCGGCTCGTGGTCGGATGCGCAGGCTGTTGAGTGCCGCGAGCAGGAGCAGGAACGCCGCGATGCCGAGGCTGAGGCGCAACCCTTGGTCGATGGTGTCGGGGTTGGCGATGAGTGCTCCGAAGACGGCGATCGCCACGGCACCACCCACCTGACGGAACGTGTTGAAGACCGCACTTGCCGTACCTGCCTGACGTGCCGGTACGCCTTCGAGGACCACGCTGGTCACCGACGGCATGGCCAACGACCCGCCGGCGCCGATGGGGATGATGCAGATCGCCATGAGCCACGGGAGCCCGAGCGGTGCCGTGATCAGCATCGCGATGAGCCCGACGACCATGGACAGCAGGCCTGCGACGACCGGGACGCGGGCACCGAAACGGTTGGTGACCACGCCGCTCGACAGGTTGCCGGCGATCGCGAAGAACGCCGAGGGGAGGAAGACCAGCCCAGCGTTCAGCGGGGAGAGGCCCAGATGCTGCTGGAGGTACAGGGCCACGACGAAGACGTTGCCGAAGTTGCCGACCATGAACGCGAAGCCGACGGGCAGCGCGAGCCGGAACCCGTGAGCGTGGAACAGGTCCAGCGGCATCATCGGGTGAGCGACCCGAGTCTGTACGACCACGAAACCGACGAGTGCGACCACGGCGATCGTCAGTGCGATCAGCGCCGGTCCTGAGCTGAAGCCGGCGTGCCCGCCCTCGATGAGTCCGTACACCAGGCCCGCCAGGCCGACCACAGCCAGCACCTGTCCGGCCCAGTCGAAGGGCTGCGGCCTCTTCGGTGACGCGGAGACAAAGGCGAGGAAGACGAGCATGGCGATCCCCACCGGGAGGTTGATGGTGAACACCAGACGCCAGTCGTAGGACGTGAGCAGTCCGCCCACGGGCTGGGCGACGAGTCCGGCCACGGCGCCACCGACCGCCCACACGCCCAGCGCTCGTGCGCGGCGGCCGGGATCGGGGAAGCCCTCGCGCACCAGCGCCATCGACGCCGGCAGCATGATCGCCGCTCCCGCGCCCTGTGCGGCCCGCGCAACGATGAGCAGGCCGGCGCTGGGGGCCAGTGCGCAGGCGACGGACGTCACTGTGAAGATCACGATGCCGAGACCGAGCGCGCGTTTGGCCCCGATCCGGTCGGAGAGGTTCCCCGCGAAGAGCAACAGGCACGCGAACAGGAGCGTGTACGCATCGATGATCCACTGCTGACCGGTCGTCCCGCCACCCAGGTCCGATCGGATCCTCGCCAGGGCGACGTTGACGATCCCGATG
Source organism: Propionibacteriaceae bacterium (assembly GCA_003153855.1). Classification (GTDB taxonomy): domain Bacteria; phylum Actinomycetota; class Actinomycetes; order Propionibacteriales; family Propionibacteriaceae; genus Fen-668. Next base: position 17,452 of record PMBM01000025.1, read on the forward strand.
TCGAGCGTGATCAGGAAGAACCCCATCGAGGCAATGGTGATGACGATCCGCGAGTGAGGGGCGTTCGGCAGGCCTTCCTCGGCGCCCAGATCCTCGTCGTCCAGGAGCCCCTCCATAGCCAGCGGGTCCACTCCCTCGCCGATCTCGGCTGCGGTATGAGGTTCGTGGTCGGTCGGTGCCATGGCCTTCACCCTAGGAGCGCCGCGGGCTGCGTAGGGTTCCGTGTCCGGGCTCGTCTCACCGCTGTCTTCGTCACCGGTTGGTCTGCGGCCTCGAGTGCGGCGCGGAGCCGATCCCCAACACCCTGGCGAGAGTCGGGAGAGGCCTGTTGGGGAACCCCCGTTCGGTTCCGGCTGCTCGGCAGCTGGGCTGTCGACCAGCCGTGCGCTGAGCCACACGTCGCCCTGCTTTAGCCGAACCCCACGATCCCGTAGCCGAAGGAGCAATTCGTACCCTCATCGGCCTTTGCATGCGGACTTGCCGTTCCCGCTCGGGACAACACAGTCCCTTGTCGCGCACGGAAGAAGCGGGATCTGCAACGCGGGGTGGAGGGGTGGGACCAACTGGAGTTGGCTTCGCCGTCCGCACCTCTCGAAAGCACCGCTCACAAGGCGAGACAGTCACGGATACCTCACCGGTTTCGGGGTCGGCAAATCGCGATAGTCAACGGGCTTATGAGATTCGCGGCGCTCGGATACACAGGTCGTCAGGCGACCGGATCGAGATCGTCAGGCGGGTACCGCCCGACAGTACGGAGATGACTTTCATGAGTGGCCTCTTACCTCGCAAGAGTGCAAGACCGTGCTACGGCATAGTCAAAGTGCCTACTCACCCCAAGGCCGTCCCCCATTTGTGTCGACTGAGCCTTCCTCGGCATTCGTGGAGGATCACGTGTACCACATCCAGTCGTCACGCCGCTGGCGCTTCATGACGCTCGCTACCTCGGTCGCAGTCCTGTGCGCTCTGGTGGTCGCTGCACCGGAAGCGGCTGCCGCCGGGCCATCGGTCGTCACCCAGACGTTCTCGTACACCGGAAGCGTGGCCACCTTCACCGTGCCCGCAGGCATCTCGGCGTTGACGATCACGGTCACGGGCGGTGAGGGGGGCAACGGCGGTGCCGATGCCACCCCCGCCCCGGCAGCGGGCGGCTACCGAGGCGTCGTCACCGGCACCGTCGCGGTGACCCAGAACCAGGTGCTCACGGTCGGCGTGGGCGGGGGCGGTGCCACGGGTGCCAGTCGTACCAACGCGAGCACAGCGGCTCCGAACGGTGGCACCAACCCCGTCGGCGGGTACGCCGGAGGCGCCGGCGGCAAGGCGGGTGCGAACGGGTCGTCGGGCGTTGGCGGCGCGGGTGGCGCGGCCTCCCTCCTCACGATCAGCGGCGCGAACGTGGTCGCCGGCGGCGGTGGAGGAAGCGGCGGCAGCGGCCAGTACGCATCCACCCAGGGACACACCGCCACAGCGACGTACCTCGGCCGTACAGACAGCATGTCGACCAGCGGCCAGACCGGCGTCAACGCGAACGACGCCTGCCTGGCGACGAGCTGCGCAAACAACGACGGCGGCGGCTCAGGCGGTGGTGGCGGCGGCGCCCTGGGCGGCGCTCAGGGCCTGATCCAGTTCGGCGCTGGCACCTCGAACGAGTGGTACGGCTTCGGAGGCTCTGTCGGCCTCAACTCGACCGCGTCCCTGTCCGGGCTCACCGCCTCGTACCAGTACTACTCCGACAACAACGCGCCCGGCTCCGTGGTCATCTCGTACACCACCGGCTCGCCCGCAGCCCCGACGGCTGTCAGCGGCACCGCGGCGAGCAACGCGGTCAACCTCATCTGGACCGCGCCGACCGATACCGGCCAGTCCGTGATCACCGACTATCTCGTGCGGTACAGCAGCAACGGCGGCACCACCTGGAGCAGTCCCGTCGACATGGGCTCCACCGACACCTCCGGCACCGTCAGCGGCCTGACCAACGGCACGGCCTACGTCTTCCAGGTCGCCGCCGTGAACGCGGTCGGTACGGGCGTCTACTCGGCGTCGTCCTCGTCGGTGACGCCGCTGGGCCCGCCATCCGCGCCAGGAATCTCAGCCGTCACGGCACAGGATGGCGCATTGGGCCTGTCGCTCTCCGCACCCTCAACGGGTGCTCCCGTGACCGGTTACGACTACCGGGTCAACGGCGGGTCGTGGATCGCGGTGGCATCCGCATCGACGTCCATCGTGATCCCCGGCCTGGTCAACGGCACCTCGTACACGGTCGAGGTCCGAGCTGAGAGCGCTGTGGGAGTGGGTGCCGTGTCTGCTCCTGCCTCCGGGACCCCGCTGGCCGTGCCCGGAGCGCCGACGATCAGCTCGTTGGCCGCCTCGAACGGCGCGGTCTCCGTGGAGTTCGCGCCGGGCTTCAACGGCGGCAGTGCCATCTCGTCGTACGCGTACCAGCTCAATGGCGGCAGCTGGGTCTCCGTGAGCGGAACCTCCAGCCCGATCCAGATCATGGGTCTGACGGCCGGCACCACCTACTCCGTGGCGCTCCGCGCCGTGAACTCGGTGGGCCCGGGGGCGTCCTCTGCCCCCGCTTCGGTCACGACACCCGCGCTGCCTGGCGCCCCGACCATCAGCTCAGCCGCCGCCGGCGACGGAACAGCGCTCGTGAGCTTCGCCTCGGGATCGACCGGCGGCTCTCCGATCCAGGGCTACGAGTACCAGACCACCTCGGCCGGACCGTGGACGACTGTTCCCGGATCGTCGAGCCCCGTGCTGATCACCGGGCTCACGAACGGAACGACGTACTCCGTGAGGATTCGCGCGACCAACGCGGTGGGCACTGGGTCCGCATCCACCGCGGCTCCCGTCACTCCGGCAACAGTCCCGGGTGCTCCGTCGATCGTCGGTGACACGGTGGCCGGCGGCGAGGCGACCCTCTCTGCCGACTTCACTGCCCCCTCGAGCAACGGCGGCTCCGCCATCACCAACTACCAGTACTCGACCGACGCGGGTGCCACCTGGCGCCTGCGCACCGACGGCGCCGGTGTCGACAGCCCTGTCGTGATCACGACGCTCTCGAGCGACGGGACCACGCCGCTCACGAACGGAGTCACCTACTCGGTCGAGCTCCGCGCCATCAATGCAGTGGGCGCCGGCATCGCATCGGCGGTGGCGACCGGCATCAGCAAGTCCGCCCCCCAGCAGCCCACCATCACCACGGTCACGCGCTCGAGCGGGGCCCTCGCCGTCAGCTTCACCGCCGGATCCAACGGTGGCGCAGCGATCACCGCCTACGAGTACAGCGTCGACCACGGAGCCCACTGGGTCTCCACCGGGACGCTCGGCACCTCGTTCGTGATCAGCGACCTGACCAACGGCACCACGTACCCCGTGGAGGTGCGCGCCATCAACTCGGCCGGTACGGGCGCGGCCTCCGCATCCGTCACCGGCACGCCGGCCGGGTTGCCCGGCCAGCCGTCCATCGGCGGGGTCGCCCGTAGCGACAGGACGCTCACTGCAACGGTGAGCGTCGCCGACAACGGCGGTTCGCCCATCACGGCATGGCAGTACTCGACCGACGGTGGGTCGAGCTGGTTCACCGCATCGGGAACGACCAGCCCCCTGACGCTGACCGTGCTCTCCTCTGATGGCTCGACGCGTCTCGCGAACGGCACCGGCTACGCGCTCCAGGTCCGTGCGAAGACCGCCATCGGGACCGGCCCTGCCTCGCCGACCACGATCGTCGCTCCGGCCTCGGCGCCGACGGCTCCGTCGATCGCCGTGACCGCGGGCAACACGAGCGCGAGCGTCAGCTTCGCACTCGGGACCGATGGCGGCTCGCCCGTGACGCAGGTCGAGTACAGCCTCGACGGAGGCGGCACCTGGACGTCCGCGGGAACCCTCTCGAGCCCCTTCACCGTCAGCGGACTGACCAACGGCACGACGTACTCGGTGAAGCTCCGCGCAGACAACGCGATCGGCGTGGGCGCGTCCTCCGTGCCCGCATCGACGACACCCCGCACCATCCCGGGTGCGCCCGGGTCGGTCGTCGTCGTCTCGAACACCGCATCGGCCGACGTCACCTGGACGGCTCCGACCGACAACGGCGGGGCCCCGGTCACGGGCTACACCGCCTCGGCGTACGCCACCGGCACCGGCACGACGGCCGTGTCCACCTGCACGACGAGCGGCGCGACGTCCTGCTCGATTCCCGGCCTGACAAACGGCACGGTGTACTACGTCGAGGTCGCCGCGACGAACAACGCCGGCACGGGAGCGGCATCCTCGCCCCGCGTGCTGGTCACACCCCTCGCCCGTCCCGGGGCCCCCACGCTGAGCGCCCTCACCGTAGGTGACGGCAGCATCAGCGCCCCCTTCACTGCCGGCAGCGCGGGCGACCGCACGATCACGGGATACCAGTTCTCGCTGGACGGCGGTACGACCTGGGCAGCCGCGAGCGGTACGACCAGCCCGATCGTGATCACGGGCCTGACCAACGGCACCCTCTACACGGTTGCTCTCCGAGCCGTGAGCTCCGCCGGTGTGGGCCTTGCCTCGAACACCCGGACCGGGACGCCGTACACGTACCCCTCTGCCCCCGACACGGCGACGATCGTCGCCAACGGTGGCAACGCCCAGATCACCGTCTCGTGGGCGGCCGCGAACCTCAACGGCGGGATCCTGCTCAACTACACCGCCACGGCCTTCACCGGCCTGACCAGCGGGTCGACGGCTGCGACCTGTACGACCACGACTCTCAGCTGCGTGATCACCGGGCTCACCAACGGCACGACGTACTACGTCTCGTTGCAGACCCAGAACAGCGCGGCCATGTATAGCGTGCGGTCGGCCCCCCGGGTGCCTGCGACACCGTCGCTGCAGCCCGGCGCGGCAACCTCCCTCGTGGCGACAGCCAGCGACGCGACGGCCACGGTCTCGTGGACGGCTCCGATGAGCACGGGCGCCAGCGACATCAGCGGCTATGCGGTGTGGTGCTCCGCCAACGGCGGCGCGTACACGTCGTGCGGCACCACCACGTCCACCGCCACGGTGGTCACGGGTCTCACCAACGGCTCGAGCTACACCTTCGAGGTGTTCGCGGTGAACTCCAACGGCACCGGACCCGCGAGTGCGGCATCCGGCCCCGTGACACCGCTCGCACCGGGGACGGTGCCCGTTCTCGCGGCAGCGACGTCGACGGTCAACGGTTTCACGTCGACGATCACCAACTACGACGCGGCGACGACGTACTCGGCGACCGCCAGCAGCGGCGCCACGGTCGCGGTGTCGGGCTCCGGGATCACGGTGACGGGACTCGCAGCAGGCGGCAGCGCAGCCATCACGGTCTCGGCCGTCAAGGCTGGCCGCGTCACGACGCAGGCGACAGTCTCGGGCTCGGCGCTGTTGGCCGGGGTTACGCCGCTGTTCGGAGTGCCGACGCGTACGGCGGACGGCTTCACCTTCACGGTGACGAACTTCGACGCGACCGCCACCTATGGGCTGGTGACGACCAACGGGACGGTCACGATGTCCGGGTCGACGATCACGGTGACAGGCCTGGCCGCTGCGGCCGGCAGCCTGGTCACGGTGACCGTCTCGCACACCGGGTCCGCGGATGCGATGGCCGCCCAGTCGGGCACGGCGCTGGGTGCGGGGACGGTGCCGGTGTTCTCCGCCGCGACACCGCTCGCTGGCGGGTACCGGTTCACGATCACGAACTATGACGCGACGCAGACGTACACGCTGGTGCAAGCGGACGGCGGGACGGTGACGCGCGTCGGCAACACGGTGACGATCTCCGGGCTGGATGCTGGTGTTTCCTCGGGCACGACCGTGACGGTGGCGAGAGCCGGCTCTGTGAACGCCTGGGCGACGGAAACCGGGACCTCACTGCCGAACGGCACGGCTCCGGTGGCGTCGGAGGTCACCAGTACTGCCGATGGGTTCACGTTCACGATCACCTTGCTGCCGGGCATCAGCTACGCGGTCAGCTCCGACGCGGGCACGGTGGTCTTGTCGGGTTCGATGGTGACGGTGAGCGGGTTGGCTGCGGGCGCCACCACGGTGGTTCACGTCACGGCATCGACGCCGGTCGCGCTGGATGCGTCCACGAGTGTCTCGGGCTCCGCGTTGTTGGCGGGGATCACGCCGTTGTTCGGCGCGCCGACGAGTACGGCGGATGGTTTCAGCTTCTCGGTGACGAACTTCGACGCGGGCGCCAGCTACGCGCTCGTGGCCAGCGACGGCACGGCGACGATGTCCGGGTCGACCGTGACGGTGACAGGTCTGGCACCGGATGCCGGGAGCACGGTGACGGTGACGGTCTCGCTCACGGGGCACGTCGATGGGGTCGCGGCCCTGTTGGGCGATGCGCTGGGTGCGGGGACGGTGCCGGTGTTCTCGGCGCCGACGCCGTTGGCCGGTGGGTACCGGTTCACGATCACGAACTACGACGCGGCGCAGACCTACACCTTCGTGCAGGCTGACGGCGGGACGGTGTCGCGCGTCGGCGACACGGTGACGGTCTCCGGGCTGGCCGCCGATGTCGCGTCCGACACCACGGTGACCGTGGCGAGCGCGGGTCAGGTGAACGTCTCGGCGACACAGACCGGGAGGTCGCTGCCCGAGGGTACGGCCCCGGTGGCGTCGGACGTCACTCGTACTGCCGACGGGTTCACGTTCACGATCACGTTGGTGCCCGGCACCAGCTACACGGTCACCTCCGACGCGGGCACGGTCGTGCTGTCGGGTTCGACGGTGACGGTGAGCGGGCTGGACGCTGGCGCGAGCGCGACGGTCCACATCACGGCATCGACGGCGGACGCGCTCGACGCGACCACGAACGTCTCGGGTTCTGCGCTGCTGACCGGGGTCACGCCGCTGGTCGGTGCGCCGACACGTACGGCTGATGGCTTCAGCTTCACGGTGACGAACTTCGACCCGGACGCCAGCTACGTGCTGGTGGCAACCGACGGTACGGCCACGATGTCCGGGTCGACCGTGACGGTGACGGGTGTGGCCCCGGGTGCCGCGAGCACGGTCACGGTGACTGTCTCACAGACGGCGCACGTCGATGCGGTCGCCGCCCAGTCGGGCTCCGCGCTGTTGTCAGGGGTGACGCCGCTGTTCGGTGCGGTGACGCGTACGGCTGATGGCTACACCTTCACCGTGACGAACTTCGACGCGGATTCCAGCTATGCGCTGGTGGCGACCGACGGTACGGCCACGATGTCGGGGTCGACGGTGNNTTGCCGCGGAGTCGGGCAGCGCGCTCGGTACGGGCACGACGCCGACCTTCTCGGCAGCCACGCCGTTGGATGGTGGCTACCGGTTCACGATCACGAACTATGACACGGCGCAGTCGTACGCGTTCGTACAGGCCGGCGGCGCTACGGTGACCCGCAACGGCGACACCCTGACGGTCTCCGGACTGGCCGCTGGCGTCACGTCCGTGACGACGGTGACGGTCTCGAACCCGGGCTACGTCGATGCGTCGGCCACAGAGACCGGCTCATCGCTGCCCGACGGCCAGGCTCCGGTGGCCTCTGTCGTCACGAGGACCGACGATGGCTTCAGCTTCACGATCACCCTGGTTCCGGGCACCAGCTACCTGGTCACCTCGGGCGCGGGCACGGTCACCCTCTCGGGTTCGACCGTGACCGTGACCGGTCTGCCCGCCGGCGCCTCGACCACGGTGCACGTCACGGCCTCGACGCCGGACGCGCTCGACGCCTCGACGGATGTCTCGGAGTCCGCGCTGCTGGCCGGGGTCCCGCCTGTGTTCAGTGCGCCGTCGGGGACACCTGACGGCTACAGCTTCACCGTGACGAACTTCGACGCGAACGCCAGCTACGCGCTGGTGGCGAGCGCCGGGTCGGCAACGCTGTGGGGGTCCACGGTGACGGTGACGGGCTTGGCGCCTGGTGCGGCCAGCACGGTGACGGTGACCGTCTCGCACGCCGGGTGGGCCGAATCGGCGGCCGCTCAGTCGGGCAACGCGCTCGGCACGGGGACGGCGCCAGTGTTCTCGGTGTCGACGCCACTGGCTGGTGGGTACCGGTTCACGATCACGAACTACGACCCGACGGAGACCTACACGTTGGCGCAGGCCGACGGCGCTTCCGTGACGCGAGATGGCGACACGGTCACGGTCACCGGACTGGCCGCCGGCGCCAGCTCGCGGACCACGGTGACGGCTTCTCGGGCGGGCCAGGTCGACTCCTCGGCAACGCGCACCGGCACGTCGCTGCCCCACGGCGCGGCTCCCGTCGCGTCGGCGGCCACCAGTACTGCCGATGGCTTCACGTTCACGATCAACGTGACGCCGGGCACCAGCTACACCGTCACCTCCGACCAGGGCACGGTCGTACTGTCCGGCTCGACGGTGATCGTGAGCGGACTCCCCGCCGGCGCCACCACCACGGTGCACGTCACGGCCTCGACGCCGGACGCGCTGGATGCGACCACGGCTGTCTCCGGCTCCGTACTGCTGGCAGGGGCCACGCCGAGGCTCTCGAGCCCGGTCGCCACTGCGGGGGGATTCGTGGTCACGATCACGAACTACTCCGCGGAGTTCTCCTACGAGGTGTCGACCACGGCCGGCACCGTCATGCGTGACGTGAACGTGATCACGGTCACCGGCCTGGTCCCGAGCGCGTGGGCTGTCGTACAGGTCGTCGCAACCCGCGACGGCTACGTGCCCGCCGGCGCCAGCGCGACCGGCCAGTCCTTGGCTCCGGCTCCGACCGCCACAAGCACCCCGACGGTCACGCCCATCACGTCGAACCCGACGTCGACCCCGACGTCGACCCCGACCACGACGCCGGCTCAGACGTCGCCGGGCGGATCGAGCAGCCAGGGCGGCACCTCGGCGCTCACCCACCTCCAGGAGTCCAAGCCGGGAACCGCCACCGTGACCGACGATGGGACTCCCGTCTCGTCGACGCTCAGCAGCTCGGGGGGCACTGTCAAGGTCGTGGCCCACAACGGCCTGACGCTGACGGTGGCCGCACAGCAGAACGGTTCCACGCTTCCGCTCGGCGCGGATGGCGTGGTGGAGGTTGGCCCCGGTGGACAGCTCTGGGTCACCGTCACCGGGTTCGGCCAGCAGTCGGGCGTCACCTTCTGGAGCATCGGAGACCAGGCTCAACTGGCGGCTGCACAGACCGATGCCACCGGTGCGGCGGCTACGAGCATCTTGGTCCCCGCCGACCTCGCACCTGGCGTGCGCACCCTGGTCGTCAGCGGCGTCGATGCACAGGGCAGGACCGTGACGATGCAAGTGGGCATCCGGGTGACTGGCACGCGCTCCGCATCGGCAGGGTCGTCGGCCGTATCCAGCTGGTGGGTCTGGTTGCTCGCCGCGCTGTTGCTCCTGCTCGTTGGGTGGTGGTTCGTGATCGCGCGCAGGCGCCGCCGCGAGGACGAGCGGGCGGCCTAGCCGGCGCCCGAGAGGCGGCGTCCCCTCCATGGATGGCGCCGACGGGAACGGAGACGGGATCAAGGACCCGCAGAACATCGACGACGCCTCGCTCGCAGCTGCCCGCTACCTCTGCGCCTCGTCGTCGATGAGCACCCCCGCCACCTGGCGAGCGGCAGTCCAGTCGTACAACAACTCGTCGCCCTACACCGCGCTCGCCGCTGGACGTCAGTGAGGACTCTCAGGTCACGTCAGCGGTGAGGGCGGGTCAGGGCGTGTGTACGAGGGTGTTCGCGTCCCGCCTCATGGTCACCGGGTACTGGGTGGTGGCGGTTCCCACGCGGACCATCATCTGGATGGTCTCGCCCCCGGGTGCGTACTTGGCGTGGATGGCCGCGTACGGGGCGGCCATCGGTGCGTACTCCTGGAGGACCTGGCTGAGCGGCTGCATGACCAGGCCGAGTGTCCGGGCGTGGAGGCAGAACTGCGCGTACAGGATCCCTGCTTGAACCTGCTCTGTGCGGGTGTTTCCGGGCGTGCTGATCAGCGCGTACGCAGCGGTGTGGGCCACACCGGCTCCGGTCATGGCGATCGCGTTCTTGGCGCCGGCCGCGTCGTCGTTCACCGACGGGATGACGGTGAGGAGTCCCTGCAGGAAGTACTTCATGAACCCACTGGTTCCCTGGCCTTCGACGGCGAATCCCGACCGCGCCTGGTTCTTGGCCTGCTCGGTGCCGTAGAACAGCGTGTCGCTCTCCTTGGTGGCAGGGAGGTACTCGGTCTCGATCCTCGTGCCCTCGATGGCGAAGGCTCCCAGGGCGGTCATGTCCGGCTGGTCGCTGAGGATGGACAGGGTCGCCGGGGACGAGCCTGCGAGGGCAGTCAGGGCGCCGGTCTGCGTCGTGGTCAAGGGCGCCGAGGTGTAGGGGGCGCGGTTCGTGTCGGACAGGTACAGCGAGGCGTAGTCCGCGGTCGTAGCGGAGGAGTCCTTCGCCAACGTGACCTTCGCCACGGGCATCTGGCTCATCGAGGTCTTCAGGTCAGCCTCGTTGTAGGTGCCGTCGGGGAACAGCGTGAAGGAAGCCGAGTATCCGAGGTGCTCGGCGGCTACCTGGAGGTAGGCAAGGAAGGTGCCTTGTGAGACCAGCGTCTGGCGCGCCAGGGGATCGACGGCGGGCGTGAGCCGGGTCGGGTCGGTGTAGAGGTAGAGGACGTTCGGGTCGGTCGTGTCGAGCCGTACGGTCCAGGGCTGCATGTTGTGTCCGCTCGGGGCGAGCACGGCGTGGGCGACGACCTGCATGCGAGGGTCGCTGAACCGCTGGTAGTAGGTAGCACTCCACGGTTGCAGGTACGTAGCAGGAACGAAGATCCCACCCACGGCCAGAATGCCTCCCAGGGCAAGAACGAGGACCGCTGCGACGACCCCGACCGTGGTCAACACGACGCGTCGCGCGCGATGCTTCGGAACGACGACGTCACTCATCAGACGCCGCGACCGGCATCGATGAGGCGACCTTCGGTGGAACTGGCGTGAGCAGCCGGGTGGGCACCGAAGGGTCGATCCGAAGAGTCGTCATATGTTCAGGCTAGAGCTCGGACATGTCGACGCCGCGTCAACGGCGGTCCACCGAGGGGTGCGTTGGGCGACATCGGCGATGTCCAGCTCCGTCCTCAACTGGCTGAGAGTGAGGCGGGGTGACCCTGATGCACGGGTCGAGCAACCGGCGAGGAGACCTTCAGGGACTGACTCCGGCGCGGACTAGGCCTGGGTCGCCGGGGGGCCGGACTCGAGCTCGCGGGTGACCCTTCGTTCCACCAGCAGCGGCAGGAAGTCGCGGATGGTGGGGTTCACCAACCCTCGCGGGACCCGGGCAGGTGATTGTTCATCTCCCGTTCAGGGCGAACACGCTGTCAAGAACCTGTGTCCGAGGCGTAGACACGGGTCATGCGAACCATGAGAACTCCCATGTTGGCTGCCGTCACGGCCGCAGGGCTGGCGCTCACAGGACTGAGCGCCGCCACTCCCGCGTACGCATCGGGAGGTGGTTACGGCCAGCAGACGATCACGAGCACCGGGCTGCTTCCGGGCCAGGTCAAGCACGTGTGGCTGATCATCCTCGAGAACAAGTCGTACGACGCGACCTTCACGGGGCTGAACCAGAACAGCTACCTGTGGAAGACGTTGCCGTCCCAAGGGGTCCTGTTGAAGGACTACTACGG
>PMBM01000003.1 GCA_003153855.1 Propionibacteriaceae bacterium
CACGCCAACCGCCAGTGCGAGGCCGTTGGTGCCGATGGCGGCCTCGTCCTCCTCGCCTGCAACGGGACGACGCTGAGCGGCGACACGGCGACGGCGGTCCCTTCATGGGTCGGGGTCTGGTCCGCTGCATCCGGGTTGCGGTCTGTCGGTGATGGCGCAGCGATAGGCATCGAGGCTGGCTGGGCCGTCTGGACGGGCCGCGACGCCAACGGGCACGCGGTGCTCATCGGCGTCCCCCTATCGGCGCTCCGATAGGGTCGATGACTGTGGGACGACCATGAACGTCCGGTTGCTGCTCCTGCCCGTCATCGCCGTCGTCGTGGCCGCCTGTGGTGTCGCGCCGACTCCACAACCGACCGACATGCCGTCGAGCAACCCGACCGCGACGCCCGGGCCGTCCTCGCCGACCCCGCCGCTTCTGCCCATGGTCACCCTCGCCAACGGCACGACCATCCCCGTCGCTGTCACGATCAACGGTGCCCTTGTTGGGACGGTGCCGCCGGGCACGACCAAGGACCCGATCCCGGCCACCCTGCCTGCGCGGCCGTGGATCGTCGAGGCCCGGTCGTCGAGCGGCAGGGTGCTCGCCACTCTGACCGTCAGTGCGGAGGACTCCATCTCGGCAAACTCCGGGGTGGCCGTCCGCGAGGACCTCGCGTGCGGTCGGCTCGACCTCTGGTCAGGCCCGCCGCTCCTAGGACCGATGTTCAGCCCGGACCCGTCCAAGCCCTGCGACTGACGGTCTACCTGGAACACGGACAGCCACGGGCAGACCCTCAGACGGGTTGGCGATCACCGGCTACCAGTTCCATCCCGGGCGCGTCGTCGGGCCGGGCGGCGAAGCCCAAGCGCTCGTAGAAGGGCCGCACACCGTAGGCGCAGAACAGTTGGACATCGACGATGCGATGCCGCCGACACTCGGCCACGAGGCGCTCGACGATGACGCTCCCGACGCCCGCGTGACGATAGGCAGGATCGACGATCACGTCGACGAGCAGAGCGTGCAGGACGCCGTCGCCGATGATCCGCCCGATCCCCACGAGACGGTCACCCGCATAGGCCGACACGGCATACCACGTGGGCGCGAGCGCCTCGGCGGCCGACTCGACGGTGAGGTGACCCTGCGGGTCCCAGCCCGTGGTCGAGAACAGGCGGACGAACGCGGCCGGTTCGGGGACCTCGGCCCGGTACTCGATCACGGTCGCGGGGGTTGCATCCAGCACGACCCCTAGGAGGATGAGTGCTTGGCCGGGCGCTTCCGGAGCCGCCGGACCACCGCCCTCGCCAACAGGCTCACGAGCACGCTCGTAACGACCGGGGCCCACCACGGGCGTCGCCTCTGCCGCATCGCCCCGGTGTCGATGAAGATGCCCTGACATGTTGGACAGCGCCACGTCCCGGAACGCCGCCCGAGCGGCTGCATGACGGTCGCGTCCTTCGGGCACTTCCACACCGACTGTGTCTCGTCAGTCATGACCTGTACCTCCATGGAGCACCTGCTCACGAACGCGACGGCCGACGCATCTCAACCGCCTCAGACTCCCGGGCCGTAGGTGAGCCGCCGGGCGTGCCTGAGATCCTCAACAAGGAGCGGGTACTGCGCTGGGCGACGGAGGACGCGGGCCGGGTGGAACGTCGGCACGACCGGACCCCAGACGGACGCGAGGGTCACGCCGTGGAAGTCCGACATCCGGAACCTCCGGCCGCCCGTCACGGCCCTGACGGCCGTCAGACCGAGCGCCACGATGACGGCGCGGGGGTGGGCTTCGATGTCGCGGACCAGACGCCCATGACAGGCGACGATGGCCCGAACCGAAGGCCGACCATGGGGCGGACGGCAGGCGACCGAGTTCGTGATGAAGAGGTCCCCTTCGAGGAGTCGCGCCTCGTCGACGGCCCTCCAGAGGACATCACCTGCTCGCCCCCGGAACGGCTCGCCCTCGACGATCTCGGTCGCGCCGGGGGCTTCGCCGACGAGGACGATGCGGCTCGCGGGGTTGCCGCGTGGGCCGATGGCCGCGCCATAGCGGTACGGACAGCCGAGACAATTGTCGATGGTCGGCACAGGGCCAGCGTAGCGCGACCGTGGCGATGGTTTCGGTGCCGTGGCACCTGTGGGCCGCCTCGCGCCTTGGAGGGCACGTCGACCGCCGTAGGCGCTGTCGTGGCGAACGTGGCGGTGCGCGAGACCTAGCGGCTGCGCTGTGCCTCCACACCGGCCATGAGGGTCGGCAGGTCGACCGAGAGCGCCCGGGCGAGCCGGTCGACGTTGACCATCCCCACGTTNNCGTTCCTGCGAGAACCCGCGCTCCAGCCGGAGCGCCCTGACTGCATGCCCGAGGGCGACGAGAACGTCGGGGGAAGGGTCGAGCGGCACCTCTCGACGCTACGAGAGGAGACGACCCCGGCACCATGCACTATGAGTGGACTCTGAGGGGAAGAAGCGGGTACGCTCACGCAGCGTCCCGACAGAGTGCTCATGCCCAAGGTGCTCGTCTCGTTGGAGGGAGGAACCACATGCGTCGACGCACGACGTTCGTCGCCGCGCTCCTTGCCGTCGTGCTGGCTGGCTGTGGGACGGCCACGAGCAGCCCGAGTCCGGTCGCCACGCCATCCTCGACGGCCACCCCGGAGCCGAGCCCATCGCCGACACCGACTCCGACTCCTACTCCAACCCCGGAGCCAACCCCGACCCCCGCCCCGACCATGACCACGGATGACCTGAAGATCGACGGCATCGTGAAGGATGGCGTGGCGAAGATGATCTCGTTGTCCGGCGAGATGGACTCCGCAGCGACGCTGGCTGACGTCCTCAAGATCATGAAGGCGATGAAGTCGCTCGCCGACACGCAGGTCACGATGACCAACGTCTACACCGCCTCGCCCTGCACGCAGGACGCTTGGAACCTCTACTCGCTGGGCATGATCGAGATGTCCATGGGAGTAGACGCCATGCTCACGTGGGCCAAGGACGGCGCCGTCGGCACGGCGCCGAGCGAGGACGTCGGCGCGTCGGCGAGAACACTCGCTCGGGCCCTGAGCGCCCTTCAGACGTCGTCCTGCTGACCAGAGGAACCCAGCCCGTGGACCTTCCGACCAGCGATGCCGGAACCAAGGTATGTCCGCAGTGCGCCGAGGAGGTCAAGGCCGCCGCCCGCATCTGCCGCTTCTGCGGCTACGAGTTCGACCCACTCGCCTCCGGGTCCGGCCCGGTCAGAACCGCGCTCTCGCCGAACAGTGTTGCCCCTGCGGCGGCGACGGCAATCGCACGACAACGCAGCAAGACGCCGCTCGTCGTCCTCCTCCTCGCGGTTCTGGTTGTCGCAGTGGGAGCCTTCCTCGTCATGAAGCAGTCGAGCGTCTCGGATGCCGCCTCGATCTGGTGCGCAGGCAACGGTGACGCGGTCGTCGCGGCAGGTCGGCAACTCGGGGTCTATCCGCCGGACGCGCTTCCCGTGAGGATCGGCAACGCGGTGTTCACCGTGGGGGGACTTCGGTCGACGGGGGTTTCCATCGACGATATCGAGAAGGTGCTCAGCGGCGACTCATCCCTAATCACCGACTGGCAGACCGCAGACTCGGGGTCGTTCGCCCGGGCCTGCGGCGCGGCGTTCGACGCTCGATGAGACCCACGGCCGAGCAGACCTTCTCCAAGATGGGCCGACCATTGGTGGTTCATCCGCCATGGCCGGGCTCCCCATCCGGCCTCTGGCCCGCCCGTGAGCAGTCGCGTCCCAGCCGCGCCCGTTTTGGTCGGGCCGAACGACTCGTAGCAGCGATTCTGAGGTGCGCTCGATGAGCCAGACCAGCCTCCTCGTGTTCGGGGCCGCCTATGTCGTGATCTTCGGCGGGCTCACGGCTTGGCTGGCAAGCACGAAGAACCGAGACGGCTGCTCGTGGTTCGTGCTGGGTGCGCTGATCGGGCCGCTCGCCCTGATCGCCGTCGGGCTCGCGCCAGCACCGCAGAAGCCCACCCAGTCGCCCCGGACGCGAGCCGTGGTCCCGGTGGCGGGGCGCCAGCCCGGGACCAAGGTCTGTCCGCAGTGCGCCGAGGAAGTGAAGTCGGCGGCGCTCGTGTGCCGGTTCTGTCACTACGAGTTCGCGGCTTCGGTGCTCCGCTACAGCGGCGACTGGCGCGTGCTGGCCTCCGACGTTGACGCGCTCGCGGCAGGAGATGACGTGAGCATCGAGGTGGACGACGAGACGCTTCGGGTCCTGAAGGCGGGTGCCGTGGTCTACGAGGCGTCAATTGCTGAGGTGACGGCCTCCGGGAGCACCACCGAGACCCGGCTCCACCTGCCCGACGGGAAGTCGATC
>PMBM01000082.1 GCA_003153855.1 Propionibacteriaceae bacterium
GCGAGGCCCTCGTTGACCGCCTCCGTCACGAGCTTCTTGAGACCGCCGCCGCCCGCGTCGCCCAGCTCATCAGCCACGTCGACCGGGTTCCGCTTGAGGAACAGCGCCGCGAGGCTGACGAGGTTCGAGACCTCGGGACGGTTCGCCGGGTCGTACGTGATGTGGCGGTCCGAGTCGGTGACCGCCTTCTTGATGACCTTCGCGGTCTCGTCCGCCGTCATGCCCAGCTCGATGACGTTCCCGCGGGACTTGCTCATCTTGGCGCCGTCCATCCCGAGGATGACCGCACCGCCTTCCGAGAGCAGCGCGTCAGGCGCCCGGAACACGGGCGTCGCCGGGTCCGCCCGTCCGTACCGCTCGTCGAACCTCCGCGCGATGACGCGTGCCTGCTCGAGGTGGGGCAGCTGGTCCTTGCCGACCGGTACGAGGTTGGCCTTGCAGAACAGGATGTCGGCTGCCTGGTGCACGGGGTACGTGAGCAGCAGCCCCGACATCGGACGGTCGCCCGTGTCGTCGAGCTCCGCCTTCACCGTCGGGTTCCGGCGCAGCTCGGCATCGGTGACCAGCGACAGGAACGGCAGCATGAGCTGGTTGAGCGCCGGCACCGACGAGTGCGTGAAGATCGTCGTCTTCACGGGGTCCAGACCGAGCGCCAGGTAGTCGGCCATCATCGAGTACACGCGCTCGCGGATCGGCCCGACCCCGTCACGGTCGGTGATCACCTGGTAGTCCGCGATGAGGATGAACGTCTCGACGCCGAGCTGCTGCACCTCGAGCCGGTTCTGCAGCGAACCGAGCAGATGCCCGATGTGGAGGTTGCCGGTCGGGCGGTCGCCGGTCATGACGCGGAAGCCCGACGGGTCCTTCTCGATCTGGGCGCGGATCTCGCGGCTGCGCTGTACGGATCGCGCCAACGACGCGTCCGACGTGCTCTGCGCGAGCTCGTCGCCGGCGTCTGCTGCTGGCTCACTCATGATGGTTCCTCTTCCCCGCGACGGCAGACAAAAAGCGACCGTCAACGGACGGTCGCTGAGATGTCAGGGCAGGTTGGTCAGCGCCGTCGGGACGGCAGCCACCACCACACCTGTTGCATGCCCTGGACAATAACAGAACCCCTGTGAGGGCTGCCGCTCAGGCAGGACCCACGCCACCCCTCGCGGCGATCCGGTTGACGATCTCCTGGTACGCGGTCGGCCGCGTCACGTTGATGCCCAGCGGGTTGTTGAGCTTCCCGGTGCCGTGGTAGTCGCTGGAGCCTGTACGGATGAGGCCCGTACGCGCTCCGAGCTGGGTGAGCATCTCCCGGCTGCGCGAGTCGTGGTCTGTGTGGTCGACCTCGATGCCCTCGAGGCCGGCCTTCGCGAGCTCGGCGAGCGCGTCGCCGGTGAGTACGTCCTTGGCGCCCGGGCCCCACGGATGCGCGATCACCGCGAGACCCTTCGCGCCACGGATGAGGCGGATCGCCTCTTCGATCGGCGTCGCGTAGCGCTCGACGTAGCCCGGCTTGCCGTCGCCCAGGTACTTGGCGAACGCCTCGTCACGGTTCGCCACGTACCCCTTGGCGACCATGGCGTCGGCGATGTGCGGCCGGCCGAGGGACGGAGACAGACCGCGGGACTCCGCCACGTCCTCCTCGGTCAGCGGCAGCCCCAGCTCCGCGAGCTTGTCGAGGAAGGCCTGGAGGCGGTTCACGCGGCTCGCACGGAGCTTCGTCAGCTCGGCGAGCAGCGGCCGGTTCCAGGGGTCGCAGCCGTAGCCGAGCAGATGCACGGGACGGTCCTTGTACCGCGTCGACATCTCCACGCCCGGCAGGACCTGGAGCCCGATCCGACGCCCGGCCTCGCGGGCCTCGGTGATCCCGTCGAACGTGTCGTGGTCGCACAGACCGATGACGTCCAGGCCCGCCTCTTGGGCCGCGAACACGAGCCGAGTGGGGCTGTCAGTGCCGTCGGAGACATTCGAGTGGACGTGCATGTCGATGCGCATGGCCATATTCAACCAAGAGACTGCGCGCTCGCGTACGTCACCCCTTCACCAGAGACCGCAGAAGCCTCACCGCGACCGAGAGCCGCCCCAGATCGGCCCCCTCCAGGGCCAGGTCAGAGAGCAGCGGAGCGACCCTGTCGAGGTCGGGACGCGCACCGTCGAACGCCCCGGCGACGGCGTCTGCGCCCAGTGCGGCCTGGACTGCGAGCAGCTCGTCCACGATCGCCGCCTGGGCCATCAGAGACCANNGCGGCGAGGAGCCGCGCGAGGTCCGGCGAGAGCCCCTGCTCCACCAGCCCGTCGCGGCGCCAGGTCCACGACTCGACAACGGAGGGCGTCGCGACGTGCTCGATGTTGTCGAGCACCACACGGCTCGGGCCGGCGAACGTCTCGACGGCCCTCGCGACGTCGATCGGCGTGCCGAGCGTCTGCAGCACCCAGCGGGTCCCCCTCTCGACGAGGTGCCGCATCGCGACCATGAGCTCCACGGCCGTGACGGCGTCCAGCGACTGGCGACGTATCCCCACCTCCAGCGCACCGACGCGGAAGATCGAGCGTGCCGTGAGCTGCGCCCGGATGATGTCGGCCGCGCTCGCACCGGTGTCCGAGGAGAGCCGGTGGTACGAGGAGATGCCCTGGCTGTTCACGAACCGGTTGACCGCGACCGTCGTGATGATCTCCCGACGCAGCGGATGGTGGGTCATCAGG
Organism: Propionibacteriaceae bacterium; assembly: GCA_003153855.1. GTDB lineage: Bacteria > Actinomycetota > Actinomycetes > Propionibacteriales > Propionibacteriaceae > Fen-668. The sequence continues at coordinate 2,695 of PMBM01000082.1, forward strand.
TCGCCGAAGCGCTCCCGCAGCAGCTTGGGGAAGTACTGGACGAGACGGTCGGCGAGGTACGGGTCGTCGGGGAGGTCGCTCGCGACGACGATGTCGGCCAGCCGGATCTTCGTCCACGCCAGCAGCGTCGCCAGCTCCGGGCTGCACAGTCCCTCCCCCGCCGCGATCCGCCGCGTCATCTCCGAGGTCGTCGGCATCGTCTCGAGGTGCCGGTCGAGGTACCCGTCGTCGGACAGCACCCGCATCCAGTCCTCGTGGATCGCGGTGAACCGCGCCGCCTGGTACCGGGCCATCGCGAGCGCCAGGTTCTGGTCGACGTTGTGGGCGAGGACCAGCGACGCGACATCGTCGGTCATCTCCGGCAGCAGGGCGTTGCGCTCGGCGTCGGCGAGCCGGCCGCGGGTCTCGGCGTCGGCGAGCAGGATCTTGATGTTGACCTCGTGGTCGCTCGTGTCGACGCCTGCCGAGTTGTCGATGAAGTCGGTGTTGATCCGGCCACCACCCCGCGAGTACTCGACCCGCGCCGCCTGGGTCCAGCCGAGGTTGCCGCCCTCACCGGCGCAGCGAGCGCGTACCTGCGTGGCGTCGATCCGTACCGCATCGTTCGTACGGTCTCCTGCGTCGGACTGCGACTCGGACGACGCCTTCACGTACGTACCGATGCCGCCGTTCCACAGGAGGTCGACCGGCGCCTGCAGGATCGCGTGGATGTACTCGGCGGGCGACAGCGACGCGACCCCGTCGGGCAGTCCCAGAGCCGCACGAGCCTGCGACGTGACGGGGATCGACTTGAGCGTGCGGGAGTACACACCGCCGCCCGTCGAGATCAGGCCGGCGTCGTAGTCGGCCCACGACGACCGTGCGAGCCCGAACAACCGCTCCCGCTCCGTGAAGCTCGCCTCCGGATCCGGATCAGGGTCGACGAACACGTGGCGGTGGTCGAAGGCCGCGACCAGCTGGAGGTGGCGGCTGAGGAGCATTCCGTTGCCGAACACGTCGCCAGACATGTCGCCGATGCCGACGCACGTGACGTCCTCCGCCTGGACGTCGACGCCCATCTCGAGGAAGTGCCGCTTCACCGACTCCCAGGCGCCGCGGGCCGTGATGCCCATCGCCTTGTGGTCGTAGCCGTTGGTGCCGCCGGACGCGAACGCGTCGCCCAGCCAGTAGCCGCGCGCGATCGAGATCTCGTTCGCGAGGTCGGAGAACGTCGCCGTTCCCTTGTCCGCCGCGACGACGAGGTACGGGTCGTCGTCGTCGTGGCGCACGATGCGCTCGGGTCCGACCACGGTCCCCTGCACGATCGTGTCCGTCACCGAGAGCAGCGCGGTGACGAACATGCGGTACGCGTGCTGGCCCTCGGCCATCCATGCCGCCCGGTCGACCGCGGGGTCTGGCAGCCGGCGCGCGACGAAGCCGCCCTTCGCGCCGACGGGCACGATGACGGTGTTCTTCACCATCTGCGCCTTGACGAGGCCCAGCACCTCGGTGCGGAAGTCCTCGGCGCGGTCCGACCAGCGCAGCCCGCCTCGTGCGACGCGGCCGAACCGCAGGTGCACACCTTCGACGCGCGGCGAGTACACCCAGATCTCGTACGCGGGGCGCGGCTCGGGCAGCAGCGTCAGCTGGCGCGGCAGCAGCTTGATCGCCAGTGCCCCGTCGCCGAGGTCGGTGAACGCGTTGGTCCGTACGATCGCGCGCTGCAGAGCGACGAAGGCGCGGATGATCCGGTCCTGGTCGAGGTTGGCCACCTGGTCGAGCTCGGACTCGACCGACGCGAGAACCGCCTCCGCCGCCTCCCGGTGCTCCTCCGTCGTTCCCGGCTGGTCCGGGTCGTGGGCGACGCGGAACGCGGTCACGAGCTGCGCGGCGAGAGCCGGGTGTGCCAGCAGCGCGTTGGCGATGTAGCTGTACGAGTACGTCATGGCGCCTTGCTTGAGGTAGCGCTCCATGGCGCGCAGACGCCCGACCTCGCCCCACGTGAGGCCGGCGGCGGTGACGAGCGCGTTCATGGGCCCGACCTCGAGCGCGCCCGTGACCGACGCCTGGAACGCGTCGATGAACCTCCCGCGGTCGGCCGGGTTCCATGTACGGGCGTCACTCCGCAGCCCGAACTCGTACAGCCACACGGGTTCTCCGCGCAGGCGCAGCTCGAAGGGCCACTCGTCGATGACGGATACCCCGAGCTGGTCCAGGTGCGGCAGCACGTCGGGGAGCGCGATGCGCGACCGTCGGTAGAGCCGCAGCCTCATGTCCGCGGCATCCTCCGGGCCGGTGTCGAGGATCGCGGCCCGCATCTCGTCGCCTCCCGTGAGGCGGTTGAGCATCTCGAGGTCCTCGACGCCCTGCTGCGGGGTGGACACCTCCTTGTACGAGTCGGGGAACTCGACGCCGCGCCGCTCGCTCGGCCACTCGTACACGTGGTCGATGAAACGCTCCTCCCACGTACGGGTCGCCTCGGTGAGCTCGTCCTCCAGAGCCCCGAGGTCGACGTCGGCAGGAGCCCCGTCGGCGAGCCGCACCACGACGTCGAGCCTCGTCATGACCGACTCGGTCACCAGCGCCGAGTGCTCGACCGCGATCCCGCCGAACCGCTCGCTGAGGAGGTNNCGCTCGCCGAGGGTGGCGATCCGTTCGACGATCGGGTACAGCTCGTCCGCGCTCGCATGAAGGAGCGCATCTCGCGGGTACGTGTTCAGCGTCGCCAGGAGCGCCTTGTAGCCGTGGCTCTCGGAGCTGTAGCCGGAACGGTGGAGGATCTCGACAGCCTTGGGCACGAGGATCGGGATGCGCGTGACCGGTTCCGTGTACGCGGGCGACGACAGGACGCCGACGAAGCGGCGCTCGCCCGTGATCGCTCCCGAGTCGTCGAGGACGCGTACGCCGACGTAGTCGCGGTAGACGGGTCGGTGCACCCGAGCGCGTACGGAGTCCTTCGTGAAGACCAGAACTCCCCGTTCATCAGCCGTCGGGAGCGCGTCGAACGGGTCCGTCTGGTTGCGCAGCACGCCGAGACCAGTGGCCCGTACGGGTGCGTAGCGGATGCCGTCGTAGGCGTACTCCTGGTAGCCGAGCAACGTGAAGTTGTCGTCCCGCAACCAGCGGAGCAGGTCCCGGGCCGCATCTCGCTCGTCGGCAAGCGCGTCGTAGGGCGCCATGGCCAGCAGGTCGACCGCGTCCGACAGCTCGTGTCGCATGGCGGTCCAGTCGTCGGTCACCAGCCGTACCTCGGCCAGCACCTCACGCACGCCCGCGACGAGTTTGTCCGCGACCTCGTCGGCGGCGACGCCGAGCGGCGGGTACACGACGAACGTCATCCAGGACTCGGCGACCGTCGTTCCGCTGCCGTCGGGCACGAGCTCGCCGCCGGCGCTCCGGGTCACCGGGAGCTGAGGGTGGAACACGTGCCGGATCGTCCAGTCCTGGCGGGTGATCTCCATCGTCACCGAGTCGACGAGGAACGCCCGGTCGTCCGTGACGATCTGCAGCAACGTCGACCCGGCCAGCTGCCAGTGGTCCGACGCGTCCGGCGTGTCGACGACGACGCTGTCCGACCCGAGCGATCGACTCTGCGCGAGCCTCACGTGGGCGCTGATGATCCCTGCGAGGTTCCCGGCACCGATGTCGTCGAGGTCGTCGCCGTGCTGGTGCTCGAGGTAGCGCGCGACGATCTCACCCGGCTCCCCCGCACGCGACACCGTTGCCGGATCGAGGGCATCGACGACCTGGGCGATCATGGACTCGTCGGTCGTCACCGCATGAGACATCAGCAAACCTCCGCTGGACGGCGCCACTGCCGCCCGTCTGCCACGATAACCGCATCCGGTCCGCCACAATGGACGGCATGCAGCTCACCGCCCAGCAGGATTTCGCCGCCCAGCCTTCCCACGTCGCCGCGATGCTCACCGACCGCGCGTTCCTCGAGAAGGTCTGCGTGGCCTCCGAGGCGGAGAAGCACTCCGTGACGGTGAACGGCGCTCACACCACGGTCTCCCGAACGCTGCCGGCCCCGTCGTCCATCACGAAGTTCACCGGCAGCACGATCACGATCGTCGAGGACCTCGCGTGGTCCGAGGCCGCGGCGGACGGCTCCCGTACGGCCGCGTTCACCCTCACGGTCCCGGGACTCCCCGTGGAGATGCTGGGCACGGCGAGGCTGACGGCCGCCGGCAAGGGCACCCGGGTCGACTACTCCGGTGACCTGAAAGTCAACATCCCCTTCGTCGGCAAGAAGCTCGAGCAGTCGGCAGCTCCCGCCGTCCTCGACGGCATCGGTCTCCAGCAGCGCGTCGGCAACGACTGGCTGGCCGAGAAGTCCTGACCGAAGAGGCTGATTCTCGCGCGTCACCCTGCAACAACGGCCTCTCTGGTGCGTATTCGTAGTGTCGGGCACGCCAAGCGGAGGGCGACACAGTGATCACACAAGCGCGGACCGGTCCTCAGCCGGTCGGCTCGTCGGACTTCGAGGTCTGCTACGAGCGGTACTGGTGGCCGATGGTCCGGCTGGCGACCGGCTTGCTGGGTGATCGCGCCGCAGCCGAGGACGCGGTCCAGGAGGCCTTCACCGCGGTGTACCGCAGGTGGTCCACGCTGGCCGAGGTGACACGCATCGGCTACCTGCGGGTCTGCGTGGTGAATGCGACACGTACAACTCAGCGACGCCAGACGACCCAGCGCAAGCACCTTCGGCTCGTCGAGGACCGCCCGGCAGCGGGCGCCGACGAAGGCCTGATCCAGCAGTTCGACCGTGACGCCCTCCGCCAGGCCCTCAACCTGCTCCCCCTGCGGCAACGTGAGGTCCTCGCGCTCCGCTTCGTCAGCGAGCTGCCCGACGCCGAGATCGCCCAGGCGACAGGCCTGTCGCTCGGCGGCGTCCGGTCCGCGTCCAGCAGAGGGATCGCCGCGCTGCGCTCCTCGATGGGAGAACTTCGATGAACGACTTCGAGACCAGGCTCGCCGCACGCTTCGCCGCCCTGGTCGACCATGAGGCAGGCGCCCCCGACAGCGCGCCCCCGTTCGTCCCCGTCCTGGAGGATGAGGCCCCCGACCGTCGGTCGCGGACGCGAGTGTTCCTCGTCGCAGCCGTGGTCGTCGTGGTCGCCGCCCTGACGTGGGCCGGGCTCTCCCAGGTCATCCACCTTCCCGGCCCGCAGGTCGCCGGGCCGCCGACCCCGAGCGCGGGGACGACGGCGACCGCCGTCTCGACTGCCCCGAGCACCTCGGCCTCGGCGCAAACCACGAGCTCCGTTGCGGGCGCTTCCACGACGGTCGTGGGCGGCATGACCCTGTCCCTCCCTGCCGGATGGACGGTCACCCCGCAGACGTACAGCGGCGGCAGCGGGCCCATTCCCGGCAGCACGGTCTGGTGCATCGACCCCGTGACGGCGAAGGGCTCGTGCACCATCTCGCTCACCTCCGCCGGACAGGCGACCGGCAACCCCCTCGATGTCGACGTCGAGGGTGGATGGTCCAGCAACCCTTCGTACTGCTCTGTGGACGTGAGGCAGGGCCAGGCGACGCACACCCTCGACGTCGCGGATGTTCGCTCCTTCGGCGGGCGCAGCGCCGAGTACCGGAAGTGGACCCATACGTGCACAGCCACTCAGGTCGTTCAGGCCGAGATGTACGAGGTCGCATACGCCCCGGCATGGATCCTGTTCTCGGAACATGCCGACAGCTACGTGTCGGCCGTCATGGCGTGGGTCGCCCAGCACTCCACGCTGCCGGTACAGACACTGCCCCTGCGCCTGCAAGACCTTGGCTACGTGAGGTCGGTGCACGCCAGTGTGTCCGCCTACATCGTCACCCTGGACCGCGTCTATGCCAGCGCATACTCGACGGCCGGTGAGATCAACAACTCGTCGACCACGTATGAGTACACGATCCCCGCCTTGCTCGTGGATGCCGCTGGCAAGCAGATCGCCGCACCCAAGGTAGGAGACCGAGCGTTCATCGTGACGAACGGATCCGCGGTCACCGGCTACTCGGTCCGGCCGCTGTAGGCCCCGCCCGTCGTTGTCCCGTACGACTGCTGAAGACTGAGCCGAGCTCGTTGCAACAGGACGGCTCGGTCGGCGTGTTGGTAGTGCAGGCACGGGGAACGTGGAAGGGCATCGACGATGGCGCAGGCGAGGACCGGCACAAGCCCAGTTGCTGACCCGTTGGACTCGTTCGAGGACTGCTACTCGTCTCACTGGTGGCCGATGGTACGGCTGGCCACGGCGCTGCTCGGCGACACGGCAGCTGCCGAAGACGCCGTCCAGGAGGCGTTCACCGGCCTGTACAAGAAGTGGCCCAGCCTCCAGCCCGGCTCCCCGGTCGGCTACCTGCGGGTCAGCGTCGTCAACGCGGTACGCAGCGCCCAGCGGCGCCTGAGCACCCAGCGCAAGCACCTCCACGCGCTGCAGGACCCACCGGCACCCGGGGCCGACGAACGGCTCGCCAGGCAGGGCGAACGCGACCAGCTCCGCGCCGCACTCGACCAGCTCCCCGCCACGCAGCGCGAGATACTCGTCCTCCGCTTCATCAGCCAGTTGTCCGACGCCGAGATCGCCGACGCCACAGGGCTCTCCCTGGGCGGCGTCCGCTCCGCGTCCAGCAGAGGCGTCGCCGCCCTGCGCGTCACCATGGGAGGTTCGCGATGAACGACTTCGACACGCTTCTGTCCGAACAGCTCAACGACCTCGTCGACCACGAGACCGGGCCGGAGCGGCCCGCACCCAGGTTCGTGCCGACGGAGCAGGACGAGCCCTCCAAGGCTCGTCCCTGGCTCTTCGCGGCAGCCGTGATCATCCTGGCCGTGGGAGTCTCCTGGGCCAGCATCAGCTGGATCACCCGTTCCCAGACGCCACCGGTCGCCAGCCCCAGCAGCGCGGTCCCCTCCACGAACAGCCCGACGCCGTCCACCTCCGGTTCGCCATCGGCCACGCCCACGAGCGCCAAGCCTTCGTCAGCATCCACGAGCACTGCGGTGCTGTCCGGTGGTGCTCGGATCGCGGTTCCAACTGGCTGGACCCTCTCGGTCGACGCAGCGGGGACGGATTCGAACAGGAAATGGTGGTGCCTCACCCCGGCGTCAACCGCCACCCCCGTACCGCCGCTGACCACTCACATCAAGGACCAGTGCGTGATCTCGCTGATCGACCTCGGACAGGTGCTCGCGTTCGATCCCAACGGGCTCGAGGGAGTGGGACACGAACTCACCGTCTGCGACATGGCCGGGAGTCAGACAGCGGGGGTCGTGGACACCATCGACGTCGCTGACACCCGATCGTTCGGCGGTAGGGAGTCGACGCACAGCCAGTGGACCCAGGTGTGCCCGAACTACACGCTCCACGGCGAGCAGTACCTCGTGCCGACCGCAACGAACTGGGCAATGAACACGGACTTCGCGACCACCACGTACGCCGGCGTCACCGTGTCGTCTGTGATGGCGAGCGTCGCCGCCTCCTCGACGCTGCCCGCCGGGACAGCGACTCTGTGGACGGGCGATCGGGGCTTCGTGCGCAGCGTCAGCAAGGACTCGACAGGCATGCGGATCACGATCGACCGCTACCAGGACTGCGCCGTGGACCAGTACGTCATCCGGAACGACGACACGGCGACCACGACCTATGTCGTCCCCAACAGCGCCACGGTGACGGGTGCCGACAAGCTCGTTGCCGGAGCCAAGGTTGCCATCGCCACCAATGGCACGATCGTCACCGAAGTCGACTACCTGGACTTCTGAGGCGGCACGCGCAGCGAAACGGCTCGCGCCCGGCACATGACGTGCCGGGCGCGAGCCGTTCGTACGGCCTGCTGGATCAGGCGGCGAGGCCGTAACCCTGGTCGAGGCGGTCTGCGAGACGCAGGCCCTGGTGCGCGGTGGCGCGGAGGAGACGCGCGCCCCACTCCCGGCTCGTGCGAGCCGTGGGCGTGAACCGGCCGCCTTCCTGAATGAACACCGGGCGCACGTCGCGCTCCGCCATGAGGATCTGTTGTGTCAGCTGGATTGTCATCTCTTCCTTCTTCCTTCCATCGTCAGTTCTTGGGGGCTGGTCCGGTGCTGGACCGGACGATCAGCTCGATCGGCAGGGTGATCTGCCGTTGGGGGTAGTCGGGGTCCATCGCGAGGCGGCCGATCATGCGGCCCTTCTCCGTGATGGGTTGGTGGACGGTCGTGATGCCGAGGAACCTGGCGTCAGGGATGTCGTCGAAGCCCGAGATCGAGATGTCACGACCCGGCGTGAGGCCCCGCTCCCGCGCAGCGTCCCAGGCACCGAGGGCCAGCACGTCGCTCAGCGCGACGATCGCCGTCGGGCGGTCCTGGACGTCGAGCACGTGGGCGGCTGCCGTCCGGCCGGAGTCTCGTACGCAGCACCCCGCGAACGCGACCGTGATCCGTGCGTCCGGCATCTTCTCCCACAGGCCCCGGATCCGCTCGGTCTCGTAGGTCCCGGCGAACAGCTGGTCGTCCATGCCGTCGGGCGAGTAGTCGAACGTCTCGACCCGGCCCTTTCCTGCGCCGGAGGCGATGACCACCACGTGGCGGTGTCCGAGCCGCGCCAGGTGCTTGCCCACGAGACGGCCGGCCTTCGCGTCGTTGATCGTCACCCAGTCGCCGTCGTGCGACGGCTCCGTGCTGACGATGCGCACGCCGCGCTGGCGCAGCTGTTCGAGACCCGACTCCTGGTCTCCGATGGAGCCGACCACGAGAGCATCGATCGCCGCCCGCTGCAGCATCTGGTTGGTGGCCTCCTCCGCGGCGGGAGCGCGAAGCAGCAGGACTGAGGCCCCGTACTCCTCCACCGCCTCGCTCAGGCCACCGAGCAGCATGATCGAGTACGGGTCCGAGAACGCATGGGAGACGCCGCCGTGGAACAGGAACCCGCAGACGTCCGTCTTGCCGGACCGCAGGGCNNGTCGTGACAGAGACGCCCAGCTTGTGAGCCAGGGTCTTCATCGTCACCGCGGTGAGCTTCTCACCCATGACAACCTCCAGTTGATCGATGAAGTGAACGTTACACTTTATCGATCAACAGAGCAAGTCCAATACCCGACTTTCTACGAAGCCTTGGACTTCTTCTCGGTCTTCTTCTCCTCCTCGGCCCGGCGCGCCTTGGCGGCTTCGACGGACGCACGGAGCGCTGCGACGAGGTCGACGACGTTGGTCTCGCCGGACGTGGACTGCTCCGACTCGGGGATCTCGACCCCGTCCAGCTTCGAGGCGACGACGGTCTCGAGCGCCTCGCGGTACGCGTCCTTGAAGTCGTCCGGCGCGAAGGTGCCGGACATCTGGTCGATGAACATTCCTGCCATGGCGACCTCGGCCTTCGACACGGAGACGTCGGCGGGTGGCGCGGCGAACGAGGCGTCGCGCACCTCGTCGGGCCACAGCATGGTCTGCATCACCATGACGTCGCCCGAGACCCGCACGACGGCCAGCGCCTCCCGCGACCGGAGCGCGACCTTGACCACGGCCACCTTGCCGGACTCCTTGAGCGCGTTGCGCAGGAGCACGTACGGCTTCTGGCCCGTGGCCTCGGCCTCGAGGTAGTACGGCTTGTCGAACGCGATGGGGTCTATCTCGCCCTCGTCGACGAACTGGACCACCTCGACCGCCTTCGTCGTGGTGAGCGGCAGGTTCTCGAAGTCGGCCTTCTCGAGGATCGCCATCCGGCCGTCGGCGGCCTCGTAGCCCTTGGCGAGGTCGGCGAACTCGACCTCCTCGCCGCACTTCTCGCAGACGCGCTTCTGCCGGATCCGGCCGCCGTCCTTCGCGTGGACCTGCCGGAAGCTCAGGTCCTTCTCCTCCACGGCTCCGTACACCTTGATGGGGATGGTCACCAGGCCGAAGGAGATCGCGCCTTTCCAGATGGATCGTGGCATGACCGAAAGTGTGTCTCAGCCGACCAAAGAAGGCCAGTGACTACGCCCGTACGAGCGCGTCGACTTCCTCCGGCCCGTACCAGAGGAGGTCGTGCTCGGCCATCAGCGCTTGCGCCTCGTCGGTGTCCCAGGCCGCCTCCAGCCCCAGACCGGCCACAGCACGCGATGCCGCAGCCGCAGCCGGGGCCGCCTCGCCGGCGTCGGCGAAGAATGCGCTGACGTCCTTCCACGAGACGCCCGGGACCGTCACCTCACCGAGCGGGTCGCCGTCGTCGACAGGCGAGGCCTCGACCACCACGGCGATCCGCCTGCCGTACGACATCAGCGACCTCAGCCCGGCGAGCAGCAGGGCTGTACGGTCGGCCTCCTCGTCGTCCGCGTCGGTCAGTCCGAACGTGTCGCACAGGGCAGCCGTCACCGCGAAGCCGGTGACGGGACCGTCGAGGGGCTTCTCGCGCAGGCCCGCCAGCTGGTCGTGGGAGACCGGGACCATGACCACGGTCATCGCCGGCCTCCGTCGAGACGAGCGAGCTCACTGGTGATGCCGTCCACGAACGCCTTGACGGGGGCAGCCGCGGCGATGCCGATGCCGACGCGTCCGTTGTACGAGGTGAGGCAGACAGTGATGTCCTCGGAGTCCGCGAGCCCCAGCACGGGGTAGCTCGAGTGCAGCTGCCAGGCACCGAAGTACCTCGCCCCGCTCGGCCCGGGGGCGTTCCCCACGTACAGGTCGTGGTCACGTCCCGAGGTGACCGTACGACCGGCGACGGCGTGCAGGCTCGCCGGGGCGAATCCGGTCAGCCTCGTCAGCCTCTCGGCCCCGATCGTCGCACCGGAGTCGATGCGGGTCCTCGTCAGCGACGCGATCTGGTCGATGCGGCCCTGCGGCGACGCGTTGCGGGCCGGCAGCATCACGTACTGGGGTGCGATGGCGCACCCGATCGCGGACGGGACCTTGCCCCGCTCCCGTACGGCGAGCGGCACGAGCGCCACCACGTCCTTCGGCTCGGCGCCGAGCTGGGTCTGCCACTGCCGGAGTCCGGCCGTGACCAGCGCCATGAGCACGTCGTGCGTCGTACAGCCAGAGGTGTCCCGTACGCGGTTCACGGCGGCGAGCTGGACGAGGACGCCACCCGCGTACCGGGTCAGGGGCGCCACCGGCTCGTTGCGGAGGAGCCCGGGCAGCCCCTGTGACTGCACCCAGGTGACGCTCTGACCGACGCTGCGGATGACACGAGATCCCAGCCGTCCGAGCATTCCGACCGGGTCGGCGACGCCACCCATGACTCCTGAGACGAGGTCGTCGCCGGTGTTCGGCTCGGGCTTGGGCTCCCACTCGACCGGTCGGGGCCTCTCGGGCACGGGCTCGTCGTCGTACAGCTCGTGGAGCAGATGGACGTGGTCCCCGCCGTCCACGTACGAGGGGTGGCTGCGGCAGACGAGCGCCACCTGGCCGCCGCGCAACCCGTCCACGAGGACGAGGTCCCACTGCGGATGGGCGGGATCGAAGGGCGTCGTCATCCCTTCGGCCACGAGGTCGGTGACCTGGGTGAGGGACCCCGGCGCCTCCAGCGTCACCTGCCGGACGTGCCGGAGGATGTCGAAGTCCGTGTCGTCGACCCAGTCGAGCCCGGTGACGGTCTCGCGGATCCTCTGCCGGAACCGCGGGGCGAAGGGCAGTCGGTCGGACACGCGGTCCACGACCTCGCTGAGCTTCATCACTGCGTCGGGAGACGGCCGATCGAAAACGTCCACGAACGTCAGGTGCCACGGCGTGCCCCCGACCCCGCGTGACAACGACGAGATCTCGGTCTGGGACAGCGGCTCAGCCATCGTTCTCCTTCACTGACTCACGGACGACGATACCCATCGGGCCCGCGGCCGGTGCGAGCAGGCGCAGCGATGCGGCAAGATAACCGAAACACCAGCTTCCAGGAGTACCCCATGCGACGCGCCTTCGTCTGCCTCGTGGCAGCCCTGCTCCTGCTCGCCGGGGCATGCTCCACCACCACCACCCCCACCGCGAGCGGGCCGGTGACGATCGCCGTGACGATCGCCAAGGGCAAGGTCAGCCCTTCGGGCGCGAAGTACGACGTGAGCAAGGGGTCGACCGTGACCATCAACGTGACGTCCGACTCGGCGGACATCATCCATGTCCACGGCTACGAGATCGAGAAGGACGTCGTCGCGGGGACGCCGCTCTCCTTCACGTTCACCGCGGACCAGACCGGTAGCTTCGAGATCGAGACGCACGTGGTCGAGGCCACCATCGCGACGCTGAATGTCCGCTGACGCGCTGACGCTCACCCTCCTGCAGGTACCGGCCCACGGGATCGGCAGCCGCAAGGACCTGCCGCTGCCGTTCCCGTACGTGCTGGTCGGCGCCGCCCTCATCGTCACCGCGACGTTCTGGTTCCTCACCCGGTCCTGGCGGGAGGTCCGTCTCGGGGCACTCGGGGGCCGCCCACTCCCCCGCCTCTCGCGCGTCCTCACCGCGCTCCCGGTGACCGTGGTCGCTCGCGTCCTGGTCCTCGCGCTCTGGGCCTGGTTCGTCATGGCGCTCATCGCCGGGAAGGACCTCGTCACGAACCCCGTGTTCGGGGTCGTCTTCGTCCTCGTGTGGGTCGGTCTCGTACCGGTCTCACTCCTCGGCGGGGCGCTGTGGCGCGGCGTCCACCCGGTCCGGACGATCGCCCGCTGGTTCGGGCCGCCACTTCAGCCGCCACTCGTGGCCCGGCTCGGCGTGTACCCGGCGGCCCTTCTCGTCCTCGTCTGGGGGTGGTTCGAGCTGATCCAGCCCGACCGCGCCACGCTGCCGGTGCTGCGCGGCTTCGTCGTCGCGTGGGTCGTGATCGTGGTCGTCGGGTCACTGTGGCGTGGGATCGGCTGGGTCGGCAGCGCCGACCCGTTCGAGGCGTACGCGTCCACGCTGTCGCGGCTCTCCCCCTGGCAGTGGCAGGACGGCACGCTGCGCCTCGTCTCGCCGCTCCGCAACCTGGGCTCGTGGCAGCCACCGGCCGGCACCGCGGCGCTCGCCTGCGCCCTGCTCGGCACCACCGCGTACGACAGCTTCAGCTCCACGGCCTGGTGGGTACAGATCGTGCAGGCGTCGGATCTCCCCCGCTGGCTGTGGGGCCTGGTCGGCTTGAGCGTGATGGTCGTGATCGTGGCCGGCCTGTACGCGGCGGGCGTGGCCGCGCTGCGCTGGGGCCTCTCGGTGCGCGGCTCGCTGCTGGCGACCGGCGACTCTCTGGCGGTCGGGCTCGTACCCATTGTTGCGGGATACGCCCTCGGCCACTACCTCACGCTGCTCGTCATCGAGGGCCAGCGCACGGTCATCCAGCTCGCGGATCCTCTCGGGCAAGGCTGGAACGTGCTCGGGCTGGCCGAGAACGGCATCGTGGCCACCCCACTCACCTACCCCACGGTCACCGCCGTCGCGCAGCTGCTGTTCATCGTCGGCGGGCACGTCCTGGGCGTCATCGTCGCCCACGACCGTGCGGTGGCTCTGCTCCGTCCCGAGGCGATGCGCCGCGCGCAGCTCCCGCTGCTCACGGTCATGGTCATCTACACGGTGGGCGGGCTGATGCTGCTGTTCTCCACGTAGGCGGCGAGTTTTCCACAGGTGGAGCAAGAAGTGCTGGCGCTGCGGACTCGCGCAGGTGCAGCGTGGACGCATGAACGCCGCGCCTCTGCTCACCCCCGACCTCGCACGCTGCCGCGTCCTGCGTGTAGGCGTACGCGCTCCCACCTGGCGCTGGGACGACCTCGCCGGCGATGGAGCTCACAACTGGCTGGGCCAGCCCACGCTGCCGTTCGAGACGGACGACGCCGCGTTGCCCCAACCGGTCGGTGCCGACGTGCCCCCGGAGATCCGGCGGATGTCGGCTGCCCTCGCACGCGTCATTGCCGAGGTGCTGGCCGGGCTGCGCCCCGCGATGCAGCTCAGCCGATGGCTCGACGAACCGCCGCTGCAGGTGCTCGCCGAGGCCAGCCGTACGTACCGACGCACGCCTCCCACCGTGGCCTCGATCCGACTCCAGCTGACGGTACGGGGCTCGTACGAGGTATCGCTTCGGCTCCGGCGCGGACGCGGCTACGCCGCGGCGGCGTACAGGCTGGACAAGCGCCGAGACCGCTGGCGCTGTACCGCCTTGGTGGTCGGACCCTGAGAGTCAGCGCTTCTTGTTGCGGCGGCCGGCGGACCCGGGCCGGGACGTACGGGGCGACGGGGTGCGCGCGGTGGTCGGAGCCACGGCGGACACAAAAGGCTCGTCGTCGTCGGACTCCACAGGCTCCGCCACGCTCAGCGGAGCGGCCTTGCCCTTCGGCGCCTTCTTCTGGCTCTTAGGCGTCGTGTCGGTGAGTCCCTGGGCGCCGATGTGCAGCTGCTTGCGCGCGGCTGCGGCCTCGGCCTCCAGCTCCGCGTCGTGGTAGCGCTTGACCGCTGCCAGGAGGTCCACCGGTTCGCCGTTGTCGTCGAGCACGGGAGCAGGCTGCTGCACGGCCTCGACGTGGAGGTTGAACAGGTAGCCGACGACCTCCTCCATGAAGGAGTCCATCATCGCCTGGAACATCACGCCGCCCTCGCGCTGGTACTCGACCAGCGGGTCGCGNNCTCGCGCCACTTGCGGTCGAGCACCGTGAGCAGCACCCGCCGCTCGAGCTCACGCATGACGTCGGGCGTGAGCGCCTCCTCGCGGGTGTCGTACGCCTTCTGCGCGTCGTCCGTGAAATCGGCGACGAGCTGCTCGGTGGTGACCGCGTTGTGCTCGTACTTCGAACGGTCGAGTGAGGCCGGGTAGAGCTGCTTGAGGTCGAGCCACAGCTGCTCCAGGTCCCAGTCCTCCTCGAATCCCTGGGTCGCGTTCTCGACGAACTGGGTGACCACTCGGGTCACGGTCGCCCGCAGCTTCTCCTCGACGTCGGCGCCTTCCAGCACCGAGCGCCGATCGCCGTAGATCGCGTGGCGCTGGCGGTTCATCACGTCGTCGTACTTGAGGACGTTCTTGCGCATCTCGAAGTTCTGCGCCTCGACCTGCTCCTGGGCGCTCTGGATCATCTTCGAGATCCGCTTGTCCTCGATCGGCACGTCGTCGGGCACCTTGAGCGCCCGCATGAACCAGTCGACCATGTCGCTCTTGAACAGCCGCATGAGGTCGTCGCCCAGCGACAGGAAGAAGCGGCTCTCACCCGGATCCCCCTGGCGACCGGACCGGCCACGAAGCTGGTTGTCGATGCGGCGCGACTCATGGCGCTCGGAGCCGATCACGTACAGACCGCCCGCGTCGACGACCTCCTCGTGCTCGTCGGCGACCTGGGCGTTGATCTCCTCGAATGTCTGCGGCCACTCGGCCTCGTAGTCCTCGGAGTTCTCCACCGGGTCGAGGCCCCGCTCGCGCAGGACCGCGTCCGCCAGGAACTCGGGGTTGCCGCCGAGGATGATGTCGGTGCCTCGGCCGGCCATGTTCGTGGCGACGGTGACGGCGCCCTTGCGACCGGCCTGCGCCACGATCGCGGCCTCACGGTCGTGCTGCTTGGCGTTGAGGAC
>PMBM01000173.1:0-6143 GCA_003153855.1 Propionibacteriaceae bacterium
TAGTCCGTACAGGCGTGGACCTCGCGACCGGATGCTTTCCGCGCGCGCGAGAATGAGCCCATGACGCGGATCCTTGTGGTCGACAACTACGACTCGTTCGTCTACAACATCGTCCAGTACCTCGGCCAGCTCGGTGCCGAGGTCGAGGTGTGGCGCAACGACGACGAGAAGTTCTCCGGCGAGGACTGGGTGTCGGCCTTCGACGGGATCCTGCTGTCGCCCGGTCCGGGAACGCCCGAGAGGGCCGGCGTGTGCATCGACCTCGTCCGCCGGTACGGGGGGAAGCTGCCGATCTTCGGCGTCTGCCTCGGTCTCCAGTCCATGGGCGTCGCGTACGGGGGCGTGGTCGACCGAGCCCCGGAGCTTCGCCACGGGAAGACGTCGGAGGTCTTCCACAACGGCACTGGAGTCTTCGCGGGGCTGCCGTCACCGCTGCGCGCCACCCGCTACCACTCCCTCGCGATCCTGCCCGAGTCCATGCCGGGCGACCTCGACGTGACGGCCTGGACGGCCGACGGCGTGATCATGGGCGTACGGCACAAGTGGCTCCCCGTCGAGTCCGTACAGTTCCACCCCGAGTCCGTCCTCACCGAGGGTGGCTACCAGATGCTCGCCACCTGGCTCGCCGAGTGCGGCGACACGGAGGCCGTCGAACGCGGCAAGGACCTCGCCCCGCTGATGGCGGTGAAGTAGCGCGGGTGGGCTAGCCCGCTTGCCGGTTTCCCAAGGGCTGTAGGTGAACCTGCACTCCCCGCACCAAATTCGCCGTGGGAAGTGCAAGTTTGACCACATCCCTTGAGAAACCGACAGCCCGGGCCGTGAGACGGGCGAGCCCTACTTCGGTACGGGCTTCGCGTAGCCGAGCTCGATGGCGCCGGTGAACGCGTCGAGGGTCACCTCGGTGATGCGCTTCTCGGAGTAGCCCAGTCCGTACCGGTCGGTGTACTGGCGGTACGCCTGCAGGTACGTGGAGCTCCCGAGCGCCTGCTCGATCCCCTTCTGGTTGCCGATCGCGACGATGACGTACGGGGGCGCGTACGGGACGCCGTGGAGCAGGACGCTGTTGCCGACGCACTTGATGCCCGTACGCGAGGTGACGCGCTGTCCCTGGATGCTCATCGCTTCCCCCCCGCCCTGCCACATCGCGTTCACGACCGCCTGGATGTCCTGCTGATGGACGATGAGGAGCTCCTCCGCGACACCGGCCGGCTTCACGTTCGCGGGCGCATCGGTGAGCGTCACCGACACAGCCGGTCCCTTCACGGCGGTGAGACCGGCGGCCGCGGCGCCCGCCGAGGTGTCGACGACGGCGCCACCCTGCTCGTTCGANNACGGCGGAGGAGGCCATCAGGAAGCCTGCGAGGGCGATCACGGCAACTGTCACGAACCTGCTCGCTGCCGTACGACGTCCGTCCCGGGCCTTCACGAGAGCGCGGACCACAGCTCGCCGTACGGCTGCTGCGGGGTTGCGGGACATGGATCTCCTCGCGGGCGACGGTCCGTCGGTGCCGCCGATGCTGCTCGGCGGCGCGGCATTGACTACCCTAGTGCGGACAGGAAGGTAGGTGCGGCGTGCCGGAGTCCAAGACGAGGAAGGCTGCCGACGAGAAAAGGAAGCTCAAGCGAGCTCAGAATCTCGTCGAAGATCGTCAAGTCAAGCAGCGTCGTACGATCATGCCCGGCCAGCGTGCGTGGGTTCCGCCGCTGTTCATCACGGTGGGACTCGTGGGAGTCGCATGGCTGGTCGTCTACTACATCGCAGGTAGCAAGGTCCCTGTCATGAACTCCTGGGGCAACTGGAACATCCTCATCGCCATGGGCCTGATCGCAGCCGCTTTCAGCCTCGCAACTCTCTGGAAGTAGGCCTTATGCCCATGCCATGGGTTGCGCGCAGCCTCAACGACGAGGAGCGCGCCCAGGTCGTCGCCGACCCCACTGCCGCAACGACGCTGGCAGCCGGCAAGGACCACATCGAGCTCAAGACGACCTGGCACGGGCTGAAGTGGCTCCTCGCCGCGGGTGAGGACATCCCGAGTGGCGCGGAGGACGCGATCCTCGGCGGTACGGAGCTGCCGAGCGAACCGGGCCACCCCGCGCGCCTCATCGACGCCACGGCTGTCGAGAGGATCGCCACCGCGCTCAGTCCCGTGACCGCCGACGACGTCCGCGACGCCTTCGACATCAACCAGATGCTCGACGCCAGCGTCTACCCGCCGATCTGGGGCGACCCCGACGTGCTCGAGAAGAAGGTCGTCCCGGCCTTCGAGAAGCTCCGCAAGTTCTACCTCCAGTCCGCCGCCGACAAGCGAGCCGTACTGATCGTCGTCGGCTGAGGCCGACGCATCGGAGGGCTGGGGCAGCATGTGCCTGACGCAGGTCCCAGGCTCTGAGACAGCGCAACAGCGTTGTCGACACCTTGGGCGAGTCGCCTCGTAGCGCGGAACAACGATTCCCGTAGTGGCAGCGCAATGGCTCTGAGAAGGGCTGCGCGGGTCGATGGGAAGTCGCCACCCGCCTGAAGGGGCGCACGTGGGGGTCTGACAATCTGTCGCCATGGCCACCCCCTCCATGGACGAACGTGCTTCTCTCGCGGCTGCTCTGAACGCTGCGCGCATCGAGCGGCACATGTCGATCCGTGCGGCGGCCCGGCTTGCCGGTGTGCCCGCTGCGACGGTGCAGGGCTGGTTGAACGGCCGCTACTTCCCGACACCGGCGCTACGCCATGAGTTCTCGGCTCTCGCAACGGCGCTCGGGCTCGAGGACCGCCTGACCTCCACGCTGTGGATCGGCGCCGATGAGGTGCGAGAGATAGACCCGCTCGCGACGCCGTACCTCGGACTCGCTCCGTACGGAGTCTCGGATGCCGAGCTCTTCTTCGGGCGTGATGCCGAGGCCGAGCGCCTGGCCTCAGCGGTGATGGCTGTTCGAGGATCACCCTCGCCTGTCGTGGTGGTCGTCGGGGGTTCGGGCTCGGGCAAGTCGTCGCTGCTCGCTTCGGGGCTCGCGGGTCGCGAGTGCCTGGAGTCGGGCGTCCTGGGGGGATGGTCCACGCGGTTCCTCACCGTGGGCGAGCTGCCCGTCGCGGTGGACACCGCTCATCACGACCAGGAGCTCTGGATCGTCGACCAGGTCGAGGACGGGCTGGAGGAGCTCGGCGTTGCGCCGCTGTCCGGTCTCGGGTCCCTCCCCGAGGGGGTCGTCGTGGTCATGGCCGTGAGGTCGGACGCGTTCGCCCGACTGGCCGAGATCCCCGCTCTCACGGAACCGATCGGCCGGCCGTTCGTCATCACGCCCATGTCGACGAACGAGGTCCGCGAGGTCGTCCGCCGCCCGTGCGAGCGGCTCGGCGCCAAGGTGGAGGAGTCCCTGGTCGAGCTCGTCCTGCGCGACGTAGGGCTCACGTCGGATCACGCGACCCTGTCCGGAGGCGTACTGCCCCTGCTCTCCAACGCCCTGATGGTGACGTGGGCGAACCGTCGGTCGGACGGATCGATGACGACCGCCGAGTACCTGGCGAACGGCGGGCTTCCCGGAAGTGTGAACGCGCTGGCGGAGAAGGTGTACGCGCAGCTGCCGGAGGCGGAGCTCGACCTGGCGCACGCGACGTTCCTCACCCTGGTCGAGATCGACCAGTCAGGCGTCCGGCGTCGTGCGGTCGACGTTGCGGACCTCACGCAGCATCAGATGGATCTGCTCAAACCGTTCATCGGACAGCGGCTCGTCTCGGTCTCGGACGTGCCCAAGGTGCAGATCAGCCATGACGCG
Organism: Propionibacteriaceae bacterium; assembly: GCA_003153855.1. Taxonomy (GTDB): domain Bacteria; phylum Actinomycetota; class Actinomycetes; order Propionibacteriales; family Propionibacteriaceae; genus Fen-668. The sequence goes on from PMBM01000173.1 coordinate 3,766, forward strand.
CTCCTCACGAGCTGGGATCGGCTGGCCGACTGGGTCGCCCGGGACCGTGACCGGCTGCGCGCGCTCGACCACGTACGGCACGCGGCGCAGGCGTGGAGCGACAACGACCGCTCGGACGATCTGCTGCTCCCCGTCGACCGAGTTCCGGGCCTGCACGACGTGACGGCAGGGCGCCTCGAGGACGCACCCCTGACGGCCCTCGAGCGCGAGTTCCTCGCGGCCAGTGGGAAGCACTTCGAGACACAGCTCCAGGTCGAGCAGGGCACGATCCGCCGTCTACGAGGCCAGCGCGCCACGATCTCTGTGATGCTCGTGATCGCCCTCGTGCTCGCGGTGATCACGAGTTCCCTGTACGCGCGGACCCAGTCCGTACAGCTCGCCGCGCAGTCGCGCCAGGTGGCCGGGAATGCCGCGTCCCTGAGGGTCAAGGACCCGAACCTCAGGGCACAGATGGCACTGGCCGCGTCCGCGCTGAGCGACACGGTGGAGGGTCGATCGGCGCTCCTGGACGTCGGCGCGACCGATGTGCCCACTCGCTGGCTGGGCGTCGGATCGGCGACCGTGGCCGCGTCCCCGGACGGACGCGTCGTCGTACGTGGGGACGGCGCCGGCGCCCTCACCGTGTGGCGGCAGGGCGACCTCGCGACCTCACAGGGCACGCGCCTGGTGGTGGATCCGCGCGGCAGGGCGATCTACGCCGTGGCCGTGGAGCTCGTCGACTCCCGGTACCTCGTCGCCGTGGCCGGCAGCGACGTGGCGGCCGTGGTGGACGTCACCGACACCCCCAAGGTCCTTCACTCGGTCAGTTCGGCCTCGGCCGTGTACGGGGCGGCGTTCTCCCGCGAGGAGCACCTCGTGGCGTTCGGTGGCGAAGCGGGGACGTCGGTGTGGACAGTGGCCGGCGGAACCGCGGCGGAGCTCACGACGGTTGCTGCGCCGACGCATGCCGTCGCCTTCCGGGGCGGCACCCTCTTCACCGCAGGCGCCGGGATGGTCGCCACGTGGCGACTGAGCGGCGGCACGTTCACTGCCGACGCGACCCTCGTCGACGAGGGTGCCGCAGCGGCCACCCGGATCCAGGTCCTCGCGGTCAGCCCGGATGGGCGCACGCTCGCCGGTGCGTACGACGCGCCTCGGGTGGCCCTGTGGAACCTGGCCGACTTGAGCGCCCTGACCCCCTTGACGGTCGGCAGCGACTGGATCAACGGGTTGGCGTACTCATCGGACAGCAGCCGGCTGGCCGTCGCCAGCTCGGACCAGCACGCCTACGTCGTCGCGGTCTCCGACGGCAGCACAGTCCGTACGCTCACCGACCCCTCCAAGCTCACGAGCGTCGGGTGGAGCGGTACGTCGATCGTGACGGGTGGCGTGGACGGCACCCTCCGGGTGTGGCAGGAGAAGTCCCCGATCGCACGGCAGAGCGGCAAGGCGATCTGGCAGTTCGCCAGCGACACCGGTGGCCGTACGTGGTTCGCCGGGGCGTCGTCCGGCAAGATCTCGCTGTGGCGCGTCGACGGGCAGACGCTCGTCGCGATGCCGACGCCTCAGATGCCCAACGGTCTCGCGAGCACCACCGCCCTGGCCATCGCGCCCGACGGGAGCCGGATGTCCGTCGGTACGAGGACGGGCGTTCTCGTCACCTGGGACCTGACCCCTGCGGGCGCGGCCAACGCCCGCACCGACCAGATCATGCCGTCGGGTGCGATCCGGTCGATCTCGTTCGACTCGACGGGGAACCTTCTCGCAGCTGCCCCGACCGACGGGTCCACCGTGATCGTCAGCCGCTCCGACGACAGTTCGTGGCGACCGGTCGCCAAGGTCAGCAGTGACACGGCGATGCTCGTCGCGTTCGACCCGGAGCGTCCCGTCCTCACCCTCAGCCTCGCGGCGAACGAGGTTCAGGTGTGGGATACGAGCGACCCTGCCGCGCCGACCAAGAAGGCAGCGATCCACACCGACTCGACTCCGTCGGTCCAGATCACCGGGTCCGGAGGACTGCTCGTGATCGGCACCGACGTCGGCACGGTGAGCATCTGGGACGTGAGCGATGCCGCGGCTCCGACGCTCCTGCAGGAGCACAAAGACGCCTTGTCCGCGATCTACGGGCTGGCGATCACCCCCGACTCGAGCCTCGTTGCTGCCGCGTCGGCCGACGGGTTGCTCTGGGTCTGGAACGTGCATGACAAGTCGCTGCAGTTCGAGCTGGACGGATCGCTGACCAGCGCCTACGAGACCAGGTTCATCGCCAACGGTGCCCTGCTGGCGGCCACGGGCGAGAGCGGCATCGTACGGACGTGGCCCATCGACCGCGAGTCCGTCCGGAACGACCTCTGCGGCCGGCTCGGTGACCCCCTGTCGAGCGACGAACGCTCCCGCTA
>PMBM01000173.1:6216-10922 GCA_003153855.1 Propionibacteriaceae bacterium
AGAGCCCGCGGACGGCGCTGAGGGCGGACTCGGCGCAATGAGCACGGGTTCTCTGCCCCCGGAGTCCTACCGATGATCGTCTACGGGCTTGTAGCGGTCAGTCCTCGAGGAGTACCTGGTCCAGCGTCGCCGTCGTGAGGCGGAGCTCGACGGGGACCTCGTCGCCGATCGCCGGAATCCCCTTGGAGCCGGGCACGAAGACCATCGAGGCCTGCATGTGCGGGGGCTCGACGAACCACCGCTTCTTACCGGCGATGGTGAACGGGCTGCGGGCCCAGCCGAGCGCTTCCACGGAGCCGTTCACGGCCGAGATCACGCGCTGACGAGTCGTGGCCCCGGAGGTGGGTGCCTCGAGCGCGATGCCGTGGGCGGTGCCGCCGCTCACGACGACGATGTGTCCGTCGGCCGGCATCGCACGCTGCCAGTAGCCAACCTTCTCGCCGCGCTTCACGGGATGGACGTCCAGAACGGTCGCGACGGTGCGTCGGGCCACGGATCCACCCAGCCACAGCTCCGTACCGATCCTCAGTCGCGTCCCGGTGTACAACGTGGCGCGGAGCCGGTCGTAGTCGCTTCCGGTGAGGTGGCTGAACCACGCGGGTGCCGTTCGTACAGCCAGGCCGGATTTCGCGAGCCTCTCGGCCTCTGCGGCGTTCCCTCCGGTGGCGGCCGGCATCGGAAGGTGGACGGTCCAGCCGACGACGTCGACGCCGTCGTCGCCGAGCACCCGGCGGACATCGGTGAGCTCACCGACCGCCAGTCCGTGGCGCTTCATCGACGTGAGCAGCTCGAGCAGTACGGACGGGTGGCGGCCGCTCGCGGACAGGTGCTCGAGATCGGCGACGCGGGAGACCGTGTGGATGACCCGCTCGTCGGCCAGAAGCTCCTCGGCGAACGGCTCACTTGGACGCCACGGCTGCAGCACGACGATGCGACCTCCGAAGACGTCGCGTACCGCGGCCACCTCCGCGGGAGTGCCGACGGCAAGAGTGTCGACGCCGAGCGCTGCCGCCTCGGACGCCAGCCGTGCGAGCCCGAACCCGTACCCGTTGCCCTTCGCGACCGGTACGAGCCCTGGCGTGGCTGCCAGCACACGTCGCTGGTGGGCGCGCCAGTCAGCCGCCGGTACGCGCAGGACGACGCTCATCTCAGGCCTCCAGGTCTGTCTTCGGGGTGGACTTGGCGACGCCGTCGGGCGGCAGCGGCGCCGTGGGCGCGCTGCGGCTGAACCGCCTCCGCACCATCCGTACGCCCCGGGTGGGCAGGCGCAGGAGGCCCTTGGCCGCGCTCAGATAGCGCCCGCGATCGAGGTAGGCCTTGAACGCCGCGTACAGCGCACGGTTGATCGGGAGGTCCCATTCGCCGAGGTACTGGACGGCTTCGCCGCCCGTGCCCACCTTGAACTGGATGAGCCCGATCTCGGGGTCGTCCGCCGCGAGGCCCTCGGTGATGCCGCGCAGGTCGTACACAGTGGCGCCGGCGGCGAGCGCATCTTTGATCATGCGCCACTGGATCGCGTTCGACCCCCGGACCTCGCGCTTGTCGTTCGAGGATGCGCCGTACGAGTACCAGGCGTGCGTCCCGACCCGTACCCACGTCGTCGCGGCGACGAGATCGCCGTCGTGGCGCGCGAGGTACAGGCGGATCCGGTCCGGGTCCTCGGCGGTGAGCGCGTCCCACATCCGCACGAAGTACGACACCGGTCGGCCGGTGAAGCCGTCACGGGAGGCCGTCTCGAGGTACAGCTTGTGGAAGGCCGCCAGGTCCTCCCGGCGCCCCTGGGTCACCTCGACGCCGACCTTCTCGGCCTTCTTGATGTTGCGCCGCCAGAGCTGGTTCATCCCCGCGAGGAGCTGGTCGGGGGTCTTGCCGGCGAGCGGCAGCTGGAAGTTGAACTCGGGCTGTCCGGCGGCGAAGCCCTCATCCGTGTGCTGCGGGAGCCAACCGAGGTGACGGAGCTGGCCGCGCAGGCGTGTGGCTGCCGGGTCGATGGCATCCGGCTCGACCTCCGACAGGCGCGTCACGCGGCCGTCCGCGATGGCCCGCTTGATCGCCTCCGTGCCCCACCGGCGCCACGTGATCGTGGGTCCGATCCGTACGGCGAAGGCGCCGCGGCCCGACACGTACGTGACGAGTGGTTCCAGCATCCCGGTCACCTGTGGTGAGGACCAGTCGAGGACGGGGCCCTCGGGGAGGTACGCGAGCGAGCGACCGATCTTCGGCAGGTCGCGGTAGAGGACGAGGCCGGCGCCGACGAGCGTGTCGCCGTCGTACCAGCCCAGACTCTCGGCCCTCCACTCGTTCTTGACGGTGCCCCACGCGGGTGTCTGGAGGAAGCTCGCTGAGCCGCGCGCAGCGATATAGCTGAGGTGCTCGCTGGCGCTGATCGGCCGAACCCGGATGCTCACGCAGCGAATCTACCGGGAAGCGTTGGGGGCCGGTTTGTGAGAGCGCATGAGAAGTCCCTCACGAACACCACGTCCCCTATCCCCACAAGGGAAAACTCAGTCTCGAGGGGGTGAGGTGACATGGTGTCGAACGGCAGTCTTCTGGCGGCGTTGAGGGAAGCTCTTCCCGGCCCGGCGGCCCGTACCACGCTCGTCCTCGGCCTCCTCGCCGCACTGTTAGCCGTCACGGTTCCGCTGGTCACAGCGATCGATCCGCACGTTGCAACGCAGGTATCGGTACAGCGGTAGCCCAGGCGCCCCAACGCCTTACTGCTCGATGGAGTCGGTGTCCCCAAGCACCGCACTCCGCTCCGACTAGCGGAGATACCCGTGACCGGGCCGTAGCGTCCCCAAGCGCTTACGGCCCGGTAACACGGTGCGTACACAGCCAGAACTCCAGTCGCCGCAGAGGCACCTTCGCGCGCTCGCGGCCAACAGCCGGGCCATCCACGTACATTCACTGGCAAATACGCGCCAGCCCGTGCCCAGATCTGCACCGGCGCCCGCATATCTGCCACTGAATGTACGAGGAGGAGCGAAGGTGACGCTCGATGAGGGCGGCCAACCGTGGGCCGAGGTGCTGCAGCGGGAGTTCGGCAGGCTCAGCCATGGGGTGAACGCTCACGACACGCAGCTGCTGGCGACCTTGCGGATCGCCGCGGCTGCCGACTCGGTGCTTCTGGTCTTCGACGACCGAGCCGGACGCCGCATCGGAGTACGCATCGATGCGGACTTCATCTGGGATGCCGCGGATCCTCCAGTTGGCGCGATGAAGCCGGGAGATCTCGGGACGGTCGCGTGGATGATCATGCAGACGATGATCCTTGACCCTGCCCACGGCTGGGAGCTGGGCGCCCCCGACCAGGACGGTGTGCGCTGGAGGAAGGCAGACCCGGTCAGACCTCGGCGTCGATTCTGGCGCGGTTAACCCGCCCGTGCCCCAGAGCCGGGGCCGCCGCGTCTCGGTGAGCGCCCATGGGATGTCGGGTTATGAGGCGGGCTCTGATGGCGGCCAGGACCACAACCGAAGTTGCCCGGGAAATATGGCCCTCTGAGGGCTTCATCAGCCGAACAACTTCGGTTGGCAAGCCAGACCATGGCGCAGCACTTCCCATAACCCCGACAACGTTGGGCGGGCGATGCGAGGGGATGCGCCGGAGTAGCCGACGCGCACAACCCACAGAGCTCCCGCACAACCTTTGTGGCGCTTGATGCGCGACTGAAAGGTTGTGCGGGAGCTCGAGAGGTTGTGCGGAGCTCGGACTACTCCGGCTGTACAGAGTTGCTGGAGATGCCGGGGAGGCCCTCGTGGATGATCTTGCCGGGGTTGAAGCGCTGCTCGGGATCGACGCCTTCGAAGAGCTTGCGCTGGATGAAGACGCCGGCCGCGGAGATGTCCTGGTCGAGCCAGGCGCTGTGCTCCTCGCCGACACCGTGGTGGTGGGAGACCGTGCCGCCGTTGTCCATGAACGACTGCTGGATCGCACGCTTCACGCGGTCGTACGACTCCATGTTGTGCTCGCTCGAGTCGTTGATCGCGAACGTGAAGTACTGGCACGCGCCGGAGTGGTAGCTGTGCGACAGGTGGCACATGACGAAGCCCTGGACGCCGGCTTCCTCCATCGCCTTGTACGCCGCGGCCACCGTCTTGTCGTGCATCGTCTTGAGGAGCCGCCACGGAGTTGCCGTCTCGGACACGTCCGCCGGGATGCCGCGGTCGAGCAGGAAGTCGCGGATGTACGGGATGTCGTACTTCTTCTGGTCGTACAGGACGCCCGGTCCCTTGCCGACGCTCATGCCGCCGTTACGGCTGATGATCTTGCCGACCAGCCCCTTCTCGTAGCGGACGTGTACGGGCGTGCCCTCGTAGCCGACGAATCCGAGCGCGATCTTCTCCAGGTCCCAGCCCTTGCGGGTCATGACCTCCTGGACAGCGCGGTTCATCAGGTGCGAGACGCGGCTGGACTTCTTGCCGTTCGCCATCGAGAACGCGGTCTCGGCGGCATCCATGATCCGCGTGATCGAGGGGGCGGCGTCGGAGGCGGCGAGCTCGGTCATGGCCTCGAGGCCCGCGTCGTACGTCGGGAAGAAGTACGCCTGGATCTCACGTACGGGGGGGAGCCGGTGCACGTTGACCGTGGCCTCCGTGATGATCCCCAAACGCCCCTCGGAACCGAGAACCATCTCGCGGACCGACGGGCCCGACGACGAGGACGGCAGCGGCCGCAGGACGAGCACCTGGCCGTCCATCACCATGCG
>PMBM01000180.1 GCA_003153855.1 Propionibacteriaceae bacterium
AGCTCGATGTTGTTCAGCCCGTAGAACACGACGGTGGCGAGCCACCCGATCCGCTTGTTGCCGTCGATCAGGGCGTGGTTGCGGACGAGGGATTCCAGGAGCACTGCAGCCTTCTGGTCGAGGTCGGGGTAGGCGTCGTCTCCGTACACGGTGGCTTGGGGCCGATGAATCGCTGAGTCGAGCAGGCCGACGTCGCGGATCGGGCCCACGCCGAGATCTTCGATCAACGCCAGTAGGTCTTCGAGGGTCAGGTACTCGGTCACTGGCCGAGGCGGGTCAGCAGGTCGGCGTACCGCTGCCGGGCTCCGGCGGAGAGTGTGCGGATCTTGTCTTGGCGGAGCCGGCGGGAGGCCGCCTCGTGGATGGCCCGGACGGTGGCTTCCTGCTTGCTCACACCGTCGGCCTCCGCGAGAAGTGTCAGTGCCTGTTCGTCGTCAGGACTCAGTCGCAATGTCATCGCCATACCTGCATGATACCAACCTGGTATCACATGAGGTCATTGTCTACAGGTGGTGCTCGTCTTGGTGCCGGATCGGGGGAGTGTCTGACTCAGGACAAACGTTCCCTGTCCATGTCCCACACACCTCTTGCACTTGCGGTGAGACATATCGTTGCGACGATGAACGCGCCGCATTCGAGAGGGGCCCGACCATGCAACGTGTGACGTCGAAACCACCCACTCCCATCGCGTCACATCGCCTTCCGGAACAGGTCGTGGAGTGCGGATGGTGCGGCAAGACTGTCCCGGTACCCTCCCGGGGGCGCGTTCCGAAATGGTGCTCCGCGACGTGCAGGAACAAGGGTTGGCAGGCCAACCATGCGCCGATTTCGGGGCCCGTACGTGTGGTCCAACAGCGCGTACAAGTCCCTGTCCGGACGCCAGAACCGCGCAACGTCAGCGAATGGGTCGAACTGCTCGAGCTCCTCACGCAAAGGCTTGCCCAGGGCCGCATCTACACGCGAGACCTGCCGACCCTGGTGCCGACGATCAACCACCTGATTGACGTCACCGACCGTCGCCTACACGAGCGCTGATGCGGCTAGCGCCGCGAGCATTGCTCAGCGGCCTCCCACTATGACGCGATGCGTTATACTCGGACTGTGATCAGATCCTTCGGGGACTCGGCAACCGAGCGGCTCTGGTCACGACAACGAGTCAAGACCATCGACCCGCGTATCGAACGCGTCGCCCTGCGGAAGTTGGTCATGCTGGACGCCGCCGAAACGCTCGACGACCTCCGCGTACCTCCCGGCAACAGGCTGGAAGCACTCCGCGGGGACCGGGCAGGCCAACACAGCATCCGGATCAACCAGCAATGGCGGGTCTGCTTCATCTGGACCGACGCCGGACCCACCGACGTCGAGATCGTGGACTACCACTGAGGAGGTGCCACCCATGACGACCATCACCCCTATCCACCCGGGCGAGATCCTGATGGAGGAGTTCCTGGAGCCGCTGCAGGTCAGCCAGAACCGGCTCGCCGTCGCGATCGGCGTACCACCGCGCCGGATCAACGAGATAGTCCACGGCAAGCGCCGGATCAGCGCCGACACCGCACTCCGGCTCGCGCGCTACTTCGGCACCACCGACCGCTTCTGGCTCAACCTCCAGGTCCGCTTCGACCTCGAGGTCGAGAGAGATCACCTTGGCAATGCCCTCGACGGGATCGAGCCGCTCAAGGCCGCTGTCTGACCTTGCGGCGGTCGAGAATCGCCTGAGGAGTCAGATGCGTCCCGGGGGCTACGTCGTCACCATCCTCGAGAGAGCTTCGGCGATCGCGCGATCACGGTCGAGAGCCGCGTGTTGGTAGCGCATGGCTGCGCCGACGGACGAATGTCCGAGCCGTGCCATCAGTTCGGCCAGCGTGGCACCCGTCGCAGCGGCCAGAACTGCCCCGGTGTGCCGGAGGTCATGGAACCGCAGGTCCGGCCTGCCAGCGGCCGCCCTGGCCCGCTCGTACGGCTTTTGGAGAGTGCTGGGGGATAGGTGGCCCCCCTTGGCTGAGGGGAACAGCAGGTCATCGTGGCCGGGCGCGTGCACTCGCAGATGCTCCGCGACGATCGGCAACAGATGCGGGGGGATCACGATGTCGCGGACGCCGGCGCTGGACTTCGGAGTGCCGATCATGGTCTCTCCACCAAGACGAGTCACTGCTCGGCGCACACGGATGACCCCCGTGGTCATGTCGATGTCTGAGCGGCGGAGTTCGGCGAGCTCGCCGAACCGCATCGCGCACCACGTAGCGAGGAGCACAAGGAGCCGGTACTTCTCGGGAAGTGCCTCCACGAGGGTCGCGAGCTCGTCCAGCGTCGCGGGCTGGATCGGTCTCACTCGCCGCGTTGCCGATGCTCCGCGGACGTGACAAGGGTTCGACTTGATCAGCTCCTCGTCGAACGCGGTCCCCAAGATCGTCCGCAGCAGTCCGTACGCATGCGCTCTGAGCGTTGGCGTGCGGTTCCCGAGCCTTGCGTGCCACTGCCGGACGGTCGTCGGCGTGATCGAAGCGAGCGTGATGGATCCGAGGTCGGGAAGGATCTGCCGCTCAAGGATCGAGCGGTAGTGCTCGCGGGTCCGACGCTTGAGAACCCGGTCTTCGAGCCACTGCCGCGCGTACGACTCGAGGCTCAGCCCGCGCGCCACCTGCTGTCCACGGCGTTCGACAGGGGACACCCACTCGTCGTACTCGATCAAACGCCGCTCGGCTGACAACCAGGCCGACGCATCGTCCTTGGCGTCGAACGTTTGAGGGGCCCGGTACAGGACGGCATCGGGACCCGTGTACGCAGCTGACCAGCGTCCTGAGCGCTCCTTCCGGAGCCGCCCGAACCCCCGACGATCGGCCCCCTTCCGAGGTCCGCGGTGGGCTGCGCTGCGCAACATATGCACAACATAGCAGCCAAAACGTGCCTATTCGTGTCTAGTCTTGCACTGCTCCAAGAGCGTAACTGTTTCCTATATGGCCTAGTCAAACCGCGATTCACAAGGGGTGACCCAGTTACGCTGCCAGGCCTACGTGTCATTTTCGATCCCAGTTACGCCCACCCTTCGAAAGCCGTGCTGACTAGGGGATATACACCAGTCGGGACGNNTAGCCCAGGAACCGCCCGGCGGCCAGCTTGGACACGAAACGATGCGCGTTGTCGACCAGATCAGCTCCGACCCGGTTCCGGTAGACGACGTCCTCGTCCGGCACGAACAGAGCGAGCAGGACAGTGGGATTGCCCGCCAAGGCCAGCCCGGCTCGCGGCCGCCGTGGTCGACTCAGGACGCCAACCACGGCGTCGAGCGATGGACCTCCCCCTCGCCGCGACCGCCCACGCCCACGGCGCACGCCTCTACACCCGCAACATCGACGACTTCGCCGGCCTCGAAGAGCACCTGGACATCATCGCTATCTGACCCTCGCGCAGTCGCCAATATGGACGGCGTCGCGAACTACTTCCGCCGAACTCGCGGCAGAAGCGGACGAATGCTAGTTGGGCAGGGCGATCGCCAAGGAACCAAGTGAGGGGTCGCCGGCGCTACCAACAACCGTCTTGGGCCCGTGATGGGGAAGTGCTGGCATCTACCTCTTCAACCGTCGACGCGAGGAAGAGCTCGCTTGCCTGAGCGACCCTCGCGCTCATCACAACGCGCCGGGCACCTATCGCACTCGACAGATAGTCCCGGGAAAGATCGTTTGTGAAGTCATCGACGGTCATCACGCAGGCGTTCACTCGATTGGCGAGTCTCGTCCAGATGGGCGCCTCCCGCTCCAACCTGGCGTGCTCGGCCCAACCAGGCTCCCGCAGATCAGCTTCGATTCGGCGAATCTCACTCTCTGTGGCCACGCCACTCATTGTGCGGGCCACTCACAGGTCGACCCGGGTGACCCACTGCCCACGGGGACGTGAACTCGGCGGACTCGACGCCCGATGCGTGCCTTTGTTAAGGCCATGAGGACAACGGGTTCTCGCAGGGCCGCATCGGAATCGCCTCAGTCACCAACGATGGGGTCCGGATCCGTCGCACGAGGACGTGGAATCGCCGAGACGCCCAACGGTCGAGAATCGTGCCGCGCGAGGTGTGTCAGTTTCGTTGCGGCTGCCCAGTGCGGGGTATCCCCGCGGTTGCGGACCACGCTCTGCGAGAGCGCGGAGAGCCCAGAACCGGCGACGGCGGGTGATCCTCAGTCGGAGATGTCGAGATAGTCGGTAGCATCCGAGGCTTCCACAAAGGTGCCCGGGACGAACGGGACCAACATCTCGGGATGCTCCTCCCACCCCCGTGCCATCTCGACCGACGGCTGGTCCATCGCCGGGAAGTACCGGTCTCGAGCATCCGTACTCTCGACTTCAACCAGCCAGGCGTACTTGCCGTCTCGACGGCCGCGGTCCCCGCGGAGAAGGTGGAACGTCCACCCGTCCAGGATCAATTCTGGCTTCAAATTGTCCCGGCAGAAGCGCTCGTACTCGTTCGGGTCTGCGTCAGACCGCAGCTCGATTTCACGGATTACGAAGACCTTTGGCATAGCGCTCTCCTCACCTCTTGGTCGTCTGTTAGGTGTACTCCCGACGGGTAGGTCGCGCAATAGCCGGTCCGGGGTCGACATCGCCACGATTGGGAGCGGCCGGTTGCAGGCGACCGGAACACTGGTGGGCTGCGACTCGGCGGATTCCAGGCTTGGGCGGTACCGCGTGGCGACCGGATCGACGTACTTTTGAACGCCCACGCTGAGACGTTCCCGCGGGAACGTGCGATACAGGAACCGGACCCGTGGCCTTGCGGTGCCGGCTCCCTCTTCCGCCACTGCGCGGGAGGGTGCAGTCTGCTGGATAGGACTCCTTGGGAGGAGCTGTCATGCGTGCAGTAGTAGGTGACCGGTTGCGCGTGCATGGCCGGGCGGCAGGTACGTCCGACCAGACGTCCGAGATCATCGAGGTTCGGGGACCGGACGGGGCACCGCCGTACCTCGTGCGTCACGACGACGGACAGGAGGCGCTGGTGTTTCCTGGGTCAGACGCTTTGGTGGAGCACCGGCAGGGCCGCGAGCAAACCTGAAGCCATCGGCTGGGCCTGTTCGAGCCCGTACCCGGGGTCGTCGGCACACTGTCTGGCCAACATGTGGCGACGGGCTAACTTCGGCTGCTGTCCGGGGCCTTGGGAACACGACGGTCGACAACGAGACCTCCGGAGACCAGCGACTCGTTGCGATGATCTCTGGAGACGACCCCGTCGCCATGACCTCGCGTTCACACGTCGTCGACGTTCTCAAGTGTGATTGCCAACCCGCTGGACCGAGCGGCGGGCCGGTCGGTCTCACCAGGGCCTGGGCTACGACCACTGCAAACCCGTGGCTCATGAGCTTCCAAGTTACTCGGCGAGATTCGAGGGTTGGGGATGCACGCACCTGCCGCGGCCGGTGGCCTCCGGCTCTACGGCCGCCACCTCATCGACAGGTCGTGCGGCGGATCCGGCGACTTGAGGGCTGTCGGGAGTTCTTGCCTCATCGCTGGGGCCGGATAGCGTGGGGGTCGTGAGTGGAGAACTGGTCTTGGTCACCGGCGGGTCGGGGTTCGTCGGATCGAACTGCCTCGTCGCGGCGCTGCGCGACGGCTTCCGGGTGCGCACGACGGTGCGTTCGATGGGGCGAGCCGACGAGGTGCGCGCGATGGTCGCGACCGGTGGGNNGGATTATGTGCTGCATGTGGCCTCTCCGTTCCCGGTCGGCGTCCCCAAGGATCCCGACGAGCTGATCGTCCCGGCCCGCGACGGGCTTCTGCGTGTGCTGCGGGCCGCCGAAGATGCAGGCGTGAAGCGGGTGGTGCAGACCTCTTCCTTCGCGGCGATCGGGTACGGACACGCGCCCCGGGCCCGACCGTTCACCGAGGACGACTGGACCGACCTCTCGGGCGCGGATCAGGTGGCTGCGTACCCGACCAGCAAGACTCTGGCCGAGCGGGCGGCGTGGGACTTCGTCGCGGAGCATCCCCAGGTCGAACTCGCCACCGTGAACCCGGTGGGTATCTTCGGGCCCGCCCTGGGCGGCGACACCGGCACTTCACTCGAGATCGTCAAGCGCCTGCTCGGCGGCCTGCCGGGCGTGCCGGACCTCTCGTTCGGCGTCGTCGACGTGCGCGACGTCGCCGATCTGCACCTGTTGGCAATGACCCGCCCCGAGGCTGCAGGCCAACGCTTCCTGGCCACCAGCGGAGACTTCATGAGCATGCTCGAGATGGCCCGCATCCTTCGCACCGGCATCGGCGATCGCGCCCGCAAGGTCCCAACCCGGGTACTTCCGAACGCACTGATCCGCCTTGCGGGTCGGTTCGACTCGGGCATGGCACAAGTCGCCACCGAACTGGGACACTTGAAGAACGCTTCGGGCAAGAAGGCCGAAAGAGCGCTGGGCTGGATGCCGCGCTCGCGCGAGGAGGCTCTGCTCGCCTCGGCCGAGTGCCTCCTGTCGAGGTGACGCTAAGGTCCCACCCCACCCGCTGGCCACGGTCGACGGACCGCCCACCAGAAGGGAATGTCCACCCTCACGCGCAACGCCAGCACGGTCGCACTCATTTGCCGCGACTCGGGTTGAGCCGCAGGTGCCCGTAGCATCGTCCGCTCCGTTCGCCTCGTCTCCGACGACCCGCATCTTTTCCAGAGCGCGAGTGACGTCCTCCTCAAGGGCCGGCGCTTCCAGGCTTCGGTCAGCAATCTGCACTGCAACGGGACCGACGCACCGCTCACCAACATCTATCCGGTTGTTAGCCAAGCAGCAGAATGGCGCGACTGGGCGGGGACAGCGTCAGAGGGCGAGACCCCGGATCCGCGAACCTTGTCGAATGTGCTCATTGAGTCTCGGTCAGCCGACTGGACAGCGGAGATGGTTGTCCTGCTCGCCAAGGGCTTGGCGACTCCGGCCTGGCTCCTCGACTCGGCGGACATTGCCTGGCCGGTCGGACGCGTCGACCCAAGGCGCATTGCCGGGCATCTGGTTCGGGGCCGTGGAGGTTTGGGGTCCGGTGCGGCCGATAACGATCGGTGGTCTGGTGGCTGTCGGCTTCGTTGACGAGCAGCGCGTGGTCGTCGGCAGCCACAGCGGCCTCGACATTATCGACGCACCGAGCGGAACTATGGTCGTGCGCATTTCGGAGGTCGCAGGATCATGCGAGTGGTNNCTGCGGACGGTTGGCGATGCGGCAGGTCAGCAACCGGCGCCGGTCTCGCCCCGGGCGATGAGGTCACCAGGGAACAGTTGAAGCTGCTTTTCGGCGCCGGGCTGCATGCGGTGTCGTGACGCCGAGGCGCGCAGATCTTGCGGTGGGAAGGCGCGCTCGTGCCGATGACAGAGTGTCGCCTGAGGTGGCTCAATGCGGCCCGCGGATCCGGGTTTTCGCTGCTCAGTTGCGCGAATCAGGCGGCGGATTCCGGTCACTGCGGAGGCTTTGGGCCGCGAAATCCTGGATCTCTCGACGACGGCCCGCTCGGCGCGAACGCACCTTCTTGCGTGGGTGGCCGCGTACCGGCGTTGCGCGAATCAGGCGGATTCGGGTGGGGTGGGATCTGAGCACCACTACGGCTAAGCCCGACGGTCCCTCACATAGAGACCCAAATCGGCCAGGTAAGTCGTTGTGACGAAGACGTCGGGGCCGGGGAGGCACGTCACAGAACGATTGCAGGCTTCCCGAGACCCTGCGCGGCGATGAGGCAACTGGCGTACGCGTGGCCGAGGAGAGCTCGATCCGGCCCGCTCTCGGCAACTCAGCTGCCGCCGCGCGTAGAGGGGGAGGTCGGCAGTCGCGACAGCGACAGCTCTGACGGGCATTCGCCCCGGGTCTCCTGCGGGCGTGACGTCGGGGTTGGAACGTCCGACCCTTCCGATGAGCGCTCGTTGGTGCACGACTACCTTGACGGCGCTCCCTTGGCGGGTGAGCATGACACATGGTTCGTGCCATTCGTGCTGACTACTTGGTGGTCGGGGCGGGCGCCGCGGGGATGGCGTTCGCCGACGCGTTGATCGACCATGCCGACGTGAAGGTGGTGCTCGTCGATCGCCGGCATGCCGCGGGCGGTCACTGGCTTGACGCCTACCCCTTCGTCCGCCTCCATCAGGCCTCAGCGTTCTATGGCGTCGCCTCCACCGTGCTGGGCGGTGGCCTGGTCCAGGAAACGGGGCCTGAGAAGGGTCTGCACGAGCGCGCCACCGCCGCAGAGGTGTCGGCCTACTACGAGCACGCGCTCAAGCGCATGACCATCTCCGGTCGTGTGGAGTTCTACCCCGGGTGCGACTACACCGGTGATCGTCGCTTCGTCTCACTCATCTCCGGCATCCAGTACGAGGTGTCACCGTCCTGCCGAGTTGTGGATGCGAGCTACCTCTCGCCAGACATCCCGGCCCGGACCGAAGCACCCTTCGGCGTCGTGGACGCCCGAGTGATCCCCGTCAACGACCTCGCACGACTGACCCATGCCCCCAGCCAGTTCGTCATCGTCGGCTCAGGCAAGACCGCAACGGATGCCTGCATATGGCTGCTGGGCAATGGCGTGGACCCGGACTCGATCTGTTGGGTTCGACCGCGTGACCCCTGGATGCTCAACCGTGCGGTCGTGCAGCCGGATCCCGCAGTGTTCTTCGGAATGGTCGCTGACACCGTGACGGCTGCCGCCCAAGCTGCCTCACCGGACGACCTGTTCCTCCGGCTCGAGGCCGCGGGCGTAGTGCTTCGAATCGATGAGTCGGTGCCGCCGACCATGGCGAAGACGCCGACCATCGCACAGTGGGAAGTCGATCTCCTGCGGCAGATCGAGAACGTCGTTCGCCTTGGTCATGTCCGCCTCGTCGAGAGTGGTCGGATCGCACTGACCGACGGCGAGGTCAAGGTCGCACGCGACGCGCTCGTCGTGCATTGCGCCGCGTCGGGTCTGAAGTACCCGCCCGTGGCTCCGGTGTGGAGCAGCGAGGTGATCACACTCCAGCCCGTGCGTGCTGGCTTCCCCTGCTTCGGTGCGGCCATGATCGGCTACGTCGAAGCCACGCGCCACGACGACCAGGAGAAGAACCGCGTGTGCCCCGCGTCGTCCTTGCCGGACACACCAACCAGCTTCGCCCGTATGCATGTGCTGGGCAACCGCGCGGATCAAGCCCTGTCTGCACACCCGGACATCAGGGAATGGGCGAACCAGACCACGCTCAACCCAGCCAGAATCCCGCCAGAGCGCCTCGCTGACCCCGAGATCGCTGCAGCTCTCGAGCGGTATCGGAACAATGCGGTCGCCGGCTTCGGCCGGCTCGCGGAGTTTGCCGCCTCAACCTGACTCCAGAGCGTTCCCGACAGTGGGTCGGACCGGGAGGGTTACGCGAGCCGGGTTCGTTCCAGACCGGCGATACTAACCGCCCCGGCGACCAGCACGTGTCGTACGAACACGAATCCGAGTGCCGGAAGGCCAGCGTCTCGCTGCTCGATGAGATACTCCAGATGCATTGGGGGAACTTCGGTGAGCTCTTCATAGGTTGCCGGGTCGAAGGGTGTGAAGTCGGAGTCCGGGGGCACCTCAGGTACGCCGCTCTGGTCGGGTCGACTGTTTCGCCAGTGGGAGCGGCTGTCGTAGACCACTGCGAGGTTGCCAGCGATCCGCTTGAGTGGGATGCGCAGGACGCTCCTCTGCAGGAGGTTCGAGACCGGTAGACCGAGTCGACGGCGCGCCTCGACGAGCCGGGCCGGGTCGAGCGCGGCCAGGTTGACCGTGTCGGCCCAGGTGACACCAAGGTGTGGCACCTCGACCCGGACCACTGACTCACGCCCGGTCCACTTGCTCATCTCACGGTCGTGGATGTCAGGGAACCGGGTCGCGAGCAGATTGAGGGGTAACAACTCGTCGCCTCGGAAGTCGTCGGCGCACATGTGGTACACGTACGGCATGGCATGAATCATGGACCACGCAGCCGCCGATTCCTTCCCCGCGGGTGTCGTGCCGACTCCCAACAATCGTCTGGGAGAGGCCGGACCTGGACGGGGTCCAGCCACATCAGCCGCCGCTCGGCGGTTCCCGGGAGCCTTCTCACGGGGGCCTGGGCGTCGGACTGACCGAAGCCGCTCGTGACCGAATGCAGGGGCTCAACAACCGCGCTACCGCAATGCGCGTATGCCGCGTGGAGCGCTGACGATCTTGCCGATCTGCGGATGTTGACTCAGCGCGACGCACGGACAGACACGAGCGGTCACCGACGACTGGGTCCGCGGGACCAGAACTACCAGCAAGCTGCCTGCAGGTTGGGATCTGGTTCGGCGCTCGTTCTTGGCCGGCCCACTCCGATCACCGCTGAACCGGTCTCGGGCGGGTGTTCCTTCGGAGGCCGGACGCCGGACGCGCAGCCGTGCCGTCCTCGGCGTCCCGTGTGCCTAACGAGCCCACTTGAGGAGAGTATGCCTAGTGCTACTGTTCATACATAGTGGTCAACGTATGAAAGGGAGGCACAAGACGACATGGCAGAGAAGAAGACAGGGTTTCTCGGCTCGGCAACGGTCGGAACGAAGGGACAGATCGTCATTCCGTCAGATGCCCGCGAGGCGATGGGCATCAAGGAGGGCGACAAGGTTGTGATCCTTGGTGGCCCCCGTGAAGGCAGCGTGCTCGTGTTCCGCGTGGAGTCGTTCGACATGTTCTTGCAGAAGGCAGGGATTGGCGAGGACGACCGAGTCGAGTTGGCTGCGTCGCACAAGCCGACGAAGTAGCCGCATACTGAGTGACGAGTCGTGCGTCTCGAGTCGTGCGACGCCTTCGCCAGGGATCGCCTGCTCGGTTGGCCGAGCAGATAGAGATGTCCCGACTACTGCACTCCGACGGGGTGCTCGTCATGGTCGGTGCCTTCCTGGACCACCCAGGCGAGCCGGTCGCGACAATGGGAATCCTCACCAGCCGCGAAGCAGCCGAAGACTACGCCCGCAACGATCCTTTCGTCCGGGCCGGAGAGGTCGCGTCCTGGACCATCCGAGAGTGGGCGAACATCTTCGGATCCGGGGATGTCCAGGAGCCGGGAGCCGCTGCAGTCCGCCTGCTCGATTTGGCCCAATAGGGGTGCTCGCCCAAACATCCTGTTCTGCCACGGTAAACTCGCTCGATTCTGCCGATGTGCCGTCACCGATAGGACTCGTCGAAGTCTTCAAACATGGAACTTGCGCCGAGCAGCCTCAGATCCCAGCTCCGCCCGTGTAAGCCCCGGGGTCAGAGAAATGTTCTGATCATGTCTTTGGTCAGGGACTGCGTTGATGTCGCGGACCTCATTCCCCCGACGTATCCGGGGAATGCGACGCCGCGAGAGGGCCAACGGATTCACGATCCAGCAGCACGAAAGTGGTCGCCATCAGGCTTGCCCGGCAGCCCCTCATATCGGGCGATTCTCATGTGAAACTCGGCACGGGTTCACATCTGCCGCTGCCACCGATCGCGAGGGTGTTAACGTCCACGTGGACACGATCCTGGACGTCATGGTCTTGGGCACGTGCTGAAGAGGGGAAAGCAATGGGCGCCGCGGAGCAGATCCTGCGTACGGGGGCCAGAACGGTCGTGTGGGTAGGGAATGTGGTCGAAGTGCCCACCTTGCTCGACCAGACCGCCGCCTCGGCCGGGAGACCCGCATGAGTCGGCCGCTGGGGTGCTCTGCGGGGATGAGTGTGCTGGCTTTCGATGACGACCCCGCCGACGCCGAAGACCTGCACCTGCTGCTGACCCGTGGGGGCCTTGAGCGGGTGTACACGGAGACCGACTCGCGGAAGGTCCAACGCCTGTTCGCCAGGCACAAGCCCGACCTGGTCCCGGTCGAGGACTCCCCGGCCTTGCAACGAGCTCCGGCTCCGCTGCGGTCGCTAGGCGCCCGTCCGTCCAACGACGACATTGGATCCGGCTACTCCGGGTTCCGGCATCTGCTCCGGCTCTGGCCAGACATCATCAANNCACCTTCGCCCACGAAGTCGGGGCCCAAGTCAACGCCGAAGGCATCGAAGAACCGGCCGAACTCACCACGCTGCAAGACCTCGGCGTTCCCTGGGGACAGGGCTACCTGATCAGCCGACCCGCCCCCCGACAAGGGGTACGGGCATGAACACTCCATCCGGTTCGTATTCAGCGGTGCGGACCGTCGAAGGAGCCGACCTGGAGGATGCGGGACGGATCCGAAGGGCTCAGTCGTGCGCGGCTGATGCCCGCGAGGCCGTGCGTGAGTTCCACGCTGCGGTCGTGCAAGAGAATATGGAGTTGGTAATCTTCTTCTGCTCGGTCGATTTTGATCTCGACGTTCTTGCTACGGAAATGCGGGATCTGTTTGCCGGCGTGCAGGTTCTTGGTTGCACGACCGCAGGCGAGATCGGTCCGGCTGGCTACCGTGACCATGGCATCTCGGGAGCAAGCTTTCCCTGCGAGAGTTTTACCGCTACCTGCGGTCGCCTCGATGGGTTGCAACAGTTCGAATCTATTCAGGCGCATTCGCTCGCACAGGATCTGCTGCAGAGGCTGGAACGGCTGGAACCTGGAGCCGACCCGAGCAACAGTTTTGGATTCTTGCTGATCGACGGCTTGTCGGTGCGCGAAGAACCGGTCGCCCGAAGCCTCCAGAATGCCTTCGGGAAGCTCCCATTGGTGGGGGGCTCCGCCGGTGATGGTCTAGGTTTTGCTAAGACTCAGGTGTATTATGACGGGGCCTTTCATCCGGATAGTGCCGTGGTCGCCCTGGTCACCACCAACTTGCCCTTCAGGGTATTCAAGACACAGCACTTTGTCCTCACTGAGCGCCGGGTCGTGGTAACGGAAGCGGACGCGGCGCGGCGGATCGTCTTTGAGATCGATGGCAGACCGGCCGCTGAGAGCTACGCCCAGCTCATCGGGGTTGACGTGCAGACTCTCGACCCCGCTCGATTTGCCACCCAACCGGTATTGGTGCTGGTCGATGGAACGAACTACGTTCGCTCTATCCAGAAGGCCAACCCCGACGGCAGCCTGACCTTCTATTGCGCGATCGAGGAGGGCATCATCCTGCGGGGGGCCCGCGGCGTTGATCTTGTCGGCAATCTGGAGGAGTCGTTTGCCGCCATACGGGCTGCAATCGGCCATCCACAGCTGGTCGTTGGGAGCGACTGCATCCTGCGCAAGCTGGAGATTACTGAACGTGGACTCGTCGATCGCGTTGAACAGGTGTTCCGGGACAACAACACCATTGGCTTCAGCAGCTACGGCGAGCAATACCTCGGCGTGCACGTCAACCAGACCCTCACCGGCATCGCCATAGGCGAGCCCGTCCATGACTGAGCAGTCGCTACCCTCAGGACAGGAGCAGCCAGGCGTGGCGGCCGAAGTTGCCCGCTTGAACAAGATCATCAAGGCGCTGATGGACCGCGCCGAACGCAACGCCAGCGATCAGGTCTCTGAGTACGGCCTATTCCAGTCAACAATCATGTTGGAGGAACGGGTGCGCCGACGCACGGCAGAGCTGGAAGCGGCTTTGCGTGAGAATGAGAAGATCAACCGGGCTTTGCGGGAGTCGGAGGCTAAGTTTCGTGGGCTGGTGAGTCAGTCCCTTGTCGGGATCGTCCTCATCGAGGACGGCAAGTTCAGCTACTCCAATGCGAAGTTCGACGAAATCTTCGGTTACACTTCTGACGAGATTCTGGGAATGGGACCGCTCCAGACCGCTGTCGAAAGCGACCGAGGCCTCCTCGCCGAGAATATGCGCAAGCGCGTGAGCGGCGAGTCCGACCGGCTCCACTACGTATTTCACGGGTTACGGAAGAATGGCGTGGCAATTGAGATCGAGTGTCACAGCGCCATGATGATCGTCGGAAACCGCCAGCTCATCATCAGCGTGATAATGGATATCTCCGAACGGGCCCGGGCCGAGCGAGCGGTGAAGGTCCTGCAGGAAGAGTTGCGTTCACAGTCGAATCATGACGCCTTGACCGGCCTCCACAACCGGCACTTCCTCGAAGCTTCCTTCGGACGTGAGTTGCTTCTCGCAGCCCGAGGCGGACATCCGGTCAGCATCATCATGGGCGACCTTGACCACTTCAAGGCGGTCAATGACAGGTATGGGCACCTAGCCGGAGACCAGGTACTGCGAAGCTTCGGCGCTTTATTGACCGCCAACGCTCGCGCAAGCGACATCATCTGCCGCTACGGCGGCGAGGAGTTCCTTCTCATCCTCCCCGGCATGACGAAGGAAGGAGCCCGCCAACGCGCCGAACACGTGAGACAGGCCATGGCAGCCAACATCGTGAGCTATCGGCATCATCAAATCACGGTCACCACCTCCCTCGGCATTGCGACCTATCCAACCGATGGCCGCACCGAGGACGCGCTGATCGCCTCGGCCGACAGCGCGTTGTACGCGGCCAAGGCGCAGGGCCGAAATCGAGTGAACTGATTCTCGACGTCGACGGCATAGTCGTACCGCGCCCCGGAAACCGGACGGGGAGGTCCCTGGCGGGAATACGAGGGATTTCGGCGGGCGGGTTCTTGACGTCGTGTCGTCGCGCAACAGAGCGCTCCTCTGCCGCCAGTCCACTCAGGCGATCTTGCCGATCACTCATCGTCGCCGATCGCGTAGAGCCTGCGCTCATTCCCAGCCGTGCTCGGCGTAAGTGACCCGATCCCACCGCTTACCGGTCGTGTACGTACCCCAACCTGATGCTCGTAGTAGAGCGTCATCGCCTCGAAGTGACTCGCTCCCTCAACTGTCCATATGAGTCTCGCTCACGGGGAGAGCTGGCCGCGGGCCTGATCTCCCTCAGACCCTGCGAGGCAGAACAGGAAATGGCCACCCGTGGCAGGGTCGGGATCCGACCACAGCTCATGAAGCACACTCGGACCTTCGCTCTCCCGAACAGATACACCTGATATCTGTCCACAGCTGCCGCGGACAGCGCGGTCGATCATGCCGATGACAGAGTCGTTCCCCAGGGAGCACCCTTCCAGCTGAAGAGGGCCCGGGTTGCCTGAGGTTC
>PMBM01000136.1 GCA_003153855.1 Propionibacteriaceae bacterium
GGGTTGCCTCGGACTCCGGTGACGGGGTTGCCTCGCTCATGGCGCCTATCTTGCCCGATAGTCTGACCTGTGTGTTCACGCTCATGTCTTCGTGCGGCCCCTGGGAGGCAAACTGTTACCTAGTTGGCGCCGCTGACAGCCGTGAATGCGTCCTTGTCGACGTGGGGATGGACGCCGCACCCGTCGTGGAGCGCCTTCTGGCCGAGAGCGGACGTACCCCGGTAGCAGTTCTTGCCACCCACGGACACCTGGATCACGTTGCGGACGCACACGCTGTCGCCGACACGTACGGAATCCCCGTCTGGATCCATCCGGCCGATCGTCATCTGCTGAGCGATCCTGCGGCAGGGTTGAGCCCGGACGCTGGTCCTCTCGTGGCGTCGCTGTACGGGTCGGAGACTCTGCCGGAGCCGGCCGACGTCCGCGAGTGGGAGGACGCCGACTGGTACGGCTTCGCGGGCCTGCGGTGGACCGTCCTGCACGCGCCGGGTCACACGCCGGGCAGTGTGCTGCTGCACGCCTCCGACGGCCACACGTCGCGCCTGTTCTCCGGCGATGTGCTGTTCGCCGGGGCCATCGGCCGTACGGACCTGCCGGGCGGTTCGATGAGCGAGATGGTGGCGTCGCTACGAGAAACCGTCTTGACCCTCCCGTACGACCTGGCAGTCTTGCCCGGGCACGGCCCGAAGACCAGCATCGGCCGGGAGTGCGCCACCAACCCGTACCTTCACCTCAGCTTCCTGGAGCAGAACTCGTGAGTCGTATCCGCCCGCTGTCCGGTTTCCCCGAGCTGCTGCCGTCGCAGCGGTTCGTCGAGCAGTACGTGCTCGACCGACTCCGCGAGACGTTCGAGCTGCACGGCTACGCAGGAATCGAGACCCGCGCAGTCGAGCAGATGTCGCAGCTGGCGCGTAAGGGCGAGATCGACAAGGAGATCTACGTCCTGCGGCGCCTGTCGGCGGACCCGAACGCGGCTGAGACCGACGAGCTCGGGCTTCACTTCGACCTCACCGTGCCGTTCGCGCGGTACGTGCTGGAGAACGCCGGGCATCTCGCGTTCCCGTTCCGGCGCTACCAGATCCAGAAGGTCTGGCGAGGCGAGCGACCGCAGGAGGGTCGCTACCGCGAGTTCACGCAGGCCGACATCGACATCGTCGGCGAGAACAGCCTCGCGGCCCACCATGACGTCGAGATCCCGCTGGTCATGCTCGAGGCGCTGGAGAACCTCCACGACTCCGTCGGCCTGCCGCCCGTGCTCATGCGCGTGAACAACCGGCAGCTCGCCGAGGGCTTCTACCGAGGCCTCGGCATCGAGGACACCGCGGCGGTCCTGCAGCGCGTCGACAAGCTCGAGAAGATCGGTGCCGCTGCGGTCGTCGAGTCCCTGGCGGAGATCGGCCTGGACGCGGAGCGCGCGTCCAAGGTGGTCGCCCTGGCCCGGATCCGTACGGAGGACGACTCGTTCGTCGACCAGGTCCGCGCGCTGGGCGTTAACCACGAGCTGCTCGACCAGGGCCTGGAGCTGCTCACGGCTGTCGTGGACGCGGCCCGGGAGGCCGTGCCCGGTCGACTCGTCGCCGACCTCTCGATCGCGCGCGGCCTCGACTACTACACGGGGACGGTCTACGAGACGGCGCTGGTCGGGTACGAGTCGATGGGTTCGATCTCGTCCGGCGGCCGCTACGACTCGCTCGCTTTCGACGGCAAGCAGACCTACCCGGGCGTCGGCATCTCGCTCGGCGTGAGCCGGATGCTCGTACCGCTGCTGGCCAAGGGCCGTCTCGTGGCCAGCCGCAGCGTGCCCACTGCGGTACTGGTCGCGGTGAACGACGAGGAGACCAGGTGGGAGGCCGATGCGGTCGCGCGGGCGCTGCGCGCACGCGGCATCCCCACCGAGGTCGCCCCGAAGGCCGACAAGTTCGGCAAGCAGATCCGCCACGCCGACCGGCGTGGGATCCCGTACGTGTGGTTCGGCGGCATGGACGGCGAGGTCAAGGACATCCGCTCGGGCGACCAGCCGGCTGCCAACGCGGCGACCTGGGAGCCCCCGGCAGAGGATCGTACGGTCCGCGTCAGCGGCGCCTGGGACTGAGACCCCTCGCTGCCCGGGGTTGTCGGTTTCCCAAGGGCTGTTGCGAAACCTGCACCTCCCATACCAAATTCGCCGTGGGGAGTGCAGGTTTGACCACATCCCTTGGGAAACCGGCAGCCGCCTCGGGGAATGGGGGAGAGCCGAGCAAGGGTGACCCCGTAGGATACGAGGGCTTGAAACCGAGAGAGGGAAGTCTGTGATCCGTACCCACGAGGCAGGGACTCTGCGTGCTGAGCACGCGGGGCAGAAGGTGACGCTTGCGGGATGGGTGGCGAAGCGGCGAGACCTCGGTGGGGTGGCGTTCCTCGACCTGCGTGACGCGAGCGGCCTCGTACAGGTCGTCGTGCGCGACGAGGTCCTCGCGGCCGGCGGCGCGCACGCCCTGCGCAACGAGTACTGCATCTCCGTGGAAGGCGTCGTCGAGGTACGTCCAGAGGACACGGCCAACCCGAACCTGGCGACCGGCGAGATCGAGGTGGCGGCCATCGAGCTGACCGTCCTCAACCCGGCCGCACCTCTGCCGTTCCAGATCGACGAGCG
>PMBM01000019.1 GCA_003153855.1 Propionibacteriaceae bacterium
ACGAGGCTGGTCTTGTCGTGCCCCGTGCGCTCCGCAGGCGCCGCCGGTCGACCGACGAGGATGAAGCGGGTCACGGCATCGGGGTTGTCGGCGATGTCGGAGGCGAGAGCCTCGAGGGAGTACATGTCGCCCGCCACGGCCGCGCACACCGCCGCGTCGAACGTCGAGTCGGGGGCTGCGACCTCCTTGGCGGCGCCGGCCGTCGAGCCGCGCTCCGTGACGGTGGCACCGGGCAGATGGGTGGCAAGCCACGTACGGACCTGTGCGGCCGCGTGCGGGTGGGTGACGACACGTCGTACATCGGCCAGCGACGTCCCAGCCCGCCCGTACAGGCCGAACTGCACGCTGAGGAGCACCTCGCCGGTGATGACGAGCGGCTTGCCGGCCGCGAGGTTGTCGAGCGTCGCGGAGACGCCGCCCTCGACGGAGTTCTCGATCGGTACGAGCCCGGCACGTACGGTCCCGTCGCGCACCGCGTCCAGCGTCGCCGCGACCGACGCGAACGGCGTCGCCTCCTCGCCGAGCTTCAGCGACAGCAGCGCCTGGTGCGTGAACGTCCCCTCAGGGCCGAAGTATCCGAGCACCCGCTCAGGCTATCGGCGTGGGGTACTCATGGGAGGTGAGGAGTGGCTGGTCGGTTTATCAAGGGATGTGGTCAAGTTGGCACTTCCCACGACGAATCTGCCGTGGGGAGTGACGAAACGCCTACATCCCTTGGTAAACCGACACCACCGGACAGGCACCTGCATGCCAGTCCGGTGGTGGGAGTGCCGGGTTCCCTACTGCTGCGAGAGTGCATCCATGAGGTCGATCATGAAGCGGGTGTCCTCCATGGAGAGACGTTCCCAGCCGTTCGGCGCACCGAGACCAGCGAGCAGCTCGGCAGACCCGGGATCGCCGTTCATCGACTCCAGGCCCGCCCAGATCGCGTCGATCTTGTCGGCGATCGCCGGACTGGCGAGGAACGAGTTCCGTACGACGTAGATCTTGCTCGCGATGATCACGCGCAGCTGGTCCTTGACCATGTCCGAGAGCTCGTCGTACGCGTCCTGGGGCAGGAAACCGGCCTGCACCTCGTCGCGCATGACCGCCTTGGCGACCAGTACGGGGTTCGGCTTGACCTGGAGCGTGAGGTCGGCCGGTCCGAGGTTCGCGGGCTCGAGCAGGATCCGGCAGATGCGTTCGACGTCCGGCGCATCGGTGGAGGCCACGGTGAGCTGCGACGGCAGGTCGGAGAGCCCGTACAGGGACCCGTCGGCGGAGACGACGACCAACGCCTCCTTGGAGACGCCTGAGGCCGCGGCGATCGGCAGGTAGCCGTGGTCGCGGACGAGCATGGCCGTGTCCGCCGCGTTGGCGAACACGAGGTCGGCCAGACCGTCGAAGTACGCCGTGTGGAGGTCGGCGAAGTCGGTGTACGCGGTCGCGTGGAACGCCTCGCCGGTCATCCGCTGCACCTTGGTGTTGAGGATGAACCAGTCGGTGATGTTGCGGACGTTCACGTCGGGCGAGATGACGAACTGCCTGGCCATTACCGGCCTTCCTCGGCACGCATCGTGGCGTACACGGCGGCCAGCTCTTCGACCTTGTCGCGGCTGGGCTCACGGCGTACCGAGGTGTGGCCGACGACGACGCCGTCGACGATCTTGGGGATGACCGTGGCGTAGACCCAGTAGAAGCCACCGTCGCGACGGAGGTTCTTCACGTAGCCGCTCCAGCGCTTGCCCTGGTCGACCGTGGTCCACAGGTCGGCGAAGGCGGCCTTCGGCATGTCAGGGTGGCGCAGGATCGAGTGCGGGGCGCCCATGATCTCGTCGTGGCTGAAGCCGGACATGTGGACGAACGCCTCGTTGCACATCGTGATGATGCCGGCCACGTCGGTCTGGGAGACGATGAGCTCCCCGGTGGGAAACCGTGTCTCCTCGTCGGTGATGAGCAGCCGACGGCTCGTACCGTCGAAGTACGTCCAGTGGTACTCGCGCCATTCGCCACGAATGTCTTCCGGGCGCATGTCCTGCATCGAGGTCATCCGAGCTCGCGAGCGAGGTCGCGGGCAGCGAGCTTCATCTCGTACAGGATCATGCCGAGCTTGGCCTCACCGTTGGAGATGGCGGCGAGGACGGTGTCCTTCCCCGCAGAGATAATGACCACGTAGCCGGAGTCGCCCTTGACAAGCACCTGCTCCAGAGAGCCGCGACGCAGCTCGCTGGTGGTACGAGCGCCCATCGAGAGAGCGGCAGCAGCCATGGCCGCGACACGGTCCTCGTCGGCGCCCTGAGGCAGTGCCGAAGCAAGCGGGAGGCCGTCGAGCGTGACGAGCATTGCGCCCTCAACGTCCTGCGACCGTCCCACCAGGCCCTGCAGGATGTAGAGGATCTGTTCGTTGCGTGACATCTGGAGCTGCTCCTTGTCGATGGCCGTGGATCGGCGGATTGAATATAGAGCCGCCTCAGGGACGGCACGGTATGAATGACAGCTCTCCAATGTCCGTTGGGACTTCAACGACTTTTCGTGGCCTCTTGGTGGGGTCGCCGGAATGATCAGCGCCCGGGGGTTCGTGCTCCGTCTGGGAAGATTCGCCGGTGAGACTTCCGACGGCGACCCGATTCGCGTGGTTCGGCGCGTTCGCGGTCGCTGCGATCGCGATCATCCTTCGCCCGGGAGCGACCTCGATCGGACCCGTACTCGCGGAGATCACCCACGGCCTCGGCCTGTCCGCAACGGTCGCCGGCGCCCTGACCGCCCTTCCGGGGTTCTGCTTCGCGATCGCAGGAGCCACAGCAGTCACGCTGTCGAACAAGCTCGGTACGGCAGGGGCGCTGACGCTGGGCGCGGCCGCCGCGGCGCTCGGCCTGCTGGCCCGGTCGCTCGTCACCAACCAGGCTGCGTTCCTCGCACTGTCGGTGCTGGCCCTGCTCGGCGCGGGGATGGGCAACATCCTCGTACCGGTCTTCATCAAGCGCTTCTACCCGCGACGCCAGTCCGTCCTGATGATGGTCTACGTGGTGGGCCTGACCACCGGCGCCACGGTTCCCGGCCTCGTGAGCCCGCTCTTCCTCACCAGCCCGAGCGGGTGGCGTACGGCGCTCGGCGTCTGGGGCGTCATCTCCGCCGTGGCAGTCGTGCCCTGGGTGGTGCTCGCGGTCCGCGAACGTCGCCTCACCGGTGCGACCATGGGTCCGCGCAGCAGCATCCTCTCGGTGATCCGCTCACGCCGGGCCCTCGGGCTTGCGCTGTTCTTCGGCATCCAGTCGATGCAGGCGTACGTGTGCTTCGGCTGGCTCGCGCAGATCCTGCGCGATGCGGGGGTGTCGGCGGCCTCGGCGAGCCTGCTCATGTCGTACTACTCCGCGCTCGGCTTCCCCGCAGCGCTCGTGATGCCGATCATCGTGGCGAGGTCGCGTGACCTGAGACCGTACGTGGTCGCCTTCTCCACCTTCCTCGCAGTCGGCTTCGGGGGGCTGTGGCTCGCCCCGCTGTGGTCGCCGATCGTGTGGGTGACGCTCATCAGCGTGGCCGGCTTCTCGTTCCCCATGGCGCTCGCGCTCATCACGGCACGTACGCGCGACCCGCACGTCACGGGCGGCCTGTCAGGGCTGACGCAGTCGGTCGGCTACATCTTCTCCGGCGTCGGGCCGTTGGGAGTCGGCATCATCCATCAGGTGACGGGCGGCTGGTCCGTACCGCTCCTCATGATCGCCGGCTCGGCCGTCCTCCTCCTGCTCGGCGGTCTCACGATCGCGCGGCCGGGCTACGTGGACGACGACCTCGCCGTCATCTGACGCGTTGGGTCAACGCTTCGCGACCCGGGACCTGACCCCGGAGTAGGCAGACCTGACGACGCCCCAGTAACGGACGACGCGTGTCTGCCGAAGGTCCTCCAGACTCTGCTCCGCGATGAGCCGCCGTTGCTTCTCGTGTTCGGCGGTGGCTAGTGCCACTGCGAGGGCCTGCGCCGCCGCATGCTCCGCCGCAGCGGAGTCCTCGAGCTGGGAGGCGAGCTCCTCGCGGATGGTGCTCAGCTTGCGCAGCGCTACCGCGAGCTCGGGCTCGAGCCCCCCGAAGAGCGACTTGCTGGCCCTGTTGTAGCTGATCTCCACCGTGAAGTCGGAGTCCTGGGGGTCGAAGGACACGGCGATGAGGCCGTCGCCCGAGTAGGACTCCGAGACAGTGTGTTCCACGATGACATGCGCGCCGGCATCGACGAGGAGCTTGAGCACGTCCTGATGGGTCGTCGGGTTGCCGGAGATCAGATGGTGGTGGGTCGACACGATCAAGAACCGGACCTTGTCCTCGCCGAACTGCGCCAGAGCACGAGGGAGGAGGACCTCCTCGAAGCCCTGGATGTCGACCATCAGCAGATCCACGTGGGACAGGTCGAACTCGGCCATCGTCGACGCGAGGTCGTACTGCATGACGTCGTAGGTCTTGCCATCGCTCTCGGCCTTGAACGACATGAGCGAGCCGGGCGTGGACCCTACGGCCCCCTGGCCGAACGTGATCGCCTCATCAAGTCCGTTCAGCGCTGCATTGCGCCTGCCCGTGTCCAGGTACGCCGGATCAGGCTCGAGGGCGATCGAGCGCGAGCCGGGGAAGTTGTGAGCGAACCACATCGTGTAATAGGCCCAAAAACTGCCGAACTCGATGGAGCATTTCTGTCCCTCGGTTGCGGCCAGCCGCTCGGCGATCTTGTAGAACACGAGCTCCTCCTGGGGCTCGTGATGACCCCCGGTGGCGCGGATGACCTCGTCGGTCCACGGACCGTAGTAGCAGCCTCTTTCTACCAGTAGCCCGTTGTGCATGACCTGCAGCTCTTTGCCGTCCCGTTCGATGAACGAACCCGCGTTCTCGACCTTCGGGATGGCGTCACTGTCGTGGCAGGACACAGTCATGAGGACGCGCCGCTTCTCCTGCGGTGCGACATCCAGCCCGTCGACATCCGGGCTGGGGAACTTGCGGACTTCAGGCACGTCTCTGTCCTTAGGCTGGTTGGTCGCGCCTGATGCTAGCAGCCCGTAATCGTTCGCACAGGGGAAGGCGGCCCGTGGTTCCGGCCCCGAAAGTTCGTCTGGCTAGGGGGTTGAAGTCAGTCGACCAGCCCCTCGAAGAGGACCGTCGACAGGTAGCGCTCGCCGAAGTCGCAGGTGATGGCAACGATGGTCTTGCCGGCGTTCTCGGGACGGGCGGCGAGGTCGAGCGCGGCCTTGAGGATCGCACCCGAAGAGATGCCGGCCAAGATGCCTTCCTTGGTCGCCATGTCCCTCGCGACGGCGACGGCTTCGTCGGCGTTGACGGTGATGACCTCGTCGTACACGGTCCTGTCGAGGACATCTGGGATGAAGTTCGCTCCTATGCCCTGGATCTTGTGGGGGCCGGGGGCGCCGCCGGACAGGAGCGGCGACTCGGCCGGCTCCACCGCGACGACCTTGATCGCCGGGTTCTGCTCCTTGAGGTAGCGGCCGGCGCCAGTGATCGTGCCGCCCGTACCGATGCCGGACACGAAGATGTCGACCTTGCCGTCGGTGCCCTTCCAGATCTCCGGACCCGTCGTCTCATAGTGGATCTTCGGGTTGGCCGGGTTCTCGAACTGATGGGCGAGGATCGCGCCGGGGCGCTCGGCGGCGATCGCATCGGCACGCGCCACGCAGCCCTTCATGCCCTCGGACGCCGGCGTGAGGACGAGCTCCGCACCGAACGCCCTCAGCAGCGCGCGGCGCTCCTTCGACATCGACTCAGGCATGGTGAGTACGAGCTTGTAGCCCCGGGCCGCCGCCACCATGGCCAGCGCGATGCCGGTGTTCCCGCTCGTCGCCTCGACGATCGTGCCGCCGGGCTTGAGGCTGCCGTCGGCCTCCGCGGTGTCGATGATCGCCGCGCCGATGCGGTCCTTCACCGAGTTGGCGGGGTTGTAGAACTCGAGCTTGACCGCCACGGTGGCGTCGAGGCCTTCCGCGAGGCGGTTGATCCGTACGAGCGGGGTGTTGCCGATGGCTTCGGTGATGTTGCTGAGAATGGGCATCGAACCTCCAGGAGAGTGAGCGACTTCCTTCGCAGGCTAGCCGAGGGGTCTAACAATCTCCATGGTGCGTACGCGTCGTGCGGTCGGGCTGCCCGCGATGTTCAGCGGAACCGCTCCCACGCGGCCTGCCGCGAGACGCCCAGCGCCTTGCCGATCTGCTCCCAGCTCACCTGGCGTGTACGGAGGTCGTCGACGCGCCGTTGAAGGACGTCACGGGCCGCGCCGACGGCCGCGTTGCAGGCGGGAAGGGAGGCCAGTACGGAGTCGTCGTCGAGCGGGTGTGGCGGTGTCGCCGCCAGGATCGCGACACACGACCCGACGCAGTCGTCGCAGATGTGACCGTGCGCTCCCGCGATCAGCCGCGCCACCTGCTTCTCCGACTTGCCGCAGAACGAGCACTTCAGCAACCGGCCCATCGCGCCCTCCCGATGTCAGGGATGTCTTGACAGAACGAGCATGCCTGCACGATTGGTGTGATGTCAAGGACACCCTGACGGCAGGGCGACGTACGAATCGGGCGGCCCGCATTTCGTGACGTGCCAGCCAGCCGCCTCGTCCTCACGGAACGCCCGAGCCTGCAACCGGAGTTGTTCGGGTCAGGAGCGGACGAGACCGCGGGCAGGAGCGCTGAACCGAAGTTGTTCGGGTTTTCGGGACCATTCCGGGCCCCACAACCCGAACAACTTCGGTCGAGCGCCGGCGAGTCGAACTGGGGCTCGTCACAAGCCGAAGAACTTCGGTTTGCGCGGCAAGGTTGGCGAACCGGCTGCGGAGGCGGAGTACGTGCTGCACGTACGGAGCCTCACGCGCAGCACCCACGCGTGCGCGGGACGAGGCCCTTCGTGACTCTTGACCGGCTGGCGCCCTCAAGACCTCAGGGACCGGTATCGGCGCCGTGCGCAGCCTCAGGGACCGGATCGGCTCAGTCGGGCTCGAGCAGACCTCGGATGTCGTCGGCCGTGAGCGGGGCGCCCAGGGCGGCAGATTCGCCGACCACCGAGTCGAACAGCTGGCGCTTGCGGACCTGGAGGGCGACGACCTTCTCCTCGATGGTGTCCTCGCTGACGAGGCGGTAGACCATCACGGTGTTCTCCTGGCCGATGCGGTGCGCGCGGTCGATGGCCTGGTTCTCNNGCCTTGAGGCTGATGAGGAACACCGGGTCCGTACCGCTCTTGAAGGAGTCGATGCGCTGCTCGCGGTTGCGCGTGCGACCGTCGAGGTAGACGTACGAGATCTTCTCCGCGTCCAGACGCGCCTTCACCAAGGCAAGGAAGCTCGTGAACTGGCTGAAGACGAGAGCGCGGTGACCCTCCGCGATCATGTCGCCNNGATGCCAGGACCGCGATCCGGTTGTGGTCGAGGTCGCCGACGAGACCGAGCACCTGCTTCCGTACAGCCGCCAGGTGCCTGTCGTACAGGCGGCGATGTCCCGCTGACAAGGGGATGGACAACACCTGCTCCTGCTTGGGCGGCAGCTCGGTGGCGACCTCCTCCTTCGTACGGCGCAGCAGTACGGGCCGTACGCGTCGCCGCAACCGCGCCAGCACCCCGGGGGCGCCGTCGTTCTCGATGGGCTGCCGGTACGTCTCGGTGAACGCATCGGGGTTGGGGAACAGACCGGGCGTCGCGATCGACAGCATCGACCACAGGTCCATGAGGTTGTTCTCCATCGGCGTGCCGGTGACGGCGAACTTGACGCGGGCCCGCAGCCGCCGGGCCGCCTTGTACGTGGCCGCCTGCCGGTTCTTCACGAACTGCGCCTCGTCGAAGATCACCGCGCCCCACGGCTCCGCTCCGTACTCGTCCTCGTCGAGTCGCAGGAGCGTGTACGAGGTGACGATGATGTCGGCCCGTGCCCTCACCGCCGTGAGTGGCTCGGCACGCTTGGAGCTGGTCCGCTCCACGAGCTCCAGCTTCAGCCCCGGCGCGAACATCCGCGCCTGGTCCGCCCAGGTGGGGCCGACCGAGGTGGGAGCGACGACCAGGACGGGCGGGCTGTCGGGCTCCTTGTCCCGTACGTGCATGATCGCCGCGAGCAGCTGCACGGTCTTTCCCAGGCCCATGTCGTCGGCGAGTATCCCGCCGAGCCGCGTGTCCCACAGGAACGCCAGCCAGCGGTACCCGACCAGCTGGTACGCACGGAGCGTGGCGGTGAGGCCCTCCGGCACGGCGATCTCCGGCAACGCGGTGACGTCGAGGAGCCCGGCCACGGCCTGCTGCCACGCCGACGACTGCTCGGCGACGACGCCGAGCGCCATGAGGTCCTCCCAGAGGCCGGCGTGCTCGGCCCGCAGCCGGAGGCCTGAGCCGCCGCCCGCCAGGAGCGTCGCTTCCGCGATCACCGCGCGCAGCTGCTCCAGCTCGGGCCGGTCCAGGCTGAACCAGGTGCCGCCGTCGAGGACGAGGTGGGTCTCGCCCCTGGCCAGNNCTGAACCAGTCCCCCGCACCGTCCGCGGGATCCTTCACGGTCAGCGTCACCGTCGGCGCGGTCTCGGTGTACCGGTAGTCGGGTCGGTCGCCGAGGACCGACACGTCGACCCGGTCGGAGGCCTCCAGCTGGGGGAGCCACGTGGTCGCGAACACCGCCGACTCCGTACCCGTCAGACGGGCGTGCGCTACGAGACGGGTCGGAGCTGGCGCCGCCTCGACCACGGCCCACGGCTGCCGCGGCAGCAGCCCTACCAGCTCCGCCTCTGACTGCGCGTCCCTCACGGCGGAGCCGTCCGGCTCGGCGCCGACGTCGATCACGTCGCCGCCGATGCGGTAGCGGAAGCCCCAGGTGAGGTCGGTGACGTGACCCGGCTCGTACCTCACCTCGAGCGTCACGAGCGGCGGATGCACCTCCGGCACGTACACGTCGTCGTCGACCACGACCCGCGCCGTCCGACGCAGGGGCGGCAGGAACACCGCGAGGAACTGGGTCGTGTCCGCTGTGGGGATGTCGATCCGCTGATGCCTGGTGGCCAGCTTCTCCTGCGACGGCGAGAGCGGCTCGGCGAAGGCTCCGAGGAGGAGCTCGCCGTCGGACTCGAGGATCACGCCATGCGCAGGACCACCGACCAGGGTGACCTCCCGGCGTTCCCAGTCCCGTCCGTCGGCCCGGACACCGGAACGAAGCTCGAGACCCTCGGGGCCCGTCGAGACCTGGGCGACGACCTCGACCGGGTCGTCGAGGATCCGTACCGGCGGCGTGTCACGGCCCGAGACGATCTCCACGCCGGTGTCGACGACCCGTTTCAACGCCGACCACAGCTGCGGCCCGAACGTCGCCAGGGGAGCCGGCTGGTTCCCGTACCCGTAGAAGTTGCCGGTCGAGAAGCGCAGCCTGCCCAGGCTGTCGACGCTCTGCCGCTGGCGGTCGTCCCAGCCGGACCTCCACGCCTCGCGGAGGTCGTCCCACGAGGCCCCGGCCTTGACCCACTTGCCCCGCGCACTGCGCTGCACGGGAAGCAGGGCGAGCGCTCCGTAGTGGTCGGCGACCAGCAGCCCCAGGGGCGTCAGCTCGGACTTCGAGCGCCGCGCGGGCGACGTCAGCTCCTCCAGCGTGCGGCGCCAGGTCGGGGCGGCCGTGCGACGCTTCGCGTTCGCCGCGAGAGCCGCCGCGGCGCCGTGCTTGCAGTTGATCCGTACGGGGCAGGTGCAGCGGCTCGTCACGCCTCCGCCCGGCCGGATCGTCACGACCGTCTCGTACCTGCGCTTGTGCGACCCGACGACCGCGGCCTGCACCACGGTCGCCTCGCCGGACGACGCCACCATGAGCGCTTCGACGCGGCCCTCGTTGAGGTACGTCTCGCCGGCGGTGGTCGTGGCGTGACCGAACGTCACCGCCAGGAGCGCGGGAGTGACGGCAAGCACGGGGTCGATGGGTTGCGTCACCCTCCGACCCTATGCGGGATACGGCACGGATGACTCCACCGCGACCGTTCCCGCGGGCTCGACGACCGCCGAACCCTGGGTCAGGGACGCCACCAGCTCCAGGACGTCCAGCCCCGGGTCCGCGGCGAGGAGCAGTGTCGCGTCGGCGCCGTACTCGGGGTCGACGGTCACGCCGCGCGTCGTGAGGTCGTCGACGAGGCGGCCGACGTCGGCGTACGAGACGTGGACGCGCCACCTGGGACGCAGGACGCGCTCGACGCGGGGCGCCTGGGCGAGTGCGGCACCTGCCGCGTCCCCGTACGCCCTGGCCAGCGGCCCAGCACCGAGCTTCACTCCGCCGAACCAGCGGGTGACCACGCAGACGACGTCGACCAGGCCCGAGCCGTGGAGGGCGGCGAGGATCGGCATCCCACCCGTACCTGCCGGCTCGCCGTCGTCGGACGACCGCTCCACCGGCTGCGCACCGTCGACGTCCAGCACGAACGCCGAGCAGTGGTGACGGGCATCGGCATGGGTCTTCCGGGCGACGGCCACGACCGTACGTGCGGCGTCCTCGTCGTCGACCCGCGCGATCTCGGCGCGGAACACCGACCGCTTGATCTCCAGCGTCGCGGATCCCACGTAGCCGCGCGGGAGCAGAAGCGTCACGACGGCCGGCTCACCCGGATGTCGCCCGGACGGTCTGGCGGCGGCTCCGGACGTACCAGACGACGATCGCCACGAGCACCAGCACCTGGGCGATGACGCATGCAGTGTCGCGGATGCGAGCGCCAGTCGTGGTCAGTCCCCGTGCGTACGGGATGGCGCGTCCGGTGACGAAGGCGGCCGACAGCCAGGTCGTGCGCCAGAGCATCAAGGAGTCCAGCCGGCTCGCCGCCGCGACGGCCAGAGGCGTCCAGGCCATGAGGTCGTACCAGCTGAACGAGTTCGGCGTGGTGATGAGCCACGACGCGTACAGGACCACGGCCGTACGGACGGCGACAGACGTCGGGTCCTTCATCGGGTCGACGATGTGGTCGTCGATGCCGGGCAACGGCCGCGTCTCGACGAGCCGGAACAGCATCCCCGCGATGACCACCCAGCCGACGATCGCGACGATGTTGATGATGATCTTCGCGATGTTCCAGCTCATGAACTTGGTGAGCAGCCCGAACACCGGGCCCGCCCAGGCGCCGGCGTTCACGTACGTGGTGTTGCGTGCTGCCGAGAGCAGCGCGGACGGCTGCCAGAGTCCGTAGAAGATGAGGAGCGGTACGGCCGCTGTCGCGGCGACCACCGCCAGCTTCCTGGGTTCTCGTCGGTAGCCCCAGAGGATCGCGATGCCGAACAGGACCATGTTCACCTTGGCGCCGCCCGCGATGCCGATGAGCAGTCCCGCCAGCCACGGCCAGCGTCGCATCGCCGCGATCGCCGCGAACGCGAACATCACCGCCAGCGCCTCGTTGTGGGCCTGGGCGGTGACCGCCCAGATCATCGCCGGGTTCACGAGCGTGAAGAGCGCCACGCGGGTCTGGAGCACCGGGTTCCCGGCCGCCAGGCGGTAGGCGATGATCCCGATGAGCAGCATGGGGATCAGGCAGAACATCTGGAGCCAGAACACGATGTCGTGCATCGAGGCGCCGCCGAGGCGGTTCGCCAGCACCTGGCTCGCCGACACGACCGGCCCGTACACGCTGGGCGTGTCCTGCCACGGCCGCTCGGTCCAGTAGAGCACCGCGTCGTACTGCGTGCGGAAGATCTCCCCGACAGTGATCTCGTACGGGTCGCGGCCGAGCACCTGCAGTCGTCCGTACGCTGCGTACATCTCGACGTCGGCGCTCGTCAGCGGCGTCACGAGCGAGACCACGATCTGAAGCCCGATCCCGGTGTACAGCAGCTTCTTCGCGACGGGCCGCCAGCCCGCGGCCAGCGCGCGCAGCAGGATCCACATGCCGAAGGCGCCGACCGCGATGCAGAGGTACGTCAGCACCACGGCCACCCAGTCGCCCAGCGAGATCCCCCAGGTCGACGGGAGGTACCAGGGCGGCAGCAGGCTGCCGTTCCGCGGTCCGAGCTTCAGCGTCACCGCCGACGGCCCGAAGAACGAGACCCCGGCGATACCGAGGGTGGAGCCGATGATCATGCCGAGGCCCACGCGGGGGTGGCTGCGCCAGGAGCTCGGCTCGTACAGGTGGGACCGCTTCCACGGCCTGGGCTCGATGCGGGTCACGACTCGTCCGCCCTCGCCGGCGCGTACTTGCGGCGCCGCATCGGCGCGATGGCCTCGCGGACGAGCAGCGCACCGGCCAGGAGCGCCAGCGCGCCCAGGGTCACCGCCACGGCCATGACCATCGGCATGGTGTCCCTGCCCGCCGGGATCTGGAGTGGCCCTGCCGTGGGGGTCACGGTAGGTGTCACGGTGACCGGCGACGCGTCCGGGAACGGCCCGAACACGGCCTTCTGCGGGTTGACCGTGCCGTACCCGAGCTGTGCGTCCGGCACGGCCCCTGGTGGCGGATCTGCCGTCAGCTCGAGCCGGCGCATCACCTCGGCGGGGGTGAGGGTCACGTCTTCGGCCTTGGCCTTCTGGAGCATGAGCGCGACGACGCCGGTCACGATCGGCGCGGCGAAGCTCGTACCGGGCTCGGTGTTCCAGATCTGCGAGCTCTTGAGGTAGGTCTCCGTGCTCGTCGCGCCCTGCGGGCCGGACGGGAGCAGCGACACGATCGCATCTCCGGGGGCTGCCACCGTGACGTCGACGCCGACGCCTTCCTCCGAGGACGGGTGCGGAGCGTCGGAGGTCGTGGTCATGCCGACCGAGATCACGCCGGGGTAGGCGGCCGGGTACTTGGGCCCGCTGTTCCCCGCGTTGCCGCTGGACGCCACGACGATGACGCCATGCGAGACGGCATTCGCCACGGCCTGACGGATCCGCGTGTCGTCGGACCCCTCCTGGCTGATGTTGATGATGTCGACGTGGGAAGCCACCGCGTCGTTGATCGCCGCCGCGAGCGGGCCCTGGTCGTCCATGACGGCTGCACTGGAGCTCGTGAGGGCCCGCATCACGATCACGGACGACCCCGGCGCCATGCCGGAGAAGTTGGAGTCGTCCTGGTCGAGCACCTGCGCGTTGATGAGGGACACGACGCGCGTACCGTGCGCGCAGTCCAGCCCGTACCCGTCCCGTGCCACGTTCTGCTTGATGGTGGGGTCGTCCGGGACGTAGTTGGCCAGCTTCCACGTCGGCTTCGCACCCGTCCCCGTGGACGATGCCCTCAGGAAGGGCGAGATGCCGATCTGGGCTGCCGTGTCGATGACGGCGATCGTGATGCCCGTACCGGTGATGGGCCGACCCTTCGCGTCGTTCTGCGACCAGACCTGGCTCGGCTTCAACCGGCTGATCTGCCAGGCGTCCGGCAGGGCGCCCGTCTTCTCGTTGGACCCGGTGTTCGGCGAGCACCACGAGGCCAGGAGCTCGGTCCCGAGCCCGTAGGCCGCGGCCGGACGGACGAAGCTGGCGGCCACGACGAGCGTTGCCGCGAGGCAGGCGACCGCCACGCGGTGGCGAGGGGATGTACGGGCTCGTCGCATGGCGGTCACTGCTGTGCGGGAAGGTTGGCCACCTGGACAAGGACGGACCCCGCACGACTGACGAGCGTGCCTCGGCCTGGAGGGAGGGCTGTGGGACGTACGTTGCCCCAGAGGATGCCTTCGTCCTTGGAGCCGCTCATGACCAGCGCGGGGTTCGCGGCGTCCTTGATCCGGCCGATCACCTGGTCCATGACCGCGCGACCGGCGCCGCCCATGCCGCGGCTGATGATGATGTGCAGCCCGATGTCGCTGGCCTGGGTGATGAACTCCTGGAGCGGCTGCAGCGCGTTGGCCATGGAGGTCGCGACCAGCTCGTAGTCGTCGACGATCACGAAGACCTCCGAGCCCTTCCACCAGGACTTGTCGCGCAGCTGCTGGCTGGTGACGTCCGGCCCGGGGAGGCGCGCGGTGAGCGCCGGCGCGACGTCCTTGCACGCCTGGATGCCGGACTGCTGGCTCGGCGCGTACCGGATGATGTACTCGTCGGGGATGAACCCCAACAGCGAGCGCCGGTAGTCGAGGACGAGGAACTTGGCCTCCTTCGACGTGTACCGCTTGAGCAGCCCGTCGATGATCACCCGCAGCGTCGTCGACTTGCCGCACTCGGGAGCGCCGAAGATCACGAGGTGCGGCTCGGCCAACGGGTCGTACGTGACGGGCGCGAGGTCGATCTCGTCGATCGCCCACGGCACGGTCTTGCGGACCGCGTCGTAGGTGACGGGCGGCAGGGCTGCGAGCGGCAGGTCGGCGGGCAGCATCCGGACCTCTGCAGCCCGAGGGCCCTGCCACGCAGCCCGGAGCCCGGCCGTCAGCCCGCGCTGTCCGTCGGAGGCCGAGTCGGCATCCTCGACGCCGTCGATCCGGGGCAGGGCGACGAGCATGTGCAGGCCGTCGCTGGACAGGCCGCGGCCGGGCCGGCCCGCCGGTACGACCGCGGCGAGCTTGCGGTTGATCTCCGACTCGAACGGGTCGCCGAGCTTGAGCTCGACCCGGCTCTGGAGCAGGTCGCGGATGCCGAGCCGGAACTCGGACCACTTGTTCGCGCTCGCCATCACGTGGATGCCGTAGCCGAGGCCGCGGGCGGCGAGGTTGGTGATCACCGGGTCCTGCGCCTCGAACTCGCCGCGCAGCGTCATCCAGCCGTCGACGACGAGGAAGACGTCGGTCGGGAAACGGTCCGGCGGGATGCTGCCGTCGCGCCGACCGCGCCGGTAGCTGACGATGCCGTCGATGCCCATCTCGCCGAACAGCACCTCGCGGGCCTGGAGCAGCGAGGTCATCTCCGCGATCGTGCGGCGGACCCGGTCGACGTCGAGGCGGCTGCAGGCGGAGCCCACGTGCGGGAGGTCGCGCATGCTCGTGAGCGAGCCGCCACCGAAGTCGAGGATGTAGAAGCCGATCTCCATCGGCGTGTGCGTGAGGGCGAGGCCGGCGATCGTCGCGCGCAGCGCCATGGACTTGCCGGACTGCGGACCTCCGACGACCGCGAGGTTGCCGCCCGCGCCGGAGTAGTCGAGCCACATGGGGTCGCGGCGCTGCTGGCGCGGCCGGTCGATGAGGGCGACCGGGCCGGACAGCGTGCCGTGGAAGCGCGGGTCGGGCACGGTGAGCCCCCGGCCGGGGATCTCGACGAGCTGTCCCCCGAGCAGTCCGTCCATCGTCGGCGGGACGTCGAGCGGCGGGAGCCACACCTTGTGCGCCGGCCAGCCATGGCCCTTGAGCCTGCCCACGGCGACGCCAAGCATCGTGTCGTCGTCGTCCGTATCGGTCGTCTCGGCGACGCGTGCTGCCTCCGGCGCCTCCGTACGTTCCGCGCCCGCTCGTACTCCCTCGAGCTCCGGCTCGGGGGGCAGCACGACCGGTACGTGTCCCGCGTCGAACTCGAGCACCGGCGGGGCCCAGGCCTTCTTGCCCAGGCCGCCACCGACGACCTCGCCGGCATCGTCGGCGTCGACCTCGACGGGCACGCTGCTGCCGTGCCACGGCCCCGACACGTACGCGGCCTTGAACCGCACCATGTTCGTCGTGTCGTACTTCAGGTAGCCGTTGCCGGGCGGGCTCGGCAGCTCGTACGCGTCGGGGACGCCGATGACGACACGCGACTCGGCGGCCGAGAACGTACGGAGCGCGACGCGGTACGAGAGGTACGTGTCCAGGCCGCGCAGCTTGCTCTCCTCGAGCCGTTGCGACGCCAGCAGGAGGTGGACGCCGATCGAGCGGCCGATCCTGCCGATCTGAATGAACAGGTCGATGAACTCGGGGCGCGCGGTCAGCAGCTCGGAGAACTCGTCGACNNCCTCGTACTCCTCGCGGTTCTTGATGTCCTTGTTCTTGAGAAGCGTGTTCGTCGCGCCGAGCACCTCCATCCGGCGCTCCATCTCGCCGGCGATGGCGTCCTGCATGCGGTCGACCAGTGTGAGCTCGCCCTCGAGGTTCGTGATGACCGCGGACACATGCGGCAGGTCGTCGAGCCCGGCGAACGTCGCGCCGCCCTTGAAGTCGACCAGTACGTAGTTGAGCTGTTCCGAGCTGTGCGTCATGGCCAGGCCGAGCACGAGCGTGCGGAGGAACTCGGACTTGCCGGAGCCGGTGGCGCCGATGCACAGGCCGTGCGGACCCATGCCGCCCATCGCGGACTCCTTGATGTCCAGCTCGACGGGATGGCCGTCCTCGGTCGAGCCGACGGGGACACGAAGGCGCTGGTGGAGCGGACGCGGTCGCCACGCCTGCCGTACGTCGAGCGTGAGCGGGTCGCCCACGCCGAGCATCGTCGGGTAGTCCTTGGGCGCCTCGATGACGAGCTCGGGGGTGTCATCGTCGTCGCCGCCGGTGAGGATCGGCATGCGGTACGGGCTCAGCTGGCGGGCGAGCATCTCGGCGTAGACCATCGGTACGAGATCGGGCTTGCCGAACGGTGTGGGCGCGATCTGGCCGGACTGTACGCGCCGGTGCAGCGTCACCTCGTCCGGCGTGACGTCGAGCACGGCGACCCGCTGCTCGATCCGGCGTGGCCGCTCCCGCTGGCCGGTGACGTCGATCGTGCTCGTCGTCGTCGACGGCGTCGCGAACATGTCGGCGCTGATCCCGTCCACGCCGTCGACCACGACGACCACGTGGACCGGGTCGCCCCCGGAGATGCCCTGGCTGCCGTCGGACACCTGCGCCAGCTCGAGCGCGGACCGGGCGAAGAACCGTACGGGACCGGCGCCGTCCGTACGTGTCGGGTGCTGTACGTGCGGCAGCCACTTGACCCAGTTCCAGTACTCGGCGTTCTCCGGCGACGCCACGACCATCAGCCGCACCTCGCTCGGCGCGTGCCAGGCCACGATCTGAGCGACCATCGAGTACGCGAGCCGTCGCGAGGCGTCGAGGTCGCCGACCAGCTCGAACCGGCTGAAGCCGCGGAGGTTGACCTGCAACGGGACCGTCGGGACGGTCAGGTGCGTACGGATGAAACGACGCAGCGCGCCCGTCGTGAGCGGTTCGAGGTCCTCGACCGGCTTCGACTCCGGCGGCACGATCCGCTTCGCGAACTGCTGCCTGCCGACCGAGATCCGGATCGAGAGGAAGTCGTCCGCGTCGGGGCGGCGCTCCCACATCCGACGCGCTCCCGCGAGCGACCACAGCGTGTCGGGCGCGGGGTGGCGCCACATCACCGCGCGGCGCTGGTCGGAGGCCGTCTTGCGCACCTGGCGCCGTGTCTGGCCGAGGTAGCGGAAGTAGTCGCGGCGGCTCGCGTCCAGCTGCTGCGACTCGTCGTTGTTGCCGCGGCCCATCTGGCTGACCATCATGCCGACCATCGAGACCCCCATGAGGCCGCCCGCGAGGGCCCCGAGGCCCGGCTTGGCGCTGCCGCCGCCGAGCATCCCGGAGTACATGAGGCCCATCGCCGCGACGCCCGCGACCATGGGCAGGAAG
The DNA here is from genome assembly GCA_003153855.1 of Propionibacteriaceae bacterium. Classification (GTDB taxonomy): domain Bacteria; phylum Actinomycetota; class Actinomycetes; order Propionibacteriales; family Propionibacteriaceae; genus Fen-668. The sequence continues at coordinate 17,385 of PMBM01000019.1, forward strand.
CGCAGCATGGCGCCGAACGTCTGCTTCGGTGCGGGGGGCGGGATCTCGGGCGGGGACTCGAGCAACAGGTCGCCCCTGGGCATGGGTGGTGGCGTCGCCCGCTTGCCGCGGGAGAAGACGACCGTTGCCATCAGGGTCCTGTCCGTGAGGGTGCCGACGCCATCATGCCGCAGTGCGGGGCCGCGAGGCTGGGTCCCCAGGTCCGCTCACAGGTCAGTCGCCGAATCGTGACCGAGCCGCTTGCGTACCGTCAGAACGGTCACCGCCACTGCGACTGAGCACCGTCCTCGTGACTGAGCACCCCGCGGGCAGGGTGTTCAGTCGTGTCAGGGATGCTCAATGGGGATTGGGGCGCGGGTGGACCACCATGCTCCTCGCGCGCATTAGGGTGACGTCCGTGACCACTCCCGCGACCGAGGACCTGGCACGCGTCACGGTGATCTCGCCGAGCCGGCGGATCGACGTCGCCCTCCCGGGGTCCACCAGCCTTGGCGAGTGCCTGCCGACGATCGTGAGGTTCTCCGGGTACGAGCCGGGGTCCACCCAGGAAGCCGTACACGCCTGGGTCCTGCAGCGGCTCGGGGAGGATCCGCTCGACCCCACGAAGCGCGTGTCTGCGCTCAACCTGCGCGACGGCGAGACGCTCCACCTCCGCTCCCGCGACAACACGATCCCGGACGCCGCCTTCGACGACGTCGTCGACGCGGTCACCACGGCCACCACGGCACGTCCGTCCTGGACGCCCGCCCAGAGCCTGTGGTTCGGCGTCGTCACGATGGTCGCGCTGCTGCTGGCCATCCCGATCGCGCTCCTGGTCACCACGAAGGACACGAGCCCGCTCGCCCAGAACCTCGAGACCGTCGCGACGTTGTTCCTCGCCGTGGCCGCCATGGTCGGCTCGATCGTGCTCTCGCGGGCGTTCGGGCGGTACCTGCCGGCGGCTGGTCTGTCGTGGGCAGCGACGGTCCTGGCGGTCGTGGGCGGCTTCTACGTCATGCCGGACCAGTCCTGGCCGCTGCGCGTGCTGCTCGCCTCGGCGTGCGCGATCGTCGCGTCCGGCACCGCATGGCTGGCGGCCCGTATCCAGCCGTACGCGCACCTCGCCGTCACGTTGAGCGCGTCGGTGACGCTCGTTGCGACCATGGTCATGGTGCTGCTCGGCGGGTACGCGGCTCAGGTGTCCGCCGTCACCATCGCGCTCCTGCTGGCGCTGACGCCGACGCTGCCGATGCTCTCGTACCACGCTGCCCGTGTCGCCATGCCCAACCTCCCGGCCAACGCGCAGCTGCTCATGGAGGACGAGACGCCCGTACAGACGGACATCGTCAGCCGCGCCCTCACCGCCGACCGCGTGCTCGGGTCGTTCCTCGGCGCCACTGGAATCACAGTGGGACTAGGGATGATCCCCGTGCTGCTGACCGGTACGTGGCTGGCGCTGGCCCTGACTGCCGCGGTCGGTCTGGCGATGGTGCTGCGGGCGCGGGTCTTCGTCGGACGCGTACAACGCTTCGCTCTCCTGCTGCCCGGCACCGTCTTCGGGCTGGCGTCGGTACTGCTCCTGCTCCTCGCGCTGCCGAGCGTCGCCCGCATCCCGATCGGCCTCACCATCGCGCTCATCGCCACGGTGGCCCTGGCGGGTTACACCGCCAGCATGTACAACCGGATCCTCGCCCCGATCTGGGGCCGGCTGGGGGACGTACTCGAGTGGCTGTCCCTCATCGCCGTCATCCCCCTCGTCCTCGGTGTCCTGGACACGTACGGATGGGTGATGAGCCTCACCGCTCACTGATCGGTGGCAGGGTGCCCCGCTGATCGAAGAGTCATGACGAGCTCTCGTACGGCTCGGCTTTCGGCGCGTCCTGACCCATCGTCCAGGTGCTGCAGCCGAACCACATCGAGGAGCCACTCCCTGCGCGGGGG
>PMBM01000011.1:0-2172 GCA_003153855.1 Propionibacteriaceae bacterium
GGTAGCGGTCCTCCCAGACGTCCTCGTAGTAGCCCAGCCGGTCCTCGTACCCCTCGCGAGCCACCAGACTCTGGACCGCGATCGTCCACCCGACCTTCGCGCTGGTCTTCGCCCTCAGGATCTCGCGCGCCCGGACATGGGCGCGGACCATCGTCTCCGCCGCCTCCGGCTTCGGCTCCGGCATCGAGAAGGAGTTGATGCCCGCCTCGCCGTCCACCGCGCGAGCCTCCTTCATCCGAACGAGAACAGCCGCAGGGTCCGGATACTGCAAGGGGATCGACATCTGCCACATCACGGCGAACATGTTCGGCTCGTTGATCGTGGCCACGTACGTGACGCCGTCAAGGATCGGGGCCACCGCCTCGATATATGTGCCGAAGAGATCGACCGCCTCCGGCGAACCCCAGCCACCAGACTGTACGAACCACAGCGGGCTCGAGAAGTGATGCAGCGTGACGACCGGTTCGACGCCCTGCGCGAGGCAGTACTCGATGATCCGGCGGTAGTGCGCCAGCTCCGCGGCGGAGAACTGACCACGTATCGGCTCCACCCGGGCCCACTCGATCCCGAAGCGGAAGGAGTTGAAACCGAGCGTCTTGACCAGATCCACGTCTTCCTTCCACCGGTGGTAGAAGTCGACCGAGTCTCCGCTGCGCTCGACGAACGACGACCCAGGGAGCTGCTCGAGCGCCCACATGTCCGAGCCCGTGTTGTTTCCCTCGTTCTGGTGCGGCGCGCACGAGGCGCCCCAGAGGAACCCGGGTGGGAATGCGTTGGTCATGGTCAGTCCTTCTGGTGTGCGAGTGCCGAAAGCAGGGCTTGTTCGAGTTCGGGGCCGGCGCCGGGCAGACGTCCGACGACAGCGCTCAGGGGCATGGCCGCGAGATGGGAGCCGGCGGCGTCGAGGGGAACCCCTGGGAAGTAGGTGCGAAACACCTCGACAACCGCCGGCCATACCTCCGGATCGTCCATGAGCACCTTGATCGGGGTGTCCATGGTCAGGGCGACCGCCTCGCCATACCCGGGTGGCGCGGGATAGCGCCACCCGTACGTTCCCGCACCGATCTCGTACGTCGCACCCTCCGCATGCAACGGCGCGACGACCCTCGCGGTGGTTCCCTCGGGGATCGTGACGTCGAGCACCATCTCGCCGGAGTCGACTCGCCACGCGACCGAGGCTCGGCCGTACGGGGTCTCGTGCGCGGTGCTCGCTGAGGTCAGCCCTCCCCCTGGCTGGGGTGCGATCAGCATCCTGGTCCAGCCCGGCGCGACCTTCGAAAGCCCGCCCACGACGCGGTGCAGCCAGTCGGCGATCGCACCGAGCGCGTAGTGGTTGAGCGAGGTCATGCCCGTGGAGTTGAGGGTGCCATCGGGCAGGATCGAGTCCCAGCGTTCCCAGATGGTCGTCGCGCCCATGGTCACCGGGTAGAGGAACGACGGGCACCGCTTCTCGAGCAGCATCTTGTACGCGACGTCGGGATGGCCCGTCCGGGTCAGCGCGTCGGTCACGAGGGGGGTCCCGGCGAAGCCGGTCGAGATGCGGTAGCCGGCCGCTTCGACGATCTCCGCCAGGCGGTCGCCAGCCTTGGCGAGCTGATCGTCGTCGAGGATGTCGAACGCGATCGCCAGCGCGTACGCGGTCGCGGACTCGTTGACCACTCGCCCGCCGGCGCTGACGAACTCGTGCCGGAACGCCGCTCGTACGCGCTCGTGGAGGCGCGCGAAGTGAGTCGCGTCCTCGTCCTCGTCCAGGAGCGCCGCGGACTCCGCCAGCTCGCGGGTCGTCTTGCACAGGTACGCGGTCGCCACGAGGTAGCGATCGGTCTTGCCGCCCGCGGGGTTGTCTTTGGGGGCGTCCGGATCCAGCCAGTCCCCGAACTGGAAGCCGTGGCCCCAGAGGCCGTCGTCGTCGAGCAGAACTTCGACCTGCCGCATGAACGCCGACATCGACGGATAGCTCGCGCGCAGGATCTCGAGGTCGCCGTACTCCTGGTACAGAACCCACGGCAGGCTGATCGCGACGTCGCTCCAGAGAGCCGTCGGCGTCGAAGGCGTCGGGAGGACGTCAGGAACGTCCCATGGGACGGTGCCGGACGCGAGCTGTTCGACGGCGAGGTCCTTCAGCCATGACTGCAGCACTCCGCGCACGTCGTACAGGTAGGTCGCGGTCGG
>PMBM01000011.1:2206-3901 GCA_003153855.1 Propionibacteriaceae bacterium
GTCTCGAACCAGCCGGTGCGCGCCATGTCGCTGTGGATGACGATTGCCCGAAGCGCGTCGGCCTCGAGCTCGCCCGGCCACCCCTCCAGCTCGACGTACCGGAACCCGTGGAACGTGAACCCGGGCTCCCAGGTCTCGGGGCCGTCGCCGCGGAGCGTGTATCGATCGGTGGCCTCCGCCGTACGGTTCGTCTCCCGTTCCAGGTCACCGTCCGGCGTGAGCACCTCGGCGTGGCGCAGAGTGACCGCGGTCCCTGCGGAACCGTCGACCGTGATCCGCACCCAGCCCGACAGCACCTGGCCGAAGTCGACCATGGTGGTGCCGGACGGCCGCGTCGCCAGGGACACCGGAGCGAGCTCCTCGATCCTCATGACGGGCGGCGATGTGCGCTCCTCCAAGGTCCCGAGGTCCCAGTCGTACGGGGTCGCGGCCGGCCACATCGCGTCGTCGAAGCCGGCCTCGCTCCACCCAGAAGGCTCCTGACCGGCGTTGTACGTCTCGCCCGCGTAGATGCCGCTGGCACGCACGGCGCCAGCACCCACGCGTACGTGATCGTCGGTGCTGATCACGTCCGTGTGGTCGTCGTACACCAGCTCGAGCTGCGCATACACGGCCGGACGGTCGGAGTAGTTGTGACGACGGTTCTCCCACGTGAGAGCTCCCGCGGCCCACCCCTCGCCCACGATCACGCCGAAGGCGTTCACACCGACATCCACGAGATCGGTCACGTCGTACGAGCTGACGAGGATCCGGTGCTTGTACGAGGTCCAGCCTGGCGCGAGGACCTCGTCACCGACCCGCGTGCCGTTGAGGTACGGCTCGACGATCCCCAGCGCCGTCACCCACCACGTCGCGCGGCGCAGACCCGACTCGACGGAGAACTCACGGCGGAAGTACGGCGCCGGGCCACCCTCCGTGCTCGGCTCGGCGGTGCTGACGAACGTTCCCTGCCACCTCTTTGCCATCCTCATGCCTCTCGGTGGGCAGACGAGGTGGAGGAGACAAGCGGCCGGAGCACACCGGTCCATGCTCGATATCCGGCTCCGTTCAGGTGGAGTTGGTCGAGGGTGAAGTCCCCGTTCAGCTCCCCCTTCGCGTCACACAGCGCGGGCCAGAGGTCGAGGTACGAACCCCCGAACTCGGCTGCCAGCTCGCGGTAGTGCGAGTTCAGCTCGTCGATCCGTTGCCGATACCTGCGGGTACGCGGCATCACGCTCTGCACATAGAGGTCAGCGTGGGGAGCGGTGGCGCGGATCTGCTCGATGATCGTCCGTTGGTTGGCTCGGACCAGGTCGCGCGGGCGCCGGAACGAGATGTCGTTCGTGCCGATCAGAAGGAAGACCTTCGCCGGAGCCTTGATCGCGGAGTCTATGCGTCTGAGCACCCCATCGGTGGTGTCACCGGCGATTCCACGGTTGACCACCGGAAGGTCCGGGAACCACTCGTGCCACCTCCCGGACTCCGTGATGCTGTCACCGAGGAACACGATCTCCCCTCCAGGCAGCGGCAGCTCGTTGAACTGGAGGGCAAGCATCCTCCGCTGGCGGTCCATGAACCGCTCGATGAACCCCATGCGTGGTTCCCGTTGTGCCATTCGCCGACCTCTCTGAGAGCCATGGTGGGGAGGGAGCCCACGGGAGCACCGGATGCTCCGCCCTATCGCACCGATCTGACCTTGAGGATCACGAGGCCGCC
>PMBM01000055.1 GCA_003153855.1 Propionibacteriaceae bacterium
ATGGCCTGCACCTTCGGTCGTTGGCCAAGCGAGAATCGACGGATGACATCGTGGGCCCGGTGTCAGAGCGACGCACTAGCGTTCGCGTCATGGTGACAGCCGTGACCTTGCGCGACGTGCGCGACGACGATCTCGACGTTCTGTACGAGAACCAGGCCGATCCGGAATCGGGTGCCATGGCCGGGGTGGCGGCACGCACGTGGGATGAGTTCGTCGCGCACCAGGCACGGGTGACAGCTGACCGCGAGGCCCTGCAGCGAGTGATCGTGCTCAACGGTGACCAGGTGGCAGGCGACGTTGCAGCCTGGCGTGCCGCGAGCGGTGCGCGAGAGATCGGCTACCGGATCGGAAGGCAGTACTGGGGCCGAGGGATCGCCACTGCCGCTCTGGCCACGTTCCTCGCCGAGTTCGACGAGCGTCCGTTGTACGCACATGTCCTCAAGACCAACGCTTCGTCGATCCGTGTGCTGGAGAAGTGTGGCTTCGCTCAGCTTTCAGACCGTGAAGAACACGACGATGACCCGGAAGCGTACGTGTTCGCACTTCGCTGAGCTCGTCCTTCGCGCGGAGACGATGACGGCTCGGCGGCGCCGATCGTGCCGTGCTCTGTGGTGAGGTTGCCGTACTNNCGCCGCCTGGTCGGCGTTCTGCTGGTTGGCATCCGCCTGGGCGTTCGCGCTGTCGGCGGAGTCGAGATCCTGCGTGATGCCGTCGAGTGTCCCGGCATCGGTCGCGGACCCTCCAGCGGTCGCCGGGGCGGTCGTCGCGGCCCCCGCCGGCGCCCCCGATACCGAGGGCGGCCAGGCGGGGGACGTGCCGGAGGTCATCGGTGCCACGGACACCGACGGCGGCGAGGCGGGGGCTGTGCCGGACGTCGCCGCCCGACTGCACCCTGTCAGCGCCAGCGCGACGGCGACCAGGACGGCGGCCCCGACGAGGTGCCGGTTCACTTGAGCGCCGTGACGAGCGCGTGGCCGTCGGCCGACGCCGTCTTGGTGTCGCCCACCGCGGTCTTGAGGTCAGCGCGGATGGCGGTGATGACCGTCTTGTCGGCGTTGTACTGGGCCGGTGTCACCGCGAGCGCGCGTCCGGCCAGTCCGTTCGCGTGGCTTGACGCGTCGGAGATCTTGGACTGCATGTCGTTCAGCTGGGCTTTCATCGCGTCCGTCCACTTGGTGGGGTGCGCGGCGAGGTCGGCCGCGAGCTTGTCATGAGCCGACTGCAGCTTCGGGATCGCCGCCCCGGTGAGACGGTCTGCCGCTGCTGCTTCGAACCCCTGAGGGAGGGCGACGGCGTAGACGCGGTATCCGGTGTAGATGTCGCGGTAGTCGGACAGCGCTGTCGCGACCGTGGTGTCGGCGGCGATCTTCGACTCCAGGGTGCCCATCGCCGTGACGTCGGCGTTGAAGGTGGCGAGCACCCTCGCGCGGTCGGCTGAGGTCAGGGAAGTGTTGGCGTCGACCTTGCCGATGGCGGTCTTCAGCGAGGTGATCCGGTCAGAGGTCGCGGTGGACGCCGCAGCCTGGATCTGAGCCAAACTCGAGTGTCCGTCGACTGCCGGCGGGCCGGCCGCAACCGCCGGAAGGGAGGTGGCGAGGGAGAGGGCGCAGACAGCTGTCCCGACTGCGGCCATGGTGGTGATGCGCTTCATGCTGAGGCTCCTGTGGTCCCGAACGCGGATGCGTCCTGAGATGACACTGGCGGAGCCCGATTCGGCGACGATCAGCGGAATGTTCGAGCCGTGTAAGCCGCCGAGATCGACTCCGCGGGTCAGACCTGACCGCTGCGCTCAAACCGGGGCTCGCTCGGCCTCTTCGACCAGCTCGTCGCGGGACACCTCGCGCGTCGTCTCGCCGTCGGACGTCGACTCGCGCAGTCCGACGACATCGAGAGCAGCCTCGCCCCGGGGCGACACTCTCGTCGCCGCACTCCCGCAGACCCGGCACGCAGCAGAACCCAAACCGCCAACCCCGACGACCGGAACTCGGCACGATCCGCGCTGACTGCGCCAGATGTGTGGGACTGACATCCGGCGAGGATCACTGACCGTACGAGTACCGCAGGTCAGCGAAGAGCAGGTGGTTGAGTCGATAACGAAGGTGGCCGGTGGTGCTCTGGTCAGGCGGATCATCGGGTGTGAGCAGGGTGAACGTCAGCGAGGTCTCGCTGCCGATGGCTGCAAGGTCGAAATGCACCTCATCGTTGGGTCTGCCGGGCCACAGCGACGACCACACGACGCGATGGGGCTCGTCGGCGGCAAGGATCTTAGGGGCTACTTCATCAGCGGTAAGGCTGAGCCACGGCCGAGATCCCTCCCGTTCAGGCTGCACCAGGGAGTTCCAGACCACTGACGGGGGCGCTGGCAACTTCTGCGCCCGCGAACCAATCTCGATCATTCCCGGAGCCTAGGCGACTCTCCACGATGACAGCGGCATGTGCGGATGGAGGCGCCCGACGTCAGCCCGCGAGGTACGGCCAGTGCGGAAGCGGAGTGTCGGGTGCAAGGATCGCGACGTTGTTCGCTGAGGCGACAAGCCGGCCATGTTCGTTGTCTCCCATGACGACCTCCAGTCGAGCATCTTGCGTGACGAATGAGATCCGGTGACACCAGAAGCCCGGAGATGGCGGATCCCAGGGGACGTAGTGGAGTTCAACGGCTGCAATGGGGGCGCGCAACATCGGCGACCACAGTGGCGTGAGCGTCGCGTCCCAGACTGCTGTCAGTCTGTCTGGCACGACAACCGAGCCGATCAGCGGTCCCTTCCTGATCCCGATTCCTTCATGGTCCCCGGGTGGGTCCCACGTCAACGACCAGATCTCGCCATCCATCGTCTCGAGTTCGACCCCGAAGTCCACAGCGTCGAACCCGTCACAGCGCCACGTCGGGAGCTCCCACTCCCTGTTGTCTTCGATGAGACGGACGCCAGAGTCGATCAGCTCGGGATGAAGCTCCTCGCGTAAGTAGTCGATGGTCACGTAGCGGACTATCGCGATCCGGTTGCCGACGAGGCCTTCGACATGCCCTCGGCGCTCAGCAACGTCGAGGACAGTGGCCGCCCAGGACCACATCCGTGGTTGGGTCTGTTCTCCCTCGGTCACCTTCCAAGCATTGCGCAGGATGAGAGCGGCATGGGCGACAGTTCGCACGGACGGCGCCTCCCAGCGGCACTCGTGAGTGGTGAGACATGTAGTTCGGAAGTGAGACTCTTGTTTCGGTAGTACATCGTTGTTAGGTTGTCCGGGTGGAGGCAGCAGCCTGCGCACCCAGCTACGGAGGTTCCCATGAGCGCAACCCTGGCCGTACGTCACACCGTCGCCGACTACGCCGCATTCCGTCCGGTCTATGACAGTCTCGATTCGCTGCGGGCTGAGTACGGCTGTACCAGAGAGCAGGTTCTTCGCGATCCGGCTGATGCCAACGACCTCTTCATCACCCACGACTTCCCGAGCGTCGACCAGGCGGCTGCATTCGCCAGCGACGCTCGGCTCAAGGAGGGCATGCAGGCCGCCGGAGTCACGTCCGCTCCGAGAATCGAGATCTTCGAAGTTGTCTGAACCACGACGCCCCGGTCGGCCGCGGAAGGCGAAAGCATCGTCGCCTTCTGCGGCCGCCCTTGGCCTCGTCAAAGTCGGGTCCGGCTTCCGGGCCGAATACCCCGATGGCGAGCCACGAGCGGCGGAGATCCACGCGACGCTCATCCGTACCGGTCAGGCCCTGATCGCAGAAGTCGACCGGGCGATGCTGGCATCCTTCGGCGTTCCGCAGACAGTGCTCAACAGCCTCGCCGTCATTGAAGGCGCTGACCAGCCATTGACCCCGAGCGAGATCAGCGAACGCACCTTGACCTCGTCGGCCACGATGACGGCGACGATCGACGCCCTCGAAGGGCGTGGGTGGGTTCGGCGCGTCAGGAACCCTGACGATCGGCGCAGCGTACATGTGCAGATCACAGACGAGGGCCAAGCACTCACCGACCAGTTCCTACCCGGCATACGCAAGCTGGACGTAGCGATCTGCGCCACCTTGAGCAGCACCGAGCGTGCGACGATGCTCGAGCTCCTCGGCAAGATCCTTGCCCAGCTCGCCATCGTCGCCGCCGAACCGCCGATCCGTCTCGAGGGGCGGCGCAACCGCCCCCTGCAGCGCCGCACATGAGGTCGGCCCGACGCGTCCGGGGCCAGACGCACCAGCACGTCTAGGCCTAGCGAATGCAGGGCTTCGTCGGCATGATCGACGGTTTCCATCGCGGCAGATGCGGGCGTCGGGTAGGCCTGGGGTGGCTACCAGCTCCTGCGGGGGGAGGCGGCGTGTTCGACGATGGATGCGGCGCGATCCAGTATCTGGGGTGCCAGGTCGGGGTCGACGGGGAGCGCGACCCAGCGGGTGGGCCAAGGTATGTGGTGCCGGAGTCCGGGCGGGCGGGGCCAGCTGATCGGGCAGAGGATGCCCGCGGCGAGCAGATCGCGCTCGACCGACGGTGCGTCCTCCACCCGCACAACGACGCCGCACTCCGGGGTGCTCGGATTGAGCGCCTCGACACCGGACGAGGTGAGGCATTCGATCAGGTAGGTGGCGTTCCCCTGCCTCGCGAGGCGAAGCGCGTCCGGGTCGAGTCGCGACAGGCGCTGCAACGCGGCTCGGCTCATGCTGGCAGGTGCCCTGGCGCCGAGCATCGCCTCTTCGGCGACGTCAACGGCGTCCAGGTAGTCGGTTGCCGATCCCCGGCCGGTCAAGAGGTCGCGGCGGCGACGTGCGGCGATCAGCCCCCAACGGGTCGCCATCGCGTCGAGTTCATGGCGAGCGACGCCCGGTCGGCCGGGAAGGCCCGTGACAAAGGCTCCGTCGGGCACGGGTAGCAGCTTCCGGAGGCTCGCCACCAGATAGTCGGCGGGGCCATGAGAGATGGCGAACAGCGAGTGAGTCACGTCGACCACGACCGGGACGCCCTCGGCCTGCGCCGCCTCGAGGACGTCACGCAGTCGGGCGCCCGCGAGCCCTCCGAACACCTCACAGTGCAGTACCGCCACGCGGTGGCCCGTCGCCAGCTCGTCGGCCAACGCTTGGGAGTCCAACAACGCCCGAGCGTCGGTCGCGACGTGACGGACGGTGATGCCCTCCAGCTGGAAGGGCTGGATCATCGTGAGGCAGTAGAAGTCGGGCGCCAACAACGTGCGCACCCCGCGATCTCGCAGGTCCTGCGCCACCAGCGACAACGCCTGCTTCCCGTTGGCCACAAGCAGTGCCCCATCGGGGACCAACGGCAGCCCGCAGGTGTTCACCGGCCCAGCATGACAGGTCCCTGCCAGCCCCTACGTGCGTGAAGAACTCTGGCATCGCCCAAGCAACCCCTCCCGGCGCGACCGCCCTGGCGGCGGCACGAGCGGATGGACTGCAGACTTCAGGGAGCGAGGCGCGGCCGGGGGGAACCCGAGTCACGGGTGCCAGATCGCGACGGCGCTGGCTGCGGCGACAAGCCGACCGGTTTCGTTGTCGCCCATGACGACTTCCACTTGAGCATCCCTGAGTGGTCCTCCGGGCCATGGCCAAAAGACCGCGCGGCTCGACCAGACTCGACGAGGCATCGAGTGACGTGCCCGGACGTCAGACCTCGTTGGCCCGCACCAGATCGATCATCGCCTGCGTGCCGCGAGCGTCCTCGAGGGTCCACGGGAATTCGACACCGCTCCGAAGAGTCGCGACGAGGTTCTCGAACTCGAGCACGTACTGACGCACTCCCGGGAACCGGTCGACGCGCGTCGTCTCGCCCTGGACCACGTGTACCTGCGCCTCGCCCACGAGACCAGCGTTGAACGGCGCGGTCAACCGGATCAGTCCGTTGTCGCCCTGGAACGTGACCTCCTGCCGCGGGTACAGACGTGTCGAGGTGAGCGCGCAGTAGCTGAACTCACCGGAAGGCCCCGCCATGGTCCCGGTGACCTGGGTCCAGACGTCGACGTCGTGCTCCCTGCGGATCCGCGAGGTGAGCTCCACAGGTTCGGCACGAGCAGCGAACCGTGCCGAGCCGTAGGCGTACACGCCGATGTCCGGGATCGACCCGCCACCAGTGTCCGCACGGTTGCGGATGTTGCCCGCGTCCGGCAGGTCGAAGCTGAACACCGCATCCACGTGCCGGAGCCTGCCGATCGCGCCCTCGTCTATCAGGGTTCGAACGTGCTGCCACTGCGGGTGGTGCACGATCATGTACGCCTCAGACGCGAACAGACCGGTCCGGTCACGGGCGGCGATCAGGGCGTCGATCTCCGGCGCGGTCATGGCGATCGGCTTCTCTGTCAGAACGTGCTTGCCCGCCTCGAGTGCCTTGAGGGTCCACTCGACGTGCAGGTGGTTGGGCAGCGGGATGTAGANNCCTCGATCGTGGGATCAGCCAGCATCGCGTCGTAGTCGAGGTGCACGACGAGATCGGGCGCGAAGGCCTTGAACGGCTCCGCCTTGGCCGCGGACGACGTTGCCAGCGCCGCGAACCTGGCGCCCCGCGCCTCGTGGATCGCTCGGGCAGTCTGTGCAAGGGCAAAGCTCGAGGCGCCCATCACGCCGATGTTCACAGGTTCCATGTGTCCTCCTCGTCATGGTCATCGTAGAGACGAAAGGAAGGTCCTGAATGCACCGAACGATGGTCGGAGACTCCCACCTGGTGCCGCCCTCAACGCGGCCCGCAAGACGGCATGCCGACAGGGGGGGCCGCGTTTCGAACCGGGTCCGCCCTCCCCGGCAGTTCAGGACGTTTCCCGAGAACGCGCGCCCCGCGGCATGTCCGGATGCTACGTTGCGCGGTCCTGTCTGGCTTCCTTGATCAGTTCGGGGACCGTGGTTCGCGTCAGAGCGATCAAGTCGAGGAAGGGGGGCAGGGTGGGACGATGGCGCGTGTGACGTGCAAGTCCTCGCCCCACGCAACGTCTGCACCTGTCCAGATGAACGAATCCCCGCTTTGGGGGGGTACGCAGAAGCACAACGGACCCGTGGCTACGTACCCGGCGTTCCGCTCTCGACGTGATCAGTTCGTGGTCTCTCAAACTCTCGGTTCAGTGCGTCCGCGACAACAGACGGGTCAGTGAGCCAGGCCAGTTCGTCCCAGGGTTGGACGGTCATCGGGATCCCTGCGGCGCTCGACACGGCGGAGGCGAAGACACGATGCCCTTGGGTGAGCCATGGCCTGACAGCATCGGGATTGTTCCGCCAGATCTCCAACCACTCGTCCGCCCACCACTCCGGACTGCGCTCGAGAACCGGGTCTATCGGCAGTCGTGACCTGGCCGCCTCGGCGTACAGAGCTTGCCAGCGTGACCGTCCTGGATCGTCACCGAAAAGGCCCGTTGCCACGAGCTCGATATAGCTATCGGGCACGTACGTGTGTGTCACCTGCGACACCACTGCCAGCATCCGATCCAAGTCAGCCTGTGTCGGCGCGAAGGTCCGGGAAGCCATCATCGCGTCAAAGACCCCCGGAAGATTCGGGATCCCCCCGACCGGATCCATCAGCACGGCGTGTCTCGCCTGGCCTCGGGAGACCATCTGCGCCGCCACTCCTGCGCCATCTCGAATGGAGATGACCCAGTCCCAGACCCGAGGATCACGCTGCAGACGTTTCGTGACAGCGGCCGAGAGCACGCACGGCATGCTGCCGTGGACATCTCCTGCCTCTGCCACCTCCACCGCCGCCCGCAACTTGCCGGCAAGCTCCATAAGCCCGCCAGTTCCGAGCACAGGATCAACGATCAACACCTTCAGCTCGCTGTGCATGCGTGGTCCCATCTCGAACTAGTTGGTGATCTGGGTATAGCACCCGATAGCGCAAGGCACTCCGGCGGGCACGCACGCAACTGGAGGGATGAACGCCCAAGCGACAATCAGACCAGCGTCAACATCCGCAGATCGGCATCGCCGCCCACCGTTGACGGCGGCGCTCTCTTCGGCGGCGGCTTCGTGATCTGTCCGTCGAGGTGTTGCCAGTGTCGGCGGGAGACTGCACGCTGTAGCCCTCGACCTAGCGGAGGGTTCCCATGGGCAAGTTGATCTATGCGGCCAACATCTCGCTCGACGGCTTCCTCGAGGATGAGACGGGTTCGTTCGACTGGTCCGTGCCCGACGAGGAGGTGCACGCGTTCTGGAACGAGCACGAG
>PMBM01000186.1 GCA_003153855.1 Propionibacteriaceae bacterium
TCGCGTTCCCCACGACGACCGTCGGTAACTCCTCGGCGGGGATCGACGTGGTCGTGACGAACCTGGCAACCTCGCCCCAGGTGCTGACCATGGCAGGTGGGGCGCCCGGCGACCCCAACTTCTCCGCCGTACAAGCCTGCTCGGGGGTCACCCTGGCAGCGGGGGCGTCCTGCGTCGTGACGTACACGTTCGTCCCGCAGACCGCAGGCGCTCACTTCGCCACAACGAGCTTCACGATCAACGGTCAGAGCTCCGGGACGATCTCGCTGTCAGGGACGACGGACACGTTCTTGATCGCGCCGACCTCGCTGTCGTTCCCGACGACGGCGGTGGGCGCGATCTCGGCAGGTCAGGACGTGGTCGTCACCAACAGATCGACGACCCCGCAGACGGTGACCGTCGCCGGTGGCGGGCCTGGCGATCCCAACTTCGCCTGGGTGCAGAACTGCGCCGGCGTGACGTTGGCGCCCAACGCGTCGTGCGCGTTCACGTTCACGTTCGCTCCGCAGACGGCCGGTCCGCATTCGGCGACGACGACCTTCACGGTCAACGACCAGAGCTCGGGCACCATCTCGTTGACCGGTACAGCGCCCAGCGCCACCCCGACACCCACTCCGAGCGCGAGCCCGTCCGCCGGCCCCGGTGGCGTGGTCCTGGCGGACACGGGCTCGTCGGCGGATCCCCTGGCCGCGGCCGGAGCCGCTCTGACGATCCTGGTGGGAGCATCTCTGGTCCTCTGGCGTCGCCGGTAGGCCCGCTGCCGCCGCCTTCGCCATCGAGAGGCGACGAACCACCGTCTTCGTACAGGCAGTCGCGGGCCATCACTCGATGCAACGACGAGACGTTCCGCGAGTCTTGTGAGTGTCACGTCCACGCGGGCGCGTCGGAGGAGACTGATCACGCGGTCGCGCGCGAAAGGCAGGCACCATGACTCGCTGGAGGACGCTCCCAACCCACGTGGCGTGCTGCGCCCTCGCGCTGACGGTACTTGTGGGGTGCTCCCAACCGTCGTCGGGAGCGCCGACGCAGTCATCCAGCATCCCGACGACGCGCCTCTCGGGCACCCCTGCGACGCGCCCAACCAGCACCCCGTCCGCCCCTGACGTCACCACGGAACAAGCATTGGCGTACACGAAGATCATGACCGAGCTCACGGACTTCCTCGACGCGTGGAAGACGAAGGGCTATGCGGACGCGAGCAAGGCGTACCTCGCACCCGACCTGCAGCCCACGTCTGCCGATGGCGTCCTGGTGCTGGCATCAGGTCGCGTTGCGACCCTCAGGCCGGACGAGTGGACGTCGAAGGACCTGTTCGTGGTCTACGTGGACTTCGACCTGACGTTCGCGGGCAACGTCGGAGCGTGGGGGAACGGGCGGAGCAGCCGGTTCGTCACCGCCACCGCAAGGACGGGCCCGATCCCGTACGTGCTCGACTTCGCCACCGGTCGCTGAGTACCCCGGGAGACGGGTCAGCGCACCGGCTCGACCGCGGGCCAGCGGCCGCGGAGGTACGAGTCGGGGTAGCGGGCGCGGGAGTCCACCTCGAGCTCGGCGGCAGCGCGCAGCGGCCACGAGGGCTCACGGAGCGCGACCCGGCCGACGGCGATGAGGTCCGCGTGGCCCTCGTCGAGGATCGTCTGCGCCTTGAGCGGGTCGGTGATGCGGCCGACAGCGCAGACGCGGACACCTGCCGCACGTACGGCTGATGCCAGCGGTATCTGGTAGTCCTCGTCCGCGGGCATGTGGGCGATGACGTTGCCGCCGCTGGACACGTGGATCACGTCGACGCCGTGCTCGTTGAGGATCGGCGCCAGCCGTACGGAGTCCTCGAGCGACCAGCCGTGGTCGGTCCACTCGGTGGCGGAGATCCGTACGAACAGGGGCTTGCCCTCCGGCCAGACCTCGCGGATCGCGTCGACAACCTCGAGCAGCAGCTTCGTACGTCCCGTGAAGTTGCCGCCGTACGAGTCCGTGCGGTGGTTGGACAAGGGGGAGAGGAACTCGCTGATGAGGTAGCCGTGCGCTGCGTGGACCTCGACGACGTCGAACCCGGCCTCGTCTGCCCGCCGGGCCGCCTTGGCGTACGCGGCGACGACCGACGCGATGTAGTCGGTGTCCGCCTCGATGGGAGTCGCCAGGCCGGGGAAGGGGATCGCGCTCGGTCCGTACGTCTCCCAGCCGCCGTCGTCGAGGGGCACCGAACCCGACTTCGCGGGGTCGAACCCGCTGTACGTGGAGGCCTTGCGCCCCGCGTGCGCGAGCTGGATGCCCATGGCCGCGCCGTACTCATGGCAGAACCCCACGATGTGGGTCCACGCGTCGCGCTGGTCGTCGTTCCAGATGCCGGTGCAGTCCGGGGTGATCCGGCCCTCGGGGAGTACGCCGGTGGCCTCGGCGATGACCAACCCGAAGCCACCCGTGGCGCGGGCGCCGTAGTGCACGAGGTGCCAGTCGGTCGGTACGCCGTCGTGCTCCGTCGCCTGGTACTGGCACATGGGCGGGAGCACGATGCGGTTGTCGAGGGTGACGTCGCGCAGCGTGATGGGGTCGAACAAGGAGGTCATGGACCTCAGCCTAGGGCGAGCGGATAACCCCCCGGGGGTTTGTCTCAGGCCGAAGGCCGCTCAAACTCGTCCGGCTCGGCGACTTCGCCGGGGATCACGTCGCCGGACGGGAGCGCCGGTCGTACGGTCTCGTCCTCAATCGGACGCGTCGCCGGAGCCCGACGATCGACGTTGTTCGCGAGCAGTACCGCCGCAGCGGGCAGGAACACAGCGCCGAAGAGGGCGACGAGCCTCCACCAGCCGGGGACGACGATCATCAGGCCGAAGCAGATGACGCGGACGAGCATCGTCCACAGATAGCGCCGCTGGCGACGGTCCAGGTCCTCAGACGCACTCAGGCGAGCATCGGTGATGCTGACTTGCTCTGGCTGCGGCACCAGTACAGCGTAGGTCGCTCGGCGCGGAATCAAGCCTGCGCGCGGACTGGACGCTAAGTTGCTCCCTGTGACCGGAACACCACGAAGCGCGCTCGTCACGGGCGCCAGCAAGGGCATCGGCCGCTCCATCGCTTCCCGGCTCGCGGCGTCGGGCTATGCCGTGACCGGTACGTACCGTTCGGGCGGCGTCCCGGACGGCGTCCTGGGCGTGAACGCGGACATCACCGACCCCGACCAGCTCGAGGCGGCGTTCGTGGCCGCCGAGCAGGCGCACGGGCCTGTCGAGGTGCTCGTCTGCAACGCGGGCATCACCGCCGACGGCCTCCTGATGCGGATGAGCGACGACCAGTGGGACTCGGTGATCGCCACGAACCTCACGGCCTCCTTCAAGCTCGTACGGCGCGCGAGCCGGTCCATGATCAAGGGCCGCTACGGGCGGATCGTGTTCGTCTCGTCCGTCGTCGCACTCCTCGGCTCGGCCGGCCAGGTGAACTACGCCGCGAGCAAGGCGGGCCTCGTCGGGCTCGCCAGGTCGCTCACCCGCGAGCTCGGGGCCCGCGGCATCACGGTCAACGTCGTCGCGCCGGGCTTCATCGAGACGGACATGACGGCGGCGCTCGACAAGGCGACGATCGAGGCGTACGAGAAGCGCATCCCCGCGGCCCGACTCGGGTCCACGGACGACGTCGCCTCGGCCGTCGAGTTCCTCGTCTCGGACGCTGCCGGGTACATCTCAGGTGCCGTGCTGCCCGTTGACGGCGGCCTCGGCATGGGCCACTA
>PMBM01000200.1 GCA_003153855.1 Propionibacteriaceae bacterium
GGCGCTCCCGAGTTCAAGGCGTACCGTGCGGCCGCCGAAGCACACCCGATCGAGGCCACAGGTCTTGGGCTCCGCAAGCTCATGAGCTGGGTCAAGACGTCCGACTCCGACTACACCGAGGGCCACGCCGCTCGTTGAGTCTGTACGAACGCGCCCGGTCCTGTCTCAGGGCCGGGCGCGTTCTCCTGTTCCGTATGGATCCCCGGACGGCGGGCGATCAGGAGTGCGTCCACGAGTGGAGGCATCCCACAAGAGCGGTCCCGACGGCCCAAGCCACCCACCGACCGGAGACAAGCCGGAGCGATCGCGGGTCCGGGGAGTCTTCAGACGGCGCTTGGTAGAGGTCGATCCCCGTCAGCGGCACGACGGGGGGAGCGGGCAACACCTCCCACGTCGACTCGGACGAGTCGCGCTCAGGTCCGCTCACGCGAACCGTACGCGCTGCGAGGTTCGAGAACCCGAGTTGTGGTGCTTCTGAGGGCCCCGTGACCGACCTCAGGATCCAGCACCCGAGCTGTGGTTGTTCTCAGCGCCCGGACCGAGCCCACAACAACCACAACACGGGTATTCGCACAGGACGGACCGGCGGTTCGTCCGAGAACAACAAATCGGGTTTCCAGGCGCCTGTCCCGTCAGGCCGGGAGTTTCTGAGGTCCGGAAGGGGGTACAGGCCAGTAGACGAAAGGGACGACTATGGGAATTGGCGTAGGCATCGCGCTGCTGGTGGTGGGCGCAATCCTGAGCTTCGCGGTACGCGACAACGTGCCGGGGGTCAACCTCAGCATGGTCGGCTACATCTGCATGGGGGCCGGCGTGCTCGCGCTGGTGCTCAGCCTCGTACTGAACGCCCAGGCCACCCGCACCAAGCACACCGCGGTCGTCGAGCACCGCAACGACGTGGCGTAACGCTCCACCCACCCCTGTACGACGCTCACCCACCCCCGTACGAGGGGTCACGACCCGCCCAGGAGCACGCCTCTTCGGTGCGATTCGTGGCTCCTCGAGTGGGGGAGTGGTTGGTGGCGACCAGGCGGAACGATCCAGGGGTCACGACCCGCCGAGCCGGACCTGTACGAGGGCAGACAACGGCTCCTCGACTCAGGCGCCGATCGCTCGTCGAGGGCCGACCTGGAGCCGCAGGCCGGCGGGGATCTGGGACTCAAGCGCCGATCGGACGTCCTCGAGGTCCAACGACGCACCGAGGTTGTTGACGACGTGCTCGCCGGCCTGGTCGACCCACGTCACGTACAGCTCGCGAACCTCGCGGGGCGTGTACCACCGCATGAGCGGGTTGCGCTCCGCCCGCGGCGAGTACCAGCCCATGTACAGGTTGCCGGCGTCCGACCAGGAGGTCCTGCGCGTGATGCCGTGGATGTCGGTCACCGTCAGCCCTTCTGAGCTCGCCGTGAGCTCCGGGCGGCATCCCGGTGGCTGGCGAAGGACGAGGACGAGCCGTACGAGGACGATGGTCATCATCACGGCACCGGTTGCCACGTACCAACCGACGCTGCGCGGTCCCAGGCTCGCCAGCGGTGCGCCAACCAACAGGGCGAGGAGGACGGCCCTCATGACCTGCGTGGCCTTCTCGGACCCGTTGTCGGCTCGCCCGACCAACACGACGGGATCCAGCCGGTCGGCAGCGGGAGGCCGATAGCGGTCGATTCCCTCGTCCGCGTAGGGATTCGGGCGTACGTCCCACGTGGCTGGATCGTCGCCGGGGCGTGGCATGTGGGCACTGTATTCCCGGACGACGGGACCGTACCCTCCGGGGTCGTTCAGGTCACGCGAGGCACTCGTACGCCAGCGGTGCATGCGTGCAGGGCGCGATCGAGCCGGCTGGCGCCGATGCCCTCACCGAGCACGATGTCGACCGACTCGCCGCTTCCAGCGTCAGTCGTCACCGAACGCCTCGTGCTCGCCGAGGTGGAGGGTCATGGACTTGGGCGCTCGGGAGACGATCGCCCGGCAGAGGTCGCCGCGATCGATGGTGTCGCCAAGGTCGGCCACGATGTGGGCACCACTCGGTCTGACCCAGGTCAGGTGGACGTCGTTGCCCTTTTCCCCCTCGACCGACCGCGCCCGGAGCTCTCCCAGCTCCGACCAGGTCGCGGAGTGCGTGAGACCGTCGACGGTCTGAGCCGTGATTCCCTCGCGGTTCACGACGACGATGGGCGCCTTCCACGACGTCTGTCGCTTCGGTTTGTACAGCCAGATCCCCACGGCATAGCCGAGAAGGATGACGCCCGAGACGACGAGCCACCCGGTCAGGGGCAGGACCCGGTAGGTCAGCCCGATGAAGACGGCGCCGATGGTGGCGGTGCGAATACGGGTCCAGTCTCGGCCTCCCACGAGCTTCGCCTCGCCGCGAAGCGTGATGCCGTCTGAACTGTCGTGAGCGGCCGGCCGATAGGAGGGGAGTTCGGAGCGTCGGCGGTCCGAGCCGAGGACCTCCCAGTGCGACTCGGTCGGTCCCTCCGCTCCCATGCGTCGATGGTAGGGCGACCTGGGGCGATGTCGTGGGCAAAAGTACGCCCTCAGTCCTCCGCGTTGAGCATGAAGGTGGCGGCGTACGTGAGGTACGAGCGGAGCTCGGTGTCCTCGGCCTCCTGGAGCGCGACCTCGTCGCAGGCAGCGAGCATGTGCGTGAGCCACCGGTCGCGCTGGGTCGGCGTCACGGCGAACGGCGCGTGACGCATCCGCAGCCGCGGGTGGCCGCGCTGCTCGGAGTACGTGTTCGGGCCGCCGAAGTACTGCTCGAGGAACATCCGCAGCCGCTCCTCGGCAGGACCGAGGTCCTCCTCCGGGTACAGCGCACGCAGCGGCTCGTCTCCGGCCACGCCGCGGTAGAACGCGGCAACCAGCCGTACGAACGTGTCGTGACCGCCCATCCGGTCGTACGCGCTCGGCGCCTGCGGCCCGACCTCGTCGCCACCCGACGACGGTCGCAGCGGGATGGTCACCCCAGCGCCGCCACGATGGCGTCGCCGACCTCGATGGTCGCCCGCTTGGCATCACCGGTCGCGACGATGTCCGCCTCGACGGCCGTCTGGATGGCCACGGCCTCATCGGTGCGGCCCAGGTGCTCGAGCATCATGGCGACCGACAGGATCGCTGCCCGCGGGTCGGCGATGCCCAGTCCGGCGATGTCGGGGGCCGAGCCATGGACCGGCTCGAACATCGACGGGTACGAGCCGTCGACGTTGATGTTCGCGCTGGCCGCCAGGCCGATGCCACCCGTGATGGCCGCGGCCTCGTCGGTGAGGATGTCGCCGAACAGGTTGTCCGTGACGATGACGTCGAAGCGGTCGGGGTTCGTGCACAGGGCGATCGTCGCCGCGTCCACGTGCAGATAGTCGGTGGTGACGTCGGGGTACTCGATCGCGACCGCCTCAAAGACCCGGTTCCACAGTCCGCCCGCGTTGACCAGCACGTTGTGCTTGTGGACCAGCGTGAGCTTCTGGCGCCGCGCGGAGGCCCGTACGAACGCATCCCGTACGACCCGCTCCACGCCCATCGCCGTGTTGATGCTGACCTCGGTGGCGATCTCGTTCGGCGTGCCCTGGCGGACGACGCCGCCGTTGCCGCAGTACAGCCCTTCGGTGCCCTCGCGTACGACGACGAAGTCGATGAGCTTGCCGTCGACGATGCTCGGCGCCAGTGGCGTCGGGACGCCGGGGTAGAGCTTGGACGGCCGCAGGTTCACGGCGTGGTCGAACGCGAAGCGCAGCTTCAGCAGGAGCCCACGCTCGAGGAGACCTGACGGCACAGCCTTCGAGCCGGGCGCAGCACCGACAGCACCGAGCAGGATGGCGTCGGCGGTGGCCAGCTTCGCCAGGTCCTCGCCGGTGAGCACCTCACCCGTACGCTGCCAGCGCTCGGCGCCCAGGTCGTACGTCTCGAAGCGGAATGCGCCCTCGCCGGCGACAGCCTTGAGCACCTTGAGCCCTTCGGCCACCACCTCCGGGCCGATGCCGTCTCCGCCAATCACTGCGATCGTCTGTGTCGTCACGGTTCGCCACCCTAGCGACGCCTCACACCCTGTGATCCGCCATCTCAGGAGTCCGTCGACCCTGGTAGTTTCCGCCTCATGGCTCTCGCGTTCCCCGTTACCACCCACTCGTCGCCGGCACTGGGCGCCGTCATCGAGGAACGCCTTGCCGACCCGGGCTTCGGGCGGTACTTCACCGACCACATGGCAGTCGCCACCTGGCACAAGGCCAGCGGCTGGGGCGAGGATGCGACCGGCCCGTACACGTCCTTCTCCCTCGATCCCGCCGGTGCCGTCCTCCACTACGCCCAGGAGGTCTTCGAGGGCCTCAAGGCCTACCGGCACGCCGACGGGTCCGTGTGGCTGTTCCGGCCCGAGATGAACGCACGCCGGCTCATCCGCAGCGCCGAGCGCCTCGGCCTGCCGACGCTGCCCGAGGAGGACTTCCTGACCTCGGTCCACAACCTCGTCGTCGCCGACGAGCGCTGGGTGCCGAACGGCGAGGGGGAGATGAGCCTGTACCTGCGGCCGTTCATGTTCGCCGACGAGAACTTCCTGGGGGTGCGCGCCGCCGAGACCGTGCGATACGCGGTGATCGCGAGCCCGGTCGGCCCCTACTTCGCCGGAGGGGTCAAGCCCGTCGACATCTGGGTCACCACCACGTACAGCCGGGCCGGCACGGGGGGCACGGGGGCCGCGAAGTGCGGCGGCAACTACGCCTCCAGCCTGATCGCCCAGAAGGAAGCGTACGAGCACGGCTGCAGCCAGGTGCTGTTCACGGACGCCGCCACGCACACCTGGCTCGAGGAGCTGGGCGGCATGAACGTCTTCCTCGTCACCGACGACGGCAAGCTGCTCACACCGCCGACGTCCGGCACGATCCTCGACGGCATCACCCGCGACTCGATCCTCACGCTGGCTCCCGACCTCGGGCTCGGCGCGGAGGTCCGCCCGATCGCGCTCGACGAGCTCGTCGAAGGCCTGAGGTCCGGCAAGATCGTCGAGGCCTTCGCCTGCGGCACGGCGGCGGTGCTGACCCCGATAGGCCGGTTCCACCTGGACGGGAGCGACCCGATCTTCGTCACGCAGCAGCAGGGCACCGCGACGATGGCGATCCGCAACCGGCTCCTCGACATCCAGTACGGGCGTTGCGACGACCCGTTCGGCTGGCGCCGCAAGGTCTGCTGACCGTACGGGCCCAGCGTCAGGCGGTGAAAGTCCTGCGTCAGGCTTTGAGCGCGACCAGATCCGTCTCCAGCGCGGCCAGAGTCTTCGCATCGGCGAAGTCGGGGGCGTGCCTCGCGACCTCCCGCAACGAGAAGCCAAGGGCGACCGGGTTCTGGCGCAGTCCTGAGGTCGCCCCGGGCATGCGCGCCTCGATGACGGCGACGGCGCGCTCGTTCGCCAGCAGCGTCCTCAGGGGCATGTCCAGACCGGGCAGACGCCGTGAGGTGAGGTCCTTGAACGTCGCCTCGGGACCGTCCACGGCGAAGTCGCCGAAGACGCGGTGCAGGAACCGTACGGAGTCAGGCAGCCACTGCGCGACCACCTCGTCGGTCATCGATCCCTGGCTGTTGGCGGTCAGGGGCTTCGCGAGGCTGAGCCCGTGGGCGCCGAGGACGTAGATGTGCGACTCGAAGGGAACCTCGTGGGCGGCGAGCGCAGTGAGGAAGGCGAGGCTGTTGCGGATCGGGACCAGCGCGTCGGCGAACGTGCTGAACAGGAACGTCGGGGGAGTGTCCTTCGTCACGGCGGCCGGCGTCTCGGGGATCGTCTTGCCCATGACGGCCCCGAACTCCTCCAGCGTCACCGGGTAGCCGAGGACAAGCGCGTCCGGGCGGTCGTCGGACGCGGTGCCGAGGCTCGTGGCGAGGTGTCCACCCGCCGAGAAGCCCACGACGGCAACCTTCGTGGGGTCGATGCCGAGCTCCGGGGCGTGCTCGCGCACCCACGCCAGCCCCGCGCGACCGTCGGCGAACGACTCCTCCCACGGAACGTCAGGCCCGACCGCGTAGCGCAGCACGAAGGCGTTGAACCCTTCCGCGAGGTAGGCCAAGGCGATCGGCTCGGCCTCGCGGTCGGAGCAGAACGAGTAGCCGCCTCCTGGAAGCACGAGGACAGCCGGTCGTACGGTCGTGTTCGACAGCTCCTCGCCGCTGTCCAGCACGTACCCGGTCAGCGTGGCGGAACTCGTGACCGCCTCCGTGAACACCTTCACAGCAATCCCTTTCCTCGACAACGTGGCCCCTAAAGTCCGGGAGCGCATCTCCCAACGTACGCGCAGCAACCGCCTTATGTGCCGTGAGACGGCGTCCCACCCATCGGGACGCCCTAGGCTCTCGAGCACTTTCGGTTGAGAATTTGTCGACCAACGCAGCGGGGCGCAGCCACGTCCCGCCGCGCCCCTGAAAAGGAAACGCAGGTTGAGATGAGCCCGGTGCACACCGTCCCAGAGAACTTCCAGGTCTTCGACACGACCCTGCGCGACGGCGCGCAGCAGGAGGGACTGCGCCTCTCGGTCTCCGACAAGCTGCGGATCGCCTCGTTGCTCGACGAGCTCGGTGTGACCTTCATCGAGGGCGGCTGGCCGGGAGCCAACCCGAACGACACCGCGTTCTTCGCCGAGGCCGCGAAGAGCCTCACCCTCAAGCACGCGACGCTCGTCGCGTTCGGCATGACGACCCGCGTGGGAATGAAGGCGTCCGAGGACCCCCTCGTACAGGCCCTCGTCGACGCCCAGACGCCCGTCATCTGCATCGTCGCCAAGTCACACGACCGGCACGTCACGGACGCGCTCCGTACGACGCTCGACGAGAACCTGCGCATGGTGCGCGACACCGTCACGTACCTCAAGGGGCAGGGCAAGCGGGTCTTCGTCGACGCCGAGCACTTCTTCGACGGCTACCGCAGCAACCCCGAGTACGCACTCGACGTCGTCCGCACCGCGGCCGAGGCGGGCGCCGAGGTGGTCGTCCTCTGCGACACCAACGGCGGCATGCTGCCGAGCTGGATGGGTGAGGTCGTCAGTGCCGCGTCGGCGATCGGCGTCGACCTCGGCATCCACTGTCACAACGACACGGGCTGTGCCGTCGCGAACACGATCGCCGCCGTCGAAGCCGGTGCCATGCACGTACAGGGCACGATGAACGGCTACGGCGAACGTACGGGCAACGCCGATCTCGTCACGCTCATCGGGAACCTGCAGATCAAGTTCGGCTGGCCCCTGATCCAGCCGCAGGCCCTGCACGAGCTGACCCGCATCTCCCACGCGATCGCCGAGATCGCCAACCAGTCGCCGCAGGCACGTCAGCCGTACACGGGCACCTCCGCGTTCGCGCACAAGGCCGGCCTGCACGCCTCGGCCATCAAGGTCGACGAGATGCTGTACCAGCACGCCGACCCGAAGGTCGTCGGGAACAACATGCGCATGCTGATCTCGGACATGGCGGGCCGAGCGAACATCCAGATCAAGGGCGAGCAGCTCGGCCACGACCTCTCCGACCGGGAGACCGCGGCGCGCGTGACCGACCGGATCAAGGACCGCGAGGCTCAGGGCTACTCGTACGAGGCCGCGGACGCCTCCTTCGACCTCCTGCTCCGCGAGGAGCTCGGCCAGCTCGAGCGCCCGTTCGACGTGGTGCAGTGGCGCGTGTTCTGCGACCAGAGCGATCTCAGCGAGGCGATCCTGCGGGTATCCACGAAGGGTGACGCGTCCCGGCTCTTCGCCGGTGACGGCAACGGCCCTGTGAACGCGCTGGACATGGCGCTTCGGACCGCGCTGGAGCCGGCGTTCCCGGTCGCGGCGAGGTTCGAGCTCGTCGACTACCGGGTCCGGATCCTCGACACCGGCCACGGCACGGACGCGATCGTACGGGTGCTCATCGACACCCGCATGGACGGTCGCAACTGGACGACCGTGGGCGTGGGCAGCAACGTCATCGAGGCGTCGTACGAGGCGCTCGCCGATGCCTACCTGTACGGGATCGCGGTCCTCTTCGCCCCCGCTGCCTAACCGATCCCGGGGTACCCTCGGGACATGGTCAACGGTCCTGAGCAGTGGCCACTCCTGCCGCGGCAGTCGACGCCCAACCCCGACCGGGTGTGGACACCGCAGGAACCTGCCCCCGTGCGGAGGCAGGCGCCCGGCTACGCCCCGGACGATCCGCTGCGCCTCAGCGCCACCTGGTCGAACGAGAGCCGTCGCGGCCGCTGGCTCGTTCCTCCGTACGTGACGGCCGCTCCCAACATGAGCAACATCCTGCTGGACCTGCGCGACGCCGTGGCGGAGTCCGAGACCATCCACCTGTCCGTCGAAGGCGTGGCCGGCAAGGTGGTGCTGATCGTCCCGGANNTTCGTGGCCCGCCGCGAACGGTTCTTCGAGCGCTGGGGCCGCAGCCGTCGCGGACCGCAGCAGGGTCCCCGCGAGATCCTGCGCTGACGCCGGACCACGCACAGCGCGGCGCCATCTCCTAGGCTGCTTTCTGCAAGCCCCACGAAGGAGTCGTATGCGCATCGCCCGGTACGTCATCGGTGACCAGATCCAGTTCGGTGCCGTCGAGCTGGCGTCCGACGGGGGCCAGAACCCCGACACCGTCGCCGCGCTCACGTCCGACCCTCTGGCCGGCCCGGTCAACTACACGGGGGAGCGTCACCCGTTGGCCGACGTACGGCTCCTGGCTCCCGTCATCCCCCGCTCCAAGGTCGTCGGCATCGGCCG
>PMBM01000152.1 GCA_003153855.1 Propionibacteriaceae bacterium
GACCATCGACATGCTCATCATTCCCGGAGCCGACACCTGGGCCGACGGGCACGATGAGGTCCTCGCGTTGGCGTCAGACCTTGTCGCTAGGGGGACCACGGTTGCCGCCATCTGCGGCGCCACGCTGGGCCTCGCACGTACAGGTCTTCTGGACGACCGCCCGCACACGAGCAACGCACCCGACTACCTGACGATGACGCCCAACTACCACGGGGCCGCGCGCTATAGAGAAGCCAAGGTGGTCGCGGAAGACACGGTCATCACCGCACCCGCCACGGCCCCCATCGACTTCGCCCGCGCGATCTTCGAGCGCCTCGAGGCGTTCCCGCCGGAGATCCTCGACGCCTGGTACGGCCTGTACACGACCGGCGAGCGTCGCTTCTTCGACGCCCTCGTCGGCGGTGGCCAGTGACCCGTACAGCCGAGGGCGACGCGCTCACAGCGCTCGTCCTGCCGGCCTTCGAGCTCAACGGCGAGTTCCTCGCCGCCGCCCACGACATCGCGACGCCGCACGGTCTCACGCCCGCGTGGTGGCAGGTGCTGGGGGCCACGCTGGACGAGCCGCTTCCGGTTGCGGAGATCGCCCGCCGGGTCGGTCTGGGGCTCGCGCGCCAGAGCGTCCAGCGGGTCGCCGACATCCTCGTGGACAAGGGCTGGGCGGTCTACCGCGACAACCCTCGGCACACACGGGCGAAGCTCCTCGAGCCCACGCACGCAGGCCGTACGGTCGTCGAGTCGCTCCGCGACGAGCAGCACGCCTGGTCGAACGCCGTGGGCGCCGAGGTGGGCGTCGAGGAGCTTCGGCAGGCGCTGGCCATCGTGGCGAAAGTCATCCGTTCCTCCCGTACGTACCGGGGAGACCTATCCCGACAGGGCTACGAGGGATGAGAGACTTCTAGCGTGCATGAGGTGCCGTGGCGGTCCGTGTCACTCTCGTACTCACCTTGGATGTGAGGAAAGAATGCAAAGCCCGTGGACTCTCTTCGTGGCGTTGAGCGTCGTCGTGTCGGTCATCGCGATCTACATGATCCTGAAATCGCCCACCGCCTACGTTCGAACGCTGCCCAAACCGTTCTGGTACCTCGTCGCCTTGGTGCCGGTCGTGGGAGCGATCGCGTGGTTCATGTACGGCCGACCTCAGCACGGCCCATCCGGCAAGCGTGTCGCGAAGGACCGGGAACGCCGAGGCAAGCGACAGAAGATCAGCGCCGATCGTCAGATGATCGTCGACCGGCTCACGAGCGACGTACGAACTCGCGAAGCCCGCAGCAGCGGACTGACGGCCGGTTCTCCGGGAAGCCCCGGAAGCCTCACCGCACGCGCGCGGTCCGCCGAGAGTGCCCTTGACCGCTCCGCCTCCTCGCCCGTCTCCGCGCCGTACAGCGACCAGTAGCCGTACGAACAGGTCCCTCCGCACGGAAGCCCACGCCTGGGTCGAACCCACCAACACCACGTTCGAGTACGTCCTGTACTCGGGCGATTTCGCCATGTCCGGCTACGGGCGGCCGCGTCCTAGAGCCGAGAGTTCGTGGTCGGGGCGCCGGCCTGGCTGGGCGACGCCGACTCCGTCGGCGATCCGCTCGCGGGCGTGGGGCTTGCCGACTGCGACGACGTGGGGCTCTGTGAACCCGACGGGGAGGGCGACCCTGACGACGGTGACGGCGAGGCCGAGGATGGCGATGCCGACTGCGGCGACGGCGAGGCCGACTGCGGCGACGGGGATCCGGAGGGCGGCGGAGATCCCGACTGCGACGACGGCGGGGGAGTCGTGGGTAGCGGGTTCGGTGCCTGGCTCGGCGGCGACTGGCTGAACATCAGGATCGCCAGCAGGATCGCGAGCATCGCGATGAGGATCATGATCAGCCAGGACGCGAGGATCGAGACCCGTCCTGCCCGGTCATGACGACCCGGCCACGGCAGGGGCCACAACCGGGACAGGCCAGGCTGGACACGGTCGATCCAGTGGAGCGCGTAGTCCGGGCCGGACGGCTGCCCCTGTTGCGGCAGTCGAGCGAGGCTGATCTCGTCGAGGAGGCGTCGCGCTTCGGCGGATGCGGTCGGCGTGCCGTCGTACGCCAACGCCACCCACGGTGCCAACGGCTGCTGGCCGGGGGCCACAGGGTCGTCGTCCTCGGAGCGGAACTTGTGAGCCAGCCGGCCCTCGTGCTGNNGCGTCCTCGGCCGCGCCGGAGGACAGCAGGACGAGCATGACGACGGCGCCGAGCTCGTCGTGTGCGAGGTACGTGACGCCGCTCGGCGAGGCGACCAACCGTGAGTCGAGCCAGAAGTCGCCGATCTTCGGAGGATCGGTGGGCAGCAGGGGCGACGACAGCTCGTACGGCTGGTCGCCGCCGGGCGGCTGCGGTGGCGTCGTCATGGTCCTCGTTCCGGTTCCGCGGCCCCGGGCGTCCCGCGAGGCAGTACCAATGATGCCCATCATGCCTGACGGCCGGATCGCAGCGTCCAGGCACGGCCGGTTCACAGGCTGGCTGACAGGGAAGACACCCGATGAGCCGGTATCGTGGGCGAGGCGCCGCTCCGGGCCGCGACCGAGACCCTTGGGGGAGAACAGTGACCAACCAGCCGCCAGCCTCGGCTCCGATGACGACCGAGCAGGCAGCACGACTGCTCACGGACGCCATCGCACAGGTCCAGCGCGTCATCGTGGGCCAGGAGCACATGGTCGAGCAGCTCATGGTCTCGCTGCTCGCCAAGGGGCACACGCTGCTCGAAGGCGTGCCCGGCGTCGCGAAGACCCTGGCCGTACGGTCGTTCGCGACGGTGGTCGGTGGCGAGTTCGCGCGCATCCAGTTCACGCCCGACCTCGTACCGTCCGACATCGTCGGCACCCGCATCTACTCGGCGTCGAAGGAGAAGTTCGACATCGAGCTCGGCCCGGTGTTCGTCAACTTCGTCCTCGCCGACGAGATCAACCGCGCGCCCGCCAAGGTGCA
>PMBM01000092.1:0-20333 GCA_003153855.1 Propionibacteriaceae bacterium
GACGGCGGCCTCGGCATGGGCCACTAGGAAGGTCAGGAATGGGCATTCTCGAAGGCAAACGCGTGCTCGTCGCCGGTGTGACGCTGAACACGTCCATCGCGTACGCGGTCGCGGAGATCGCACAGCGCGAGGGGGCGACCGTCCTCGTCTCCAACTTCGGCCGTGCGTTGAGCCTCACGCGACGCGTCGTGGCGAAGCTCGACCCCGTACCTCCGGTGCTCGAGATCGACGTCACCAATGCCGAGCACCTGGCGGCGCTGCCGGACCTCGTACGGGAGCACGTCGACGGCCTGGACGGGCTCGTCCACTCGGTCGCCTACGCCAACCCGGAGACGGCGCTCGGCGGACACTTCCTCGACACGCCGTGGGAGGACGTCGGTACCGCGCTGCACGTCTCCGCGTACTCGATGGCATCGCTCGTACGTGCCGCACGTCCCCTGCTGGCGCCCGGATCGTCGGTGGTCGGGCTCACGTTCGACGGGTCGATCAGCTGGCCGATGTACGACTGGATGGGTGTCGCCAAGGCGGCCCTCGAGTCCACCTCGCGCTACCTCGCGCGCTACCTCGGTGAGTTCGACATCCGCTCCAACCTCGTCTCCGCAGGCCCGATCGACACGCTGGCCAAGAAGGCGATCCCAGGCACGGCCGAGCTCGACCACGTGTGGGACACGCGCGCGGCCCTGGGCTGGGACAAGACCGACGCGGTGCCGACGGCCAAGGCCGTGGTCGCGCTGCTCAGCGACTGGTTCCCCAAGACGACGGGCGAGGTCATCCACGTGGATGGCGGCGTCCACTCCACAGGCGCCTGACCGGACTTCGGGTCCGGCAGGGCGAAGGGTAGGTTTTGAACTCATGACGGCAGTTGTCGAGATCGCGGGCGTGACCGTGCGCCGGGGCACGTCGTTGCTCCTCGACAACGTCGACCTGACGGTCGGCGAGGGCGAGCGTTGGGTGATCATCGGCCCTAACGGCGCCGGGAAGACCACGCTGCTGAAGGTGCTCTCGACNNTACTCCGAGAAGGTGTCCGACCTCGTCGTCAGCGCGTCGTACGGGGTGGTCGGCCGTTGGCACGAGCGGTACGAGGACCAGGACTTCGACCGGGCGTCCGACCTCATGTCGCTGCTGCAGGTCGACAACATGGCCGACCGTACGTTCGGGACGCTGAGCGAGGGCGAGCGCAAGCGGGTACAGATCGCTCGCGCCCTGATGACCGACCCCGAGCTCCTGCTGCTCGACGAGCCCGGTGCCGGACTCGACCTCGCCGGCCGCGAGGCCCTGCTCGAGACGCTGACCGCGCTCGCCGACGATCCGCTGGCCCCGACGTCGATCATGGTGACCCATCATGTCGAGGAGATCCCGGCTGGGATCACCCACCTGCTGCTCCTGCGCGGCGGCAAGGTCGTGGCGGCCGGGCCGCTGCGCGAGACGCTGACCAACGAGAACCTGTCCCGTACGTTCGGCATGCGACTGCAGGTCGAGGAACGCGACGACCGGTGGTCGGCACGGTCCGTACCGGCACGGCGAGCGGAGCGCTGAGCGACATGTCCATCAACCTCAACGACTTCCTGGGCCTGCACCTCGTCTGGCTGTGGCTCATCCTGGCCGTCCTGCTCGCTGCCCTCGAACTGCTCCGCAGGGACAGGACGATGGCGAGGCTGGCTTTGTGCTCACTGGCGGCTGCTCTGGTCGCGCTCATCTTCACGCATCTCTGGTGGCTCCAGCTCACGGCGTTCGTCGCCTCGGTCGTCGGCTCGAGCCTCGGCGCTGCGCGCCGCCGCCCGCGACACGCCCCAGCACAGGACGTGCCGACGGACGAGGTCTGATCAACCGACGTAGGCGTCGAGGTCGTCGGCCAGCGACAAGGCCTCGGCCTTGAGCATGAGGGCACGGTCGACATGCCGTTCCCAGCGACCGATGCGGGTGACAGGTCACATGCCGTCCCTGCTCGTGGCCGTGAGCCCTACAGGGCAGTGGCGTTTGGTCGGTCTGGACCCGGTGTGGGCTGGTTATCGGGAGGGTGGCCCGGCGCGCTGCTCCAGAGACCCAGGTTGCGCAGGTTCTGGCGCCCTGGAAGGA
This sequence comes from Propionibacteriaceae bacterium, assembly GCA_003153855.1. Classification (GTDB taxonomy): domain Bacteria; phylum Actinomycetota; class Actinomycetes; order Propionibacteriales; family Propionibacteriaceae; genus Fen-668. The sequence continues at coordinate 2,078 of PMBM01000092.1, forward strand.
CTTCATAACCTGCTCAACCCGGGTCCGAGTGTTGAAGGTCACGGACACTGCGCCCGTAACCTGTCGAACCTGGGCCTAGGCTGCGCCGAACACCGAGCGGGATCGAGTTGCCTCAGCCCACGTACGCGTCGAGGTGGTCGGCCAGCGACAGCGCCTCGGCCTTGAGCATCAGCGCACGGTCGACGTCGCCGAGCGCCCGGTAGCGGGCGGCCTCGTCGAGGCGCCGTGACACCTCGGCCCGCGCCAGCTCCATCATCTGAGCGTCCGTGAGCTCCTGCACGACCCGCTCCGCGTGGCCGAACGCCACCGCACCGGCCACGAAGTCGGTGCCGTCGGTCTCCGAGGCCGGCGTCGTCACGTACGAGGTCTCCGCGTTCTGGATGGCGCTGATGGCGTCGCGGACGGCGCGCAGCCCCACCTTCTCGCGGCGCTTCATCAGGCGCACGAGGTCCTCGCGCAGGTAGCTCAACAGGGTCATGGCGCTCCTCCTTCGTCATCGCCAGTCTCGGCACAGACGACGCTAGAGGTTCACGTCACGTGAAGGTCAAGCAGGAGTCGCCGGGCGACGGGTGCGAGGTCTTCGTGGGTCTCGGCTCGCTCGATCCCGGGACGTCCCGCGATGCCGATCTCGCCGAGCGCCAAGACGGCTGTCAGCCGTACCTGCGCGTCCTCGTCGTCGACGAGCGGCGCGACCAGGTCCGCGCACCGAGCGCCGAGCGCCTCGGGGGACTCGCCGCCGATCCGGCCGAGGATCTCGACGACGGCGAGCGGGGTCGCCTCGTGCTGCGAGCCGAGTACCGCGGAGAGGGCGTCCAGGGCATCCGCGCCGAAGCTGGAGAGGGTCTCGATGAGGACGGGCGACGGTACCGGGTGGGAGTCGAGCAGGGCCACGAGCGGAGTGATCGTGGCAGGATCCCGCAGCTGGCCCAATGCCTGGATGGCGGTGCTCACGACGCGGGGCTCCGGGTCGGCGAGCAGGGGGACGAGCGCCAGCGCCGCGGCGGGGGCGCGGAGCTTCGCCAGGAGCCGTACGAAGAGGCAGCGCAGGTCGGGGTCCGGGTCGTACAGCCCCGAGACCCCCGCATCCGCCGCGTCGGCATGCTGCGCGAGCGACCACATCAGCACCTCGCGTACCGCCGGGTCGGCCTCGTCGCTCATCGCCCGGACCAGGTCACGGGTGCTCGTCGCCGACGGCTCCAGCGCGGCCCGGATCCGTACGATCGGGTCGGGATGTACCAGCGCCTGCGTCATCGCGATCGCCCCCAGCACGTCCTCCCAGCTCCGGTCAGCCGACGTGGCGAGCGTCTGAAGACGGTCCATGAGCAGGCGCTGGGCCTCGACCGACTCCTCGAGCTGTACGAGGTGGGAGCGCAGGGTGGTGGTGGCGTCGAGGTCGGGATCCGCAAGCGCCGTCGCGATCTCCGGCAGGCTGAGCCCGAGCGCCTTGAGGTTCTGGATCTGCAGGAGACGGAGCAGGTCGTCGGAGTCGTACAGCCGGTAGTCGCCGCTGCTGCGGGTCGCGGGCACGAGCAGCCCGAGGTCGTCGTAGTGCCGCAGTGTCCGACGGGTAAGCCCTGTACGGTCGGCCACCTCACCGATCCGCCACGTCCGGCTCATGCTGTCCGCCTAAGGCTCGGGGGTCGGCTGGCCAGCGAGCTCTTCCGCCCTCGCGTAGCGCTGGGCGAGGACCGAGCAGGCCATGAGCTGCGCCTGGTGGAAGATCATCAGCGGCAGGACGAGCAGGCCGACTCCGCCGACCCCCGCGAACAGCACCTGGGCCATCGGCAGGCCGGTGGCCAGCGACTTCTTCGTGCCGCAGAACTGGATGGCGATGTTGTCCTCGCGGTTGAAGCCCATGCGCTTCGGCACCCACCACGTCACGAGCAGCATGAGCGCGAGCAGGGCCAGGCACACCGCGACCAGCACCACGAGCTGCGGACCGGTGACCTGCGACCACATGTGCTCGGACATGCCCTGCGAGAACGCCGTGTAGACGACCAGTACGACGACGCCGCGGTCGACGAGCTTGAGCGGCGCGTTGTGGGTCTTGACGAAGCCGGCCGTCCAGCGCTGCGACAGCTGGCCCAGGACGAACGGCAGAAGGAGCTGTACGACGATGTCGCCGATCTGCCCGAGGCCGACGCGGCCGTTGGCTCCGGCCATCACGAGCACGACCAGGGCCGGGGTCACGAAGACCCCCAGCAGGTTCGAGGCGGACGCACTGACGATGGCGCCCGGCACGTTGCCCCGGGCGATCGACGTGAACGCGATCGAGGACTGGACCGTGGACGGTACGAGGGTGAGGTAGAGCAGGCCCGCGTACAGCTGAGGCGACAGGAGCGTGCCGGAGAGCGGGCGCAACGCGATCCCGAGGAGCGGGAAGAGGACGAACGTGAACGCGAGGATCGTCAGGTGGAGCCGCCAGTGGGCCAGCCCGCGGAGCGCCTCGCGAGGAGCGATGCGCGCCCCGTACAGGAAGAACAGCAGGAAGATCGCCACCGTCGATGCACCGTGCAGCAGCGTCATGCCCAGCCCGCGAGCGGGGAAGAACGAGGCAAGGACGGCGGAGGCCACGATGGCGAGCAGGAAGCCGTCGGGCCGTAGGCGGCGCAGCCAGGACATCGTTCTCCTCTCCGGCCGCCAGGATAGGGTGCCGCGCGTGACGATGGATGCCGACCAGCGGGTGGTGAGCTTCACAGACCCGGCGGACCCGCGTCTCGGCGACTACACCGGCCTGCGCGAGGCGACGCTTCGTCGGCGGGGGAGCGCGTTCATCGCCGAAGGCGAGCTGGTCGTACGGCGAGCGGCCGACGCCGGATACGTACCCCGCTCCTTCCTCCTCGCCTCCCGATGGGTGGATGCGCTGCGTGACGTGTGGTCGCGGTTCGATGTTCCGGTGTACGTGGCGGACGGGTCGGTGGTCGAGTCGCTGACCGGATTCCATGTGCACCGCGGGGCGCTGGCTGCGTACGAACGGGAGGAGCGGGACGACGTCGCATCGCTCCTCGCTCGGTGCCGGCGGCTCGTGGTCGTCGAGGACCTCGTCGACCACGCCAACCTCGGCGCGATCGCACGGTCCACGCTTGCGCTGGGCTGGGACGGACTCCTCCTGAGCAGCAGATCGGCGGATCCGTTGTACAGACGGGCGGTGAAGTCGAGCATGGGTGTCGTTCTGAGCCTGCCGTGGGCGCGAGCGACCGACGACGGGACCGTACCGGAGACGCTGAGGAGTGCCGGGTACGAGGTGGTGGCGCTGGCACTCCGCGCCGACGCCGTACCGCTCGACGAGGTCGCAGCGAGGCATGCGGGCCAGGACACACGGCTGGCGCTGCTGCTGGGGACCGAGGGACAAGGGCTCAGCGAGGCGTGGCTTCGCGGGGCCGACACGGTGGCGACGATCCCGATGGCCGCGGGGGTGGACTCGTTGAACGTCGCCGCGGCCGCCGCGGTCGCCTGCTACGTCCTACGCAGGTGAGGAGGATTCGCGGTGCTGCTCCGGGTCGAACGGCAGCTTCTCGGAGATCGGCCAGTCGTCGGGGTAGCGGTACGCCATCTCGGCTGCCTTCTTGCGCAGCGACCGGCGCGCCTTGCCGTTGAGCCGGTCGCCGAACACGACACCCGAGAGGTGGTCCGTCTCGTGCTGGAGGCACCGGGCCAGCAGGCCGGTGCCGACGATCTCGATCGGGTTGCCCTCGACGTCCTGGCCTTGGCAGACAGCCTTGTCGGGGCGGGCCAGCGGCTCGTATGCGCCGGGGAAGGACAGGCACCCCTCCTCGGCCTCTTCGAGGTTGCGGTCCTTGCCGTCCGGCAGCGTGACGACAGGGTTGCACACGACGCCGGAGTGGATCTCGTCATCGTCGTCGGGGCAGTAGAAGACGAACATCGAGATGTCGCGGCCGACCTGGGTCGCTGCCAGACCGACACCCTGCGAGGCGTGCATCGTCGCGAACATGTCGCGAGCGATCTGAGCCAGCTCGTCGTCGAAGACGGTCACCGGCTTGGTCGGCGCGTGCATCACAGGCTCGCCCCACCGCGTGATCGGCAGCACCGTGCCACCGGTCATGAGTTCCTCGACGTTCATGGCCTCCCTCTCGGTGCCGCCCTCAACAACAGGCGGCTCGCGACAGGATAGTGACTGGGGCCTACTCATATGTCGCCAGAGCCCTGCTCGTGGGTGCCGAGCGTCGGATCAGGCGTGCAGGAGAGCCTGCGGGTGATGCGCGTCCAGCAGCTTCAGCGGCGTGCCGAGTCGCCCGACGGACACCCAGCAGTCGTCGTTGTGCGACGCACTCGTGCGGGGCGCGAGCGAGATGATCGGCGTCGGTCCGTGCCAGGCGAGGTCGAACGCGAGGAAGCCCAAGGCACCCAGTACGCGCTCCTCGGCGAGCAGCTCGGTGCCGTCGGCGAAGTGCAGCCACGCCTGGCCCAGGCGAGGACCCCTGGTGACGAAGATCAAGGGGATGTGCCGGGAGGCGACCGTCACCATGGCGTGTCGCGCGGGGAAGTCGTTCGGCAGGGGCAGCACGTCGAAGTCGCCGAAGTCGACCAGTTCGGCTTCAGCGACTCCATCGTCGCCGCCCGTCATCTTCATCCACGCCGCTACCGACGAGGTGATGATCGCGAGCACCAGACCGAGCAGCACGTACTGCACAAATCAAGTATCCGTCCCCGATGGCGCTCAAGCAATGGTCGCGGACCACGTGCTTCAGCCGTACGTGCGCGAGGTTCCGGCCGTCGTGGTCAGGCTCGCGGGTGGGCCTGGGCGAACGCTGCGCGGAGCCGTTCGCCGCTGACGTGCGTGTACACCTGCGTCGTCGCGAGGGAGGCGTGACCCAGGAGCTCCTGGACGGTACGCAGGTCGGCGCCGCCCTCGAGCAGGTGGGTCGCCATCGCGTGGCGCAGCCCGTGCGGGCCGATGTCGGGTGCTCCGTCGACCAGCCCGACGGCACGGTGCACCACGCGGCGCACGATCCTCGGGTCGATGCGATCGCCGAGCCGCTCGCCGAGGAACAGCGCGGACCCAGATCGTGCCGTCACGAGCTCGCCGCGCCGGGAGCGCCACCGATCGAGCGCCCTGCGCGCCGGCGTGCCGATGGGTACGACGCGTTCCTTGTCGCCCTTGCCGAGCACCCGTACCGTCTGGCGCGCCTCGTCGACCGCGCCCAGATCAAGTCCGCACAGCTCGGAGACGCGGATCCCACTCGCGTACAGCAGCTCGAGGATCGCCACGTCCCGCACCCCGCGCGCCGAGTCGTCCTCGGCCGCCGCTGCGATGGCCGCGCGGAGCATCTCGAACGTCTCTGCCTGGCTCAGGGTCTCGGGGAGACGCTTCGCGGGCCGGGGGGAGCGGAGCGACAACGCCGGGTCAGTGCTCAGCAGTCCGTGGCCGTGCGCCCACGAGAAGCATCCCCGTACGGACGCCGCGCGCCTCGCCAGCGATGTCCGCTCGGCGCCCGCGACCGACAGACTCCCGAGCCAGGACCGCAGAGCCCTCAGGTCCACGTCCTCCGCGCGGTGGTAGTCGTTCTCGACGAGCCATGCATCGAGCGCCCTCAGGTCGCCGCGATACGCGCGGAGCGTGTGCACCGAGACGTTCCTGTTGGTCAGGTGTTCGAGGTAGGCCGCGACGACCTCGCCCAGCACCGACGGTGCCGTCGCATCCTCGCGGGGGGCCTCGGACGCGCGCGTGCCGTCTCCGGCCTCTGGTCCGCTGCTCACCCGGCCAGGTTCCGTCCACCTGCCCATCAGCGCAAGCCGCCGCTCCGGCCACCGGTCGAACCCGCCGCCGCCGTGTACCACCCCCTGTCATGGCAGCACCGTCATCGGGTCGACAAGGCGACCGTCGACCCAGGTCTGGAAGTGGAGATGGCAGCCGGTGGCCAGTCCCGTGCTCCCGACCGCGCCGATCACCCGACCCGCGCTGACGTGGTCGCCCACCGCCACGGCATAGCCCTGGGCGTGGTTGTACGCGGTCACCAGATGCCCGCCGGCGCCCGAGCCATGGTCGATGACGAGCCGGTTGCCCCATGCACTCGTGAACGTGATCGCCACCACGGTCCCTGACGCTGCCGCTCGGATTGGGCTCCCGCAGGGCGCGCCGAAGTCCGTGCCGTCATGAAGCTTCCAGACGCCCGTGATCGGATGACGACGCATGCCGTACGGGGAGGTGACCTGGCCGATCGTCGGCCGCATCAGTCCCTCGGCGGGCGCGAGTGCCCCCGAGATCGCGGCGGTGCGCCCCGCGGGTGTCGCCGACGCGGGGAGCAGCCGGATCGCCGCGCCGAGCAGTAGCAGGGGATCGAGGTACGTGTCACCCTCCCGCAGTCCCCAGTGCAGGCATGTGGTGGCGGGACACGACGCGTGACCCGCCAGGAGCCGGCCGATGGGCTGCCCACGGCCGACCACCCCGCCCACCGTCACCGTCGCGGCCACCGGTTCGTACGTGGTCCTGACCACGCCGTGGTCCACCACCACGACGCCGCGCCCGGCGAGGACACCGGCGAATGTCACGGTGCCGTCGGCCGAGGCCACCACCGTCTCGCCTGGACTGCCCTGGAGATCGACGCCCCGATGGCCTGCTCCCCAGGTCACGCCAGGCGGGTCGAAGCGAGTGATCACGGGGCCCTGGACAGGTCGCACGCCGGAGGGTAGGTCGGACGCTGCCGACGCCGTCGCGGGGACGCAGACGAGGCCGAGAACGATCGCGAACGCCGATGCGACCCGAAGTGTTGTCTTCATACCCAGACCATGGGCAGCCGACCCGGCGATCCGTCATCCGACCTCGGAGCTGTGGACAGTGCTGACGGCTGTGGACAAACTGGGGCGACGCGCAAGGCTCCGAGTTGGGTCCGGGCACCCCGTGGCCGTAGAATGCCCGCGGCGATCGGTTCGTACCGGTCGACTATCGCATGCCGGCTCACCTCAACGTGTGGGTCGCGGTCTCTGGGTCCCGGGAAGCCGGGCGAGGCCGGACGTCGGCATCAGGCGGCACCGAACGGTTCGGGGCCGGTGAAACCTCGCGACGAGGCACGTCCTCGCTCGCACAGAAAGGAACGGCCATGGCCGTTGTTACCGCCCGCCAGCTCCTCGAGAGCGGCGTCCACTTCGGGCACCAGACCCGTCGNNCGTCGCTGGAACCCCAAGATGAAGCGGTTCATCCTCGCCGAGCGCAACGGCATCTACATCATCGACCTGCACCAGTCGCTGACCTACATCGACCAGGCGTACGCCTTCATCAAGGACATCGTCGGCAAGGGTGGCCAGGTCCTCTTCGTCGGTACGAAGAAGCAGGCGCANNGAGGCCGTCGCCGAGCAGGCGACCCGCGTCGGTATGCCTTACGTGAACCAGCGCTGGCTCGGTGGCATGCTCACCAACTTCCCGACGATGCTCAAGCGGATCCAGAAGCTCCGCGAGCTGGAGTCGATGAACTTCGACGACGTCGCGGCCTCCGGGCTCACGAAGAAGGAGCTCCTCGGCCTTCGTCGCGAGAAGGAGAAGCTCTCCAAGACCCTCGGCGGCATCCGTGACATGGCCCGCACTCCGCAGGCCGTCTGGATCGTCGACACGAAGAAGGAGCACCTCGCCGTCGACGAGGCGCGCAAGCTGCACATCCCGATCATCGGCATCCTCGACACCAACTGCGACCCGGACGAGGTCGACTGGCCCATCCCCGGCAACGACGACGCCATCCGTTCGGTCGGCCTGCTGACCCGCGTGATCGCCGATGCTGTCGCCGACGGCCTACTGTCCCGTTCGGCTGTGGCCCAGACGGGCGAAGAGGCCGTCCTGGAGCCCATGCCCGACTGGGAGCGCGAGCTCCTGGGCAAGGCTGACGCCGAGACGGCGGACGTCGCTGCCGAGGCCGAGCCTGTCGCTGCCGAGCCTGNNCGAGGCCGTCGAGCCCGAGGCCGTCGCGGCCGACGAGCCCGTCGTCGAGGCCGTTGAGGTCGCTGCCGAGCCTGAGGTCGAGCCCGAGGAAGCCGTGTCGGTCATCTCCGAGGAGGCCGTGGCCGACGAGGCCATCGCCGACGACTCCGACACCGCCAACTGACACCCATCCAGAACCACACGAGGACGTACACCTGACATGGCAATCACTGCTGCCGATGTGAAGAAGCTCCGGGACCAGACCGGCGCCGGGATGATGGACGCGAAGAAGGCCTTGATCGAGGCTGACGGCGACTTCGTCCGGGCCGCCGAGCTGCTCCGGATCACCGGTGCCGCGAAGCTCGCCAAGCGTTCCGACCGCGATGCCTCCAACGGCATCGTGGCGGCAGCCGGCTCCGCGCTCATCCAGCTGGGCGCCGAGACGGACTTCGTCGCCAAGAACGACGAGTTCGTCACGCTCGCCGAGGACATCGTGAACGCTGTCGACAAGGCAGGCGTGGACTCGGTCGAGGCTGCCCAGAGCGTCACGCTCTCGTCGGGCCAGACCGTTGCCGACGCCGTGGCGGCGCTCGCCGCGAAGATCGGCGAGAAGATCGAGCTCGTGGCCGTGGCGCGCTTCGACGGTACGACCCACTCGTACCTTCACCAGCGCTCCAAGGACCTCCCGCCCCAGGTGGGCGTGCTGGTGGAGTTCGTCGGCGCCGACGAGGCCGCTGCTCACAACATCGCGCTGCAGATCGCGTCGATGTCGCCGCAGTACCTCACCCGGGGCGACGTCCCTGCCGATGTCGTCGCCAGGGAGAGCCGCATCGCCGAGGAGACTGCTCGCGAGGAGGGCAAGCCCGAGGCTGCCATCAGCCGCATCGTCGAGGGTCGCGTAGGCGCGTTCTACAAGGACTACTGCCTGCTCGACCAGTCGTCGATCTCCGACGACAAGCAGACCGTGGGCGCTCTGCTGACAGCCAAGGGCATCGAGATCACCCGGTTCGTCCGCTTCGCTGCCGGATCCTGATCCAACTGACCGGCCACCGGCCGGTAGAGTGACGTGCGCCGCTACCCCTCGGGTGGCGGCGCACGGTCATGACCAGTGCGGCATCGCCGCGACACGAGGGGTGGGACGCATGGCGTACAAGAGGGTCCTGCTCAAGCTCTCGGGCGAGGCGTTCGGTGGCGGCCGGCTCGGCGTCGACCCGGACATCATCAGCTCCATCGCCGCGCAGATCGCGGAGGTCGTCAAGAGCGGCGTGCAGGTCGCGATCGTCGTCGGCGGAGGCAACTTCTTCCGGGGCGTCGAGCTGCAGCAGCGCGGCATGGAGCGTGCGCGGGCCGACTACATGGGCATGCTCGGCACGGTCATGAACTGCCTCGCGCTCCAGGACTTCTGCGAGAAGGCCGGCGTCGAGACGCGGGTGCAGACGGCGATCACCATGGGCCAGGTAGCCGAGCCGTACATCCCCCGTCGCGCCGTACGGCACATGGAGAAGGGGCGCGTCGTCATCTTCGGCGCCGGCTCCGGGATGCCGTTCTTCTCGACCGACACCGTCGCCGCGCAGCGCGCTCTCGAGGTCGGCTGCGAGATCATCCTGCTGGCGAAGCAGGGGGTCGACGGCGTGTACGACGCCGACCCGCGCACCAACCCGAATGCCAAGCGTTACAGCGACCTCACCTACGACGAGTACCTGGCGAAGGACCTCAAGGTGGCCGATGCCACCGCGATCAGCCTCGCGCGGGACAACAACATCAGCATGCTCGTCTTCAACCTGGACGAGCCAGGGAACATCCTTCGGGCGGTGGCGGGGGAGCCGATCGGCACCTTCGTCCACGCCTGAGGTGCAGTACCGTTCGAACATCACCATCCGAAGGGACCAGCAGTGACTGCCGACATCGTTCGCGACGCCGACCACAAGATGGACCATGCCGTCGAGTTCGCCCGTGAGGAGTTCGCGGCCATCCGTACCGGTCGCGCCCACCCGGCCATGTTCAGCAAGATCATGGTCGAGTACTACGGCACCCCGACCCCGCTGCAGCAGCTGGCATCGTTCCAGGTGCCGGAGGCGCGCACCATCCTCATCACCCCGTACGACCGGGGATCGCTGGCCGCCGCCGAGCGCGCGATCCGTGACTCCGACCTCGGCGTGAACCCGTCCAACGACGGCAACACGATCCGCGTCGTCCTGCCCGTCCTCACCGAGGACCGCCGCAAGGAGTACACGAAGCTCGCCAAGGCGAAGGCCGAGGAGGGGCGTGTGGCTGTACGGAACACGCGCCGCCACGCTCTCGACACGATCCACAAGCTCGTCAAGGACCACGACGTGTCCGAGGACGACGCGTCCCGCGCGGAGAAGCAGCTCGACCAGGTGACGAAGAAGCACACGGACTCGGTCGACGAGCTGCTGAAGCACAAGGAGGCAGAGCTCCTCGAGCTCTGAACCAGGTGGAACAGACGAGGGACGAGCATTCTCCCCTGGACGACGCCAGGGATGCGGTAGACCGGGTCAACGCGAAAGCCGGCCGGAACCTCCCTGCCGCGATCTCGGTCGGCCTGCTGCTCATCGCGTGGGTCGTCCTGTCCCTGATCTACTTCGTGCCCGGCTTCGTCGTCCTCGTCATCGTCTGCGTCGTCTTCGGCACGATCGAGCTGCATCGGGCGTTGCTGGTCCACGACCGCGGCACGTCGACGATCGTCCCCGTCGCCATCGGCGGCGCGCTGACGGCGATCGGCGCCTACTTCGCGGCCGGGAAGACGGCCGAGGACGCCATCCTGTTCATCCTGGCCCCCATGGCGATCACCTCCGTGGTGGCCCTCGGCTGGCGCCTGCGCGGCGGACCGGTCAACTACGTCCGGGACGCGTCGGCGAGCCTGCTCGGCATCGCGTACGTGGTGCTCATGGGCGCCTTCCTGCCGCTCGCGGCGGGCGAGACCCACGGCAACCTGCGGATCGCCGCCATGATCCTGTGCGTGGTCGCCAGCGACGTCGGTGGCTACGTGGCCGGTGTGACGCTCGGCAAGCACAAGCTGGCCCCGGTGATCTCTCCCAAGAAGACGTGGGAGGGCCTCGGCGGTTCGCTGGTCCTGGCCGTCGTCTTCGCGTGGCTGACGGTCGACCTGCTGCTCGGCGGACCCCTGTGGGCCGCGGTGGTGTTCGGCATCGTGATGGTTCTGGTAGGCACGCTCGGCGACCTCGTGGAGTCGATGATCAAGCGCGACCTCGGCATCAAGGACATGAGCGGGTTCCTGCCCGGTCACGGCGGCTTCCTCGACCGGATCGACTCCATCCTGTACACCGCTCCCGTCGGGTGGCTGTTGCTGCACCTGCTGGTACCGCATGCCTGAACCCGGTCCGCTGCAGCTGAACTTCGCCGCTCCCAAGCGGGGCAAGCCGCCACGTCACTTCGCCGATCTCGCCCCGGACGAGCGCGCCGCCGCCGTGACCGACCTCGGGCTGCCCGCCTTCCGGGCCAAGCAGCTCTCCACGCACTACTACACCGGCCTCAGCGTCGACCCGCTCACGTGGACAGACCTCCCGGCCGCGCAACGCGAGCCGATCAAGGGCGCGTTGTTCCCTCCGCTGCTCACGTACGTCCGTGACGTCTCCTGCGACAACGGCGCCACGGTCAAGACGCTGTGGAAGCTCCACGACGGGACGCTCGTGGAGTCGGTGCTCATGCGGTACGGGCTCCGTCGCGACGGCACCCCCGGATCGCACGGTGTGAGGTCGACGCTCTGCGTCTCGTCCCAGGCCGGCTGCGGCATGGCCTGCCCGTTCTGCGCGACNNGGCCAGGGCGGACTGGATCGCAACCTCAGCACCGCCGAGATCGTCGACCAGGTGCGTGCGGCGGCCGCGACGCTGGCAGCGGGCGAGATCCCCGGCGGCCCGGGGCGGCTCAACAACGTGGTCTTCATGGGCATGGGCGAACCCATGGCCAACTTCAACGCGGTCCTGCGGGCTGTACGAGCGATCACCTCGCCCGAACCCGACGGCCTCGGCATCTCCGCACGTGGCGTGACGGTGTCGACGGTCGGTCTCGTACCGCGCATCGACCAGCTTGCCGACTCCGGCATCCCGGTGACGCTGGCGGTCTCGCTGCACGCGCCCGACGACGAGCTGCGCGACACGCTCGTACCGATCAACACCCGCCACAAGGTCGACGAGGTCGTCGACGCAGCGTGGCGGTACGCGGAGAAGACCAAGCGCCGCGTCTCCATCGAGTATGCGCTCATCAAGGACATCAACGACCAGGCATGGCGCGCCGACAGGCTCGCGAAGATCCTCCAGGCCCGCGGCGACTGGGGATGGGTCCACGTCAACCTCATCCCCCTCAACCCGACGCCCGGCTCCAAGTGGACCGCGTCACGCCCCGAGGACGAGGCCGAGTTCGTACGCCGCCTGGCCGACCACGGAGTGCCGGTGACCGTACGGGACACGCGAGGCCGCGAGATCGACGGCGCCTGCGGCCAGCTGGCGGCCAACGAGCGGGATGAGCAAGCACCCACCGCCTGACACGTACGGGCCATGAACGCGCTACTGGGCGGGTTCCAGCCGGGTGACCTCGACGCCCACCGAGAGGGTGCTCTTGGTGGCTTCGGTGAAGATGACGCCCCGAAGCGGGGAGACGTCGCGGAAGTCGCGGCCCCAGGCGGTGACGATGTAGCGGGAGTCGGCGAGGTGGTCGTTGGTGGGGTCGATGTCGACCCAGCCCGAGGGCGTGAAGACCGAGACCCAGGCGTGCGTGGCGTCGGACCCGGCGAGCTTCGGCCTCCCGGGCGGGGGAGTCGTCTCGATGTAGCCCGACACGTACCGTGACGGAAGTCCCGCCGCACGGAAGCACGCGACCGCGAGGTGCGCGAAGTCCTGGCAGACGCCGGCCTTGGACTCCAGCAGCTCCGGCAGCGTCGAGTTCACCGTGGTCGCGCCCTTGGCGTACGTGAAGTCGCTGTAGATCTGGTGGTACAGCGAGGCGATCGCCTCGCCCAGCGGCCGTCCCGCGGGGATGGCCGTCTCGGCGAACCGACGCACCTCCTCGGACAGCTCGACGTGGGCGCTGGGCAGCGTGTACAGCGCATGCTCGACGGGGTCCAGCGAGGTGTCCTGGCGCAGCGCGTCGGCGGCCTCGGCGACCGACTGCGCGTCGAGCGCATCCAGGTCGACGAGGGGCCACTCCACGTCCAGCACGCTCTCCTTGAGCACCTCGAAGCGGTCATGCTCGGTGTGGATCTCGAGGTAGTGGGTGAAGTTTCCGAAGAGGTCGCGGGTCTCGTCGGTGATCTCCGGAACGGGGTCGATCGTCAGCATGTGCTCGAGGAGCGTCTGCGAGTGCTGCGGGCGAGGCCGGAGGCAGCCGCGGCCGTACGAGGTCGTGACCGGCGCGTCGTACGCGTACGCGGTCTTGTGCACCACCCGGTACTGGCGCTTGTCGTGCAGGTCGCTCATCGCCAGCCGCCGATCTCGGGCACGGAGAACGACCGGGAGGCGGGCTGCTGCTCGAAGTGTGCGGCCTCGATGAGGTCGGACACGCCGCGCAGGTCCGACTCGATGTCCGCCATGAGGTCGAACAGCGCGACCCGCCGTGACAGGAACGACTCGTCCGTGTCGATGGTGACCAGCCGGTCGATGATCGCGTTGACGGCGCCCTCGATGACGGGGTCGTACGTCTGCGCGAGCGCCTCTAGCAGACGCCTCAGCGAGAACACGACCGAGCGGGGGTTGGTCTCGTCGGTGGTGAGGAGATGTACGGCCTCGCCCGCGGGGATCGCGGAGCCCACGCCGGCGGCCATGCGCCGCCTGTACGTGATGAGGCTGTCGCCGACCCGGAGCACGCCTTCGGTGACGAGCGCCTCGGCGACGGGGGAGCGTTCGACGGCCAGGGAGTTCCGCAGCAGCCGGACGGTGAGCTGCGCCCGCTCCATCCTGCGCCCGGCCTCGAGGAACGCCCAGATGGAGTCGCGGATCAGGCTCTCGCTCGCGAGGCCCGACAAGGCCAGACAGGCCTCCATCGCGTGGGACGCGACGTCCTGGATATGGACCTCCTCGCCCAGCGCCCTGGCTTCGTTGAGCGTCGTCTGCAGCCGGTTGAGGATGCCGAACGTGTCGAGGCTGAGCACCTCCCGTACCTCCTGGGCCGACCGCGTCATCCGCAGCGCGTTGTGCGCGAGTGATCCGCGGAGGTCGGGGTCGAGGAGGAGATCACGGAGCAGCGGCAACGGGTTCGCGCGACGCTCGGCCGACCCCGGCTCGCCGGCCGCGAAGCCCGGTCGTACAGCCGTCACCTCGGTCAGCGCGACGAGCATCGCGACCATGGCCGTGTGGCCGGGCGTGTCCGTACGTGTCAGGTTGTCCTCGACGAGGTTCTCGACCACGTTGAGCAGCCGTGCCGTGGACTGTGCCCGCTCCGAGTAGCGGCCGGTCCAGTACAGGCTGCCGGCGCCGCGGGGCGTGAGCCGCGGCAGGACGGTCGCCTGCCGGCGCGACCGGGCGAACGCGGGGGACAGGACGAGCGGTGGGGTGACCGACTCCGCTTCGACGACCCAGACGTCCTTGGCGAGCGCCCCGGTGCGGTTCGTGATGACGAGCGAGTCGCTGGAACCGGCGACCCGAGCCATGCCGCCGGGCAGCACGTGGTAGTTCGTGTCGTAGGCGACAGCGAACGTCCGCAGCACCATCGGGCGCGGTACGAGGCCGGTCGTGCTCACGATGGGCGCCGTCGACGGCTGGACGATCTCCTGCGCCGCCCACCGCCACGGTTCCTGGGTGATGCGATGCCGAAGCGTCTCCAGCNNGCGTCGGGGCTCGGCAGCTTCAGATCCTCGTCGAGCAGCGCGCGAGCGATGCCCGGCAGGTACGGCGCGAGCCCGGGGTTCTCGAGGACGCCCGCCGTGAACGGGTTGACGACGCTCACGGTGCCGCGGGCCGCCGCCGCGACAAGGCCGGGCACCCCCAGCCGCGAGTCGCCCCGCAGGTCGAGCGAGTCGCACCAGGCGGCGTCGACGCGTCGCTGGACGACGTCGACGTGGTGGAGACGACCCGTCGTGCGGAGCCACAGCTTCCCGTCGCGCATCAGGAGGTCGTCGCTCTGGGCGAGTGGGTGGCCGAGCAGGACGGAGAGCAGGGCCTGGTCGTACGCGGTCTCGCTCTCAGGACCCGGCGTGAGCAGGACCACCTGCGGCACGTTGTCGGTCGGGTGCGCGGCCTGCAGCAGGCCCATCTGCATGACGTCGAAGAAGGGGCGCAGGCGGCGCAGCGGCAAGGACCGGTAGATGTGGTCGAGGGCGCGGGACACGATCCTTCGGGTCGCCATCGCGTATCCCGCTCCGGACGGCGACTGCGTCCGGTCGCTGAGGACGCACCAGGAGCCGTCAGCCGTACGCGCCAGGTCCGTCGCGACCATGGGTAGCTGTCGGCTGCCGGGAAGGAGGACACGCGCCGCGGGCACGAGGAAGCCTTCGTGGCCGACGATGAGCTCGGCCGGGAGCAGCCGCTCGCGCAGCGTCCTGCGCTCGGTGAGCAGGTCGACGAGGATCGCGTCGAGCAGACGAGCCCGCTGGGTGAGCCCGGCCTCGAGCCGCTCCCACTCCGGGGCCTCGATGAGGATGGGAAGAGGATCGACCTGCCAGGGCACCTGCGTGCCGTCGAGAGACCCGTACGTGACGCCGTCGTCGAGGACCATCCGCCGTACATCGCGGCGCCGGGACCTCAGGCCGTGGTGGCCCATCGCATCGATCGCCGTGCCGAGGGCACGGCCGCGAGGGGTGGCGGGCAGCCGCGCGAGCTCGTCGAACCCCGGGCCGCCCTGCATCCTGGCACTGTACGGCCCGACGACGTGATCACGCGTGACGTCCGTCATGACGCGTCGGTTCCGTCGACCTCGCGTCCGGGCGGTCGGCCGGGGAGGAATCGACGGAGGTCCAGCGTGGTCGGGAAGTCCGTGGGCCGTCCGCCGAGGATCGAACCCGGGCTGACAAGGGCACTCACGTCGACAGCGCCGCTCGACTGGTACGGCTGGAAGCGTGCCGCTCGCCGCGACTCGGCCTCGGCGGCGTTGACCGGGTACGTGTCGTACGCGCGCCCGCCCTCGTGCACCACGTGGTAGGTGAAGCCGCCCAGCGACTGGCCCGCTCGCCGGTCGACGAGGTCGAAGCGGAGCGGCGAGTGGACGCCGATCGTGGGATGTAGCGACGACGGGGGTGACCAAGCCTTGTAGCGGACGCCGGCAACAGTCGTCGACGCGGTGCCGTCGATCCCGGTGCCCCAGCCGGACGTCGACAGCTGCGCCATCGGCACCTCGACGCCGTTGCACGTGACGATCTGTCGGCCCTCGACCATGCCGGAGGCGATGACCTGGACGCGTCCCACCGACGAGTCGACGTAGCGGGCCATGCCGTTCTCCGCAGCCTCCTCGCCGAGGACGTGCCACGGCTCGATGGCACCTCGCAGCTCGAGCCGGACGCCCCCGATGGTGGCCTCGCCGAGGCGGGGAAACCGGAACTCGAGGAAGGGCTCGAGCCAGCGCTCGTCGAACGCCGGTCCGCCCTTGCGCGCCAGATAGGCGTTGAGCTCGCTGACGACGTCGCGCAGGTCGGCCGCGGCGTACGCCGGCAGCAGGTAGCGGTCGTGCAGGCGCGTGCTCCACCGGATGAGGTCGCCGGAGTACGGCTCGTCCCAGAACCTGGCGACCAGCGCCCGCACCAGCAGCGACTGGACCAGCGACATCCGGGCGTGCGGCGGCATCTCGAAGCCGCGCATCTCCAACAGGCCGAGCTTCCCGGTGCGGCTGTCGGGGCTGTACAGCTTGTCGACGCAGAACTCGGCGCGGTGAGTGTTGCCGGTCACGTCGACGAGGAGGTGTCGCAGGAGGCGGTCGGTGAGCCACGGCTGTGTACGGCGCTGACGCTCGATCCGCGCGTCGGGGTCCTCGTCCCAGCGTCGGTCAGCGGCGACGACCGCGGCGACGTCGTGGTCGACCTCCGGGTCGGCGACCATGCGCGCGAGCTGGGCGAAGGCCGTCTCCAGCTCGTACAGCGTCTCGTGGCGCCCCTCGTCGACCCGGGGGGCCTGGCTGGTCGGGCCGATGAAGCGGCCGGTGAACACGTACGAGAGGGCTGGATGGTGCTGCCAGTAGGTGATGAGCGACCGCAGCAGGTCCGGGCGACGCAGCAGCGGCGAGTTCGCCGCGGTGGCCCCGCCGAGCGTGATGTGGTTGCCGCCGCCCGTACCGGTGTGGGTGCCGTCGAGGTCGAACTTCTCGGTCGACAGCCCGGCGGCGCGAGCATCCTCGTACAGGGTCGTGGTGAGCGCCTCCAGCTCGTCCCAGCTGCCTGTCGGCTGGACGTTGACCTCGAGCACGCCAGGGTCGGGCGTGATGCTCAGGCTGCGTGCACGGTCGTCGTAGGGCAGCGGGTAGCCCTCGAGGACGACAGGCTGGCCGGTCGCGGCGGCCGCGTCCTCGACCGCGATGAGCAGCCGTACCGCGTCGTCGAGCAGGTCGACCGGCGGCAGGAACACGAACGTGTGGCCGTCGCGCTCCTGGACGGCGAGGGCTGTACGGGGGGCGTCGGCCACGTCGAGCACGCGTGCCAGCTCGCGGGTCCGGCGATCTGGCAGGGAGCGCGTCGGGACCTCGTCGGCGCGGGTGATGTCGGGCGCCTCGCCCCAGGCGATCGAGTCCAGCGGCAGCCGGAGTCCGAGGGCCGACGTGCCCGGGATGAGGTAGAGGTCGCGTCGCCGCGGCTGCCAGCGCGCCGTCGCCCAGGAGCCGGGACGCTCGGGGTCGACGAAGACCGGGACGACGTACCCCGCGGGGACCGCAGGCGGAGTCAGCAGTCCTTCGGCGAGTGCCGCGACGTCGGCGTCGATGCCGGGGCGAGCGCCCGCGGGGCGCTGCGCCTCCGCGAGGGCCTCGGCCACCGGGTCCTCGTACGCCGGGAGCACAAGGCTCGACATGATGCCGAGGTTGCCGGCGATGGCCTGCGCCAGCTCGTACGGCCGGCTCGACGACTCTGGCGGTGACGAGGGGTCGGCGAGCAGCGACGGGTCGCGCCACAGGGGTCGGCCGTCGGCGCGCCACGTGAGCTGGAGCTGCCAGCGGGGGAGTGGTTCGCCGGGGTACCACTTGCCCTGCCCGTGGTGGACGACTCCCTGGGGAGCCCAGCGCTGGTGCAGCAGCGAGGCGAGGCGTCCCGCGAGCGCCCGCTTCTCGGCGCCGTCGGCCTCCGACTCCCACTCGGGCGTGGACGTGTCGCCGGACGTGACGAAGGTGGGCTCGCCACCCATGGTGAGCCGCACGTCGCCCGCCTGGAGCAGGTCGTCGACGTGGCGACCGAGACCGCGGATCGCGTCCCACTCGTCGTCGGTGTACGGCTTGGTGACCCG